>JBCDBW010000008.1:0-66964 GCA_039182965.1 Verrucomicrobiota bacterium
CCCGAGCAACGCCTTCTCCGTTGTTTCCGGCTTCAGTTTGATGCGGTATCTCCTTCCCTCTTCGATCGTTTCCCATTCAAGAGCAAACTCTCTTCGCGAACTGGACACATCAACCACCCGGATCGGCTCCTCGCGTTTCACTTTAAACTCGAAGATCCTCTCTTCCGGCTCCTCACCAATTCCCCAACTTAGTATCTTCGGATCAATCGTCACGATCTCTGGCACAAGTACCCGCGTCACCAATTCGTATGGCTCAGCACCTTTCTCGTCCGTCCTGACAGTCAAATACTTTTCGTTCTCACCTGTCGCCGCCCCAAGGTTGAACAATCCCTTAACCACCCCTTCCTCACCCGGCGCAATTACCTTGGCACTCACCTCGGCCTTCAAACATCCGCACGAAGACTCAATCTTCGTAATCCTCACCGGCTCATCCCCCCGGTTCACAAATGGGAAAACCACGTTGAACACATCATCCTCCGCCTTCGCCTGGTGCTCTGCCTCCAAGGTCTTGAACTCAAGAGCTCCCTCAACCTCCCAGGCAATCAACCAGAAAACTACCAGGAAAGGCACCGGTACTAGGTATCTCTTCCGTCTCGTCATTGCCTCCTAGTCTAGGCCCTGCCTCCGCCCCCGGCAAATGAGATCACCGTCCTCCCATCATCTCCGCCTCACGTACTCGGTGGATACCAGACATACAACATCAGGTAAACCAATACACCCGTCACCGATACATACATCCAAACGGGCCACGTCCAACGTGCCACTCGACGATGCCGGTCAAATCGAAGACGCGCAGCCGGCACCACCGTCAACACCACCAAAACAGGCAACACCATCGCTAGGAGGATGTGACTGATCAAAATGAAAAAGTATACCGGTCGCACCACCCCCTCTGCAGTGAATTTCACGCTGCCCACATGATAATGATAGATCAAATAAGAAACCAAAAAAGCTGCCGAAACCGCTAGAGCTGAGATCATACAAATAACGTGTGCCCGCTTCCGATCTCGCTTTACGAAAATGAACCCGAGCACAAGCAGGAGAGTGCACACAGAGTTCAAGGAGGCATTCAATGCCGGGAGATCCGAGACCGTCACTGCTTGTCTCCCATCTCCTCGTCGAGTATCCAGCGCAAGTCCCGCTCGAGCTTGGCCGCCTGTTCATCGCGGAAATCGAAGTCCAACAAGTTATAATATCCCCGGATGCGCCCCTCGCCGTCCACAAGCGCCACATGGGCATCATGACTGAACTGCCCCTGCGTCGCAATCACCTGGGGATCAGTATTCTCTTCCACTCGAGAAAACTTGAAATACCGGCTCATGTATTGATGAATGCGCTCTTCGTTTCCGGTCAAAAACCACCACTGCGGAACATCCACCCCATGCTGCTTGACAAACGCATCCATCTTCTCCGGCGTGTCCCCCTCCGGATTGACACTAACACTCACGAGATGAAACCGATCGTTGTTGCCAAACTCCTCATAAACACGCTTCATCTCCGCCGCGATTCCCAAACACTGCGCCGGGCAATCCGTAAAAATGTAGCTGCAAAGCCAAACCTTCCCTTTCAACGCCTCCAACGAAACGTCCTCACCGGTTCGGTTGGTAGCCTCTAAATAAGCCATGAGCTCACCAATCTTCGGTGGCGCTGCCACATATCGTTCCCGCACATTGCGTAAATGATAGTTGTACGCCACGAGGATTCCCCCAAGCATCAAAGCGACTATTGCCGCTACTGTCACGAGTTTGGGGTTTAAACCACTAGCACTCCCAGCCCGCGCGTCCATGACGCCACTCGCTGCCCCTCCTTGATTCTCCAAGCCATCTTTCATGTCTCCTTCCTTCATGAATACGCGTCCCAATGACGTTCAGACTATTTCCAAGATATCACCAACACCAGAAATACCAGCGGCAGATACATAAGCGTGTAAAAAAACAACCGTCGCGCAGACTTCCGATCCCTCGCCCGCCTGAACTTCCAAGCCATCCACACCATCAGAGCACCAAATAAGAGTCCACCCACCAAAGAGATCCAACCTCCAAACCCCAATAGGTAGGGAAACGCCAACAATGCCGTCAGCATGATCGAAAACAGCAAAGCCAATGCAGAGGTCCTCGCCCCGCTCGCATCATCATTCGACCACATCACAAATCCCCCGCGCACATACTCTTCCCGGTAAATCCAGTTGATCGCCAAAAAGTGCGGAAGCTGCCACAAAAACAAAAGCGCAAACAGAAAAGCAGCCTCCACCCCGTATCCACCCCCGCCAGCTACCCAACCAATGACCGGAGGCACACCGCCCGCCACCGCCCCAACCAGCGTGTTCCACGACGATCGCCGCTTCATCGGCGTATATACAAAAAGATAAATGACAAGAGTCAATGCCGCTAAGAATGATGCCTGCACGTTCACCTTCAAAGCCAGATGCACGACGCCAAAGCCCGCTAAAACCCATCCAATAATGAAGGCCACGGATGCTGGCACACGGCCGGCAGGCAACGGCCGATCCGCCGTCCGACGCATGCGCTTGTCGCTGTCAATTTCCATCAACTGGTTGAAAACCGCCGAGCCAAAAGCCGTCAATCCAGTACCGACCAGCGTGTGCACCAGTAAAATCCATTCAAACGAACCGCGCGAAGCCAACAAAAAACCAAAGAAAGTCGTTACCACCACGAGCAAACTGAGACGGGCCTTCGTCAACACCATCAAATCACTGCGGCTCACACTGACCGCCTCGGACTCTTCTCGATTGGTTGCCACCCACTCGTCTCCCATTACACTACCCCCACTTCAACCGTTTCCACCCGCTCCACAACTTCTCCCCCCACCCTTGCACGCCCCCGCTCTCCCCGCACCGAACGCTTCGTCGCGGCAAAACTCCGCACGGCGAGCGCAAAGGTCAACGCTAAAATGGTCAGGCCCGTCAAAACATGGAAGTTCGTGATCCAAAATCCCTTACCACTCGCGATCACTAGGGCACCAAGACCCAACTGCACCACCACCAAACCCACAATCCAATAGGAGTGGCGACGCAATGACGGATGATCACCCAGGCGACGGGTCGCAAAAACCGACACCGCTGTCGATACCGCCAGCACCACCAATGCCCAAACCTTGTGAGAAAACAAAATCCCAAGATCAAAATCACCGAAACCAGGAAACAAGACTCCACCCGTCGTCAGGATACCGTCATCGGCTAATCCCAAGCGATGGGTGTGCCGCATCGTCGCCCCGAGAATGAGCTGTCCAAACACCGCGACCAACAATCCCAAGGTCCGCGTCCTCAAACCATGAAGTTGCCGCTCCCCAAGCGTCTCCTTCGTATACGCCGTCCAGCGCCTCGAACTCATCATCGCAATCAAGATCAACAAACAAAAGAATCCTTGCGCTAAACACCCGTGCATCACTGCAAAGGTGTCCGAGATCTCAGTCACCCGCAAACCACCCAACACTGCTTGCAGCGAAACCACCATTAATGCCAATCCGCTTAACTTCGTCACCATGGAGAGATTCTTTCTCAACAGGAAAACAATCAGCCACACCAACGCACCCGTCCCCACAATCGCCGCTGCCCAAAACCAGAAGACATGCCCGTCTTCCCCCATTCGCCGAATCCCCGCGCCCCGGCCCAGAAATCCCACAATTGCTCCTAAACCGGCCAGCAATAAGACAAACTCCAGCGCACGTTTCCAGCTGGATATAAAACACCAGGCAAACATTCCGGCAGTCAGCAAACCTACCGCCGTGGCAATCAAACGATGACCATGCTCCCACATGAACGGAGGAATGTGTAACCAACCTGGAGGATTAAGCGATCCCTGACTCAAGGGCCAATCAGCAAACACCATACCCGCGTTGGTCGTTGTCGTCGCCGCGCCCCACCAAATCAGCATCACCGCAAACAAAATGACGACAATCACGTAACGATGGAATCCTGCTGCGCGCACTCTCATTGGTCTACTTCCCCCCCCATGGCAACGGATGCCGATACCCGTTCGGACGCACCTGCCGAGTGAAAGCCGAAGTTGACTGACTCCCGAAACCTTGCCCTAGCGAGCCGCCACCGGTTCAGCCGCGTCCGCCAATCCATCACCAGCATCGCTCTCTGGAGCCGGTGCACGGCTTGCAACCCAATTTTCATAGTCTTCGTCCGACATCACTTCGAATGATGCATACATCGTCGCATGGCCCGCACCACAGAGCTGGGCGCAAATAATATCACCCTCCGAAATCCGGTTCGGCGTGAACCACATCGGCACCTCTTGGCCCGGAATCGCGTCCTGCTGAATCCGCATCGGCCCTAGCGCCAAACCATGAATCACATCCTTCGAGGTCACCTGCACAATAATCGGACGGTCCACCGGCATTCGGAGCCTCCCTTGCACGTAAAAATCGTCTTTGCCATTCGGATCATCGCCATCAATACCTGCCGGGTTAGTCGGCGAATACAAACGCGGATCCACCCGCCCAAACACTGCATCCGGACCAGGGTAATGAAAGGTCCACAAAAACTGCTCCCCAACCGCCCGCACCCGAACCACCTCAGGCCCCACCGGAAACCCCTCCGATCGATTGGCCCACAGCGGGAAGGCAAATCCAAGCAACAAGACAACTTCCACAACCACCACCATCACCTCCGCATGTGTCGACATGTGGGACTGCACCCCCTTGTAATTCGCGTCTGGATTCCGCCGCTGACGATATCGCCATAAAACGTAAAAAAAGAAAATTGTCCAACCCACGCCCAGCACAAGCATGAACCAGTGCACAATCTCTAACATGTGGTCAACCATCGCTCCATGAACGGACGATAGTTCCGGAAGCCCAAGAAGTTTATTGATACTAAACACGATTATTTCCTCCTAAGGTTTAACGCCGAGTTCGCCCCCGCGACCGTTCGCTGCTCTCTTCAATCAACAACAAAGCATCCTTCTGCCGACGAGCGAGATACCGAATGAAACTCAAAAAACTGCCGAGCACGAGGACCAGGATCCCCAACATCAAGAGCACCGCAAAGTTGAAACCCTGAACCACTGGGCTGTTGGCATCCCCCATACAGGTCGCACAGGCGATGAGGGGCTGGACTGTTCCTGCTAATAGACTGCTCATCTTCTAGTCCTTGTTAAGTAATCAGCTTTCCCGCTTTCTTCCACACAAACCACGCACCATAAAGCGATAATCCAACCCCCAAAGCCCCGCTCACATACCCCGTCGTTCGCACACCTGGAAATTCGTAGGGCGTCAGGAAACACCATGCGGCAAATCCCAAAGTGCACAGCACTGAAAGTATAATAAACAATACGTGGAAACCCTTTAACGACATTTTATCCTCAGATTATCATCCTTGTACACCTAGAATCTCCTGAATCGGGTTCCACAACGCAAACAAACTCAAAAACATCAGCCCCAAAAAAAAGAAAAACGTGAATACCAAAAATTTGTATATCAGTGATTTCTCATGATTCAAATGCATGAAAAATAAGCACACTAAACTTGCCTTCGCCGTCGCAATCATCAAACCGAGAACTGCATCCCCCACCGAAAAACCTTCTCCACCCAAATCGATATACAAGTAAGCACCCACCGTGATGAGGGTCCCCACGATCAAAGCGTAAAAGACGTAAAGGTAAGTCCGTAAATGCTTCTGAATTTCTTCCGGCGAATCAGCCATTTTCTTTCTTCTGCTTCCTATTCAAGAATGATTTCGCTCAACTAACATTACGTTCCCGCATCACATGAGATACATAATTGGAAATAAGAAAATCCATACAAGATCGACAAAGTGCCAAAACAATCCACCCACCTCGACCCGATTCGCTAGATGCTCGGGATTCTGCTGGTAAAGCCTCTTGTTGAAGAGAAGAAAATACGCCAGAACCAATGCCCCACCGATCACGTGCAATCCATGGAGCCCGGTCATCGTGAAGTAGATCGCGTAATACGTATTGTATGCCGGCCCATGGTTCGACAAAAACAACTTCAGCGCCCGAGGAATCTTCACTAAAGGATAACTCTCTTCGGCATGATGCCCTTCCTTCCCGTGCGCACCCTCCGGCGAGACACCTTCTGTCTCTCCACCGGTCTCCGGCTTCGGCACCGTCTCATCCGCTTCGGAAGGCTCGCTTTCAACCCCAACTCCTGGAGCACCACCATCTCCTCCACCCTCCTTCAATTCGCCGGAAACCGGCTCGCGCGCATGCCCATGAACATGTTTCAGGACATTCAGCTCATAAGGATCTGGACGGACCCCGCGCGCCTCGGTGTCTTTCAAAACCTTCGCTTGGTGATCGAAAAATTGCTCTTTGATCCCATCATCAACGAATTGCCACGCCAAGGCATTCTCTTGATCTTTGACCGCCTGCAAATTGATGTCGTGCACCTCAAAAACAATGCTGTCATCAATTAGCGTCCCTTCTACCGAGTGCTGATCCTGATAAACAACCAAACCATCGGCGTAAGTCCGCACACGCCGCGGGTTAAACGCAAACTGCAACGGCTTGACTGCCGTAAGCTTCAATCGCTCCAATTGCTTCGGCGGATTCGCGACTCGCCCCTCGGCTTCAGCCGCCTCGACCTCGGCACGCTGCGCTTCGACCAGGGCATTTCGCGCCTCCACCCGGTAAGATCGAAGCCACGCCGTATCCAGTAGAATCTCTTCCCCATCCGGCGTTTTGAATAAAGGCTCCTGCCCCGCCTTCAAACCTTCCAATATATTCAACCGGGTCTGCCGCGGATCCAAGAGCAAATCCGTAGCCTCAAACTCAATGTTATCCTTCTTAACGTATCCCTCGAATATCGTCTGGTCGGATAGCTTGATCCCGTAATGGGTAAACTTGCCGTAATATTCCACCGACTTGATTACAAGAAATGCCAGCGCACATACGAGAACCCCCACCATGTAGATCTGATACTTCGCATAGTTCCGCATCTTCAACGATGCCCAAGCAAATACCACCAACACACTCGATCCAATCAAAACGAGAGTATTGATAAAGCCGGGTAAAATAGGCAGCTGCCGCTCCGGCCAGGGATTGTCGATATCACCGATTCCAATCCGCAAAAACACATACCCCGAAAACAAGCCCCCAAACAACATCACTTCGGACGCGAGGAATAACCAGATCCCAATCTTGGCATTCCATAGGCCCGTATCCGTTCGCGCCGTAACCGTGTAAGGTATCTCCATCTCGCTTACTAAAGACTAAATTTCTCCGAGCATCTCAGGACACAGCCACCGTGGCCTCGCTCTTGCCCTCCTTCTCGTTCGCAACCCCCTCCCAATCCAACTCATCATCCGATGCGTTCTGCGGACAAAAATCATCGATCGCGCCTGGAACGCTGTATTCGTAAGGACCGCGATACACCACCGGCTCCTTCAGGAAATTGCCATGTGGTGGTGGTGTCGGGGTCTGCCAATCCAAGGTCGTCGCTTTCCAGGGATTGTCAGATTCGCACTTCTTACCGTGCCGAATGCTCCGAAATACATTGATGACAAATGGGATCTGGGCAATCGCCAAAATCCACGCCGACCAAGACATAACATGGTTTAACCACATCCACTTTTCGGTGGTTGCCTCATAAGCCACACCACCGTCAAATGCCCGACGGTGGAACCCCGCCATCCCCTGAATCATCATCGGCATAAATAAACCGTTCATTGCCAGGAGAGACGGCCAGAAATGTAAGTGACCAAGAACATTCCCCATGTAGCGGCCCGTCATCTTCGGAAACCAGAAATAAATGCCGGCGAACATCGCAAACAGAGTCCCCGGCGCCACCACGTAATGGAAATGCCCGATCACGTAATACGTGTCGTGCAAATACAAATCAATCTCGTTGAACGCCAATGGCAATCCAGTCAGTCCTCCAATCCCAAACATTGGCAAAAAGGTGACCGCCCACAACATTGGCATGGTGAACCGAATCGATCCTCCCCATAGGGAAATGATCAATGACGTGATCAAGATCACCGAGGGCACCGAAATTAACACCGTCGTGGTCTGGAAAAAAGTGCTCACGCCCGCCCCCATACCAGTCATATACATGTGGTGCGCCCATACAATGAAACTCAAAAAACCGAGCACCATCACCGCATACACCATCGATTTGTATCCCCATAGTGGCTTGCGAGTGTTGTTCGGAATGATCTCCCCCACAATCGCTATGGCCGGCAGAATCAATACGTACACTTCTGGATGACCCAGGAACCAAAATAAGTGCTGATACAAAAGCGGATTACCACCTCCAGCGATGTCCACCTGTTCGCCGCCGACATATAAGCCGGTGGGTAAGAAAAAACTGGTCCCGACTAGTCGATCCATTAACTGCATGATCGCCGCCACCTCCAGGGGCGGAAACGCAAGCAGCAAAAGGAATCCCGTGACCAGCATCGCCCACACAAAGAACGGAAGACGCATCCACGTCAGCCCTTTTGCGCGCAGATTGATAATCGTGGTGATGAAGTTCACCGCCCCTAATAGCGACGACGAAATTAAGAATACCATCGCCAATAGCCACAGCGTCTGTCCTGTCCAAAAAATCGACGCATACCCTAAATCTGCCGTCGTCGCTAACGGAGAGTAATTCGTCCAACCTACCTTGGCCGCTCCCGAATCCACAAAGAAACTCGCAAACATCATCAAACCACCCAAAAAATAGAGCCAATAGCTCGCCATATTCATCCGCGGAAACGCCATGTCCGGCGCCCCGATTTGAAGCGGCGTGACATAGTTGCCAAAGGCCCCAAATGCCAAAGGAACCACTCCCAGGAAAATCATGATCGTCCCGTGCATCGCACCAAACATGTTGTACAAGTCCCCACTCATTGCCCCCCCGGGTGCCCACGTCTCCCCAAACAAGCCTCCAATCAACGGAATCGGCTGCCCCGGAAACGCAATGCTCCACCGCATTAGCATCATGAGAAAAAATCCGATCGCCAGAAAGACTAAGGATGTGAACCCATACTGGATCCCGATAATCTTGTGGTCTGTCGAAAAAATATACTGTCGCCAAAACGATATCGCGTGGTGATCGTCGTGGGCATGATCCGCGGTGTGATCACCATCGGTTGCTGCTGCGGTGGCACTCATTTTCTTCTCTGTGTTAAGACACCCTCTCTTGGGTCCGTTTGCTCGAATACTCTGGTCCTGTCAAAAAATTGGTCTACTGATTAAAGGCTTCGAAGGTCGCGGGATCAGCTGGATCAACCTCTGGCCCCGGCAACATGGCGTCGATGGGAACCTCTTCCAGTTCCGCGGCCACCCACGGCTCATTCTTATACGCATATTTTTCCCGGGCGTAAGCCACCATCGCAGGAGTCACAAAACTCCCCGAATTGCCCCACTCATTCCTGATGAAACTCATCACCTGTGCAATTTCTTTGTCGCTCAAATTCTGCTCCCCCACATAAGCCATCAGCTGATTATATTGCTGACCCTTTACCATCAACGGACCCTGAACCGCCTTCAATATAATCATCGCCAATCGCTCCGTCCCGTTGATCACCCACTCCGAACCCTCCAGCGGAGGAAACTGCGGAGGAAGTCCCCCGCCATTCGCCTGGTGACACGCCATGCAGTTGTTATACACCTTTTTCCCCTTCGCCAACCACACCTCCGGCGTCATTTCAACCTCTTCACCCATCCCCTCGCCCCCGCCGGGAGGAGGTGCGGGCGTATACTTGCCAGTCACCGAATACAGGTTGTCATTGCGAAACCCTCCACTCGTGGTTCCAAGATAAGCCGCCGAAATCATGAGTATTAATGCGCCTGCCAACAATACGCCCCCCGTCACCGGTGCCTGACTGATCGTCGGCTCACTCTTCTCACGCTTTACTGACCCATGGACCTCGGCAATACTCGCATGATGCTGAGTGTCAATGTCTCGTAGGTCAGGTCCGTCGCTGCTGCTCATAATGCTCATTTAATGATTACGATCCGCTGCCGTCCACAAGCGCCACGGGCACCCGGTAATCCTTCTTAAGGGACAGCAAATAGTCTACCAAAGCCTTCGCCTCACTGGTGGGAACCGCCTCGTATTCCTCGCCAGTCTCCTCGTCAATCCAAACCCTTACCGCATCATCTGCCGGTGCACTCTCCACTCTACGTTCCACATAGAGATGAGCATAAGTCGGCTTGTTCGTTACTTCACCATACGCAATCGGATCATATAACATCTCATGCAACCACGCAGCATCAGGTCGACGCCACCCCACGTTGCTCAAATCAGATCCATAACGCCGCGCCCCCAGCAGGGCGATCGGCTCGCCAAAATAATCACGCGGCCGCGTCGAACGGGCAAATCCACCTTCGGAACGCCCACCCCATCCCCTCCAAATATCCGAACCCGCATACGTGGGCCGAACCATCTGCGTATGACAATACGCACATCCTTCCGCCGCAAAAACCCGCTGGCCCACCAGGTGCAAGCCAGACTCACCGGGAGGATACGATGATCCGACAAATTCTTCATCGTCCTCTCCATATGGAACCGGTTCCAAACTACTCAACCAGAACCACGGCAGCACGATCAGAAATAGCCAAGGCAGCCCAAAACAGAGCGCCAACTTGATGGTAAATTTACGTAGTTCGTCCATCCGTGTCTAAATTACGATACCGAGGCTCCTTCCGTTGCCATCGCCTCCGGTCCCACTACCCCCTCCGGCAAATCATGAATCAAGGTCGGCTCAATGCCCGAGCGACGTCCCAACCGCAAACACATCAAACCAGTGTGGAATAAAAACATCAAGTTCGAGATAATGATCATGATCCAAGCAATCGCTTCCGCCGCGATATGAATTTTCACTAGCTCCACCGCCACCGAAACCGGCTTATCCCACGCATACAAGGCCGCCCCCTGAGAGATCCCTCCCACAAGCAACCAAACCACCAATACGATGCTTCCATACGCGGAAAACCAAAAATGCCAGCGAATCATCCCACGCGACAGCCACTCACAACCCGTCACCCGCGGCCCGATAAAATAGAATGCCGCAAACATAGTCATGCTGAAAAACCAATACAGCCCCGCCATTTCAAAACTCTCAACCGCCATCGTGAACTGCAAAAACTTGCTAAAATCAAAAAAAGACATCGCCGCCCCAACCAAAACCATGAGAACCAACCCCAGTAACCCAAACATCGTAAAACGAAGCGTCGGACTGTATTGCATGTATCCCATCTGACTCCGCACGGTCATATACAAGTTCGCCGTCACGACCATCATCGGTAATACCATCCCAATCGCGGCCGCCGCACCCACCGCAGGCATCCAAGCCGGCAATGGACCACCGAGATATCGCTGCATCCCTGTCCACCCAGCCAAAGCAAACATCGACCAAAACCCTAACTGAGTAAGAATATTACTGTAGATAGGACGACCCAATATCTTGGGCACAAGGTAGTAAGCCACCGCCAAGGCCACGGGCACAAACCACAAATACAACAAGGCACTCGAATACCACGCTCCGATCGCGGCCCCCATCACCGCCGATCCATCAAAGGCATGCAAAAAAAGGTTCGCCGTCAAATAAAGCCACGGAAATACCAAAAACGCCGCCATTAAATACCACTGCGATACATACACCGGCCCAGGCCGCCGGGAACGAAACATCACGACAATCCAAACCGTCACCACCACATAGGCAGCCAACAGGAAGGGCCAGACGAAAAACGGGAAATCAAGCCAAGGCACCGATGTGCCACTCCCAAAAATCAATGATACCACGCCCATCGTCACCCCGAGATTCCAAAGGTGCCCCGCGACAATCAGCGTCAACGTGTTCCGAAACGGAACACGGCATAGCCGTGCCATAATCCACAATCCCGCACCAATGCCCGCCTGGATCCCCCAGCCATAAATCAACGCACTCATGAACGCCGGATAAACCCGCCCATATCCCAACAGTTGATACCAGTCCAACTGCACCCAGTTCACTACCCAGATCGTCTCGTTGAACCACGTGAAAACAATCGGCATAAAGGCTGAACTCTTGAGCGACGTGGAAGCGATCACACCCAGAATCGCAGAAAGCACCAACCAAACCGCCGCGCTCGTGAAGAAAAACAATACCGGCAGCCGGGTCGTCGAATCAATGTAAGCCCTCAGCTTCGCATCGCTCGCGCCCATGCCTTCACTCTCTAGGGTGCTGTTGTCTTCCGTGGTCATTCCAAAAATTTCGATTACTCGCTCCCTTCGACTTCCTCCCCGTCGCCGGCGCCTTCTCCCTCTACTCCCTCCACTTCTTCTCCTCCGGCCTCCACCACCGTCTCCTCTTCTTCCACAACCACCACAGCTGCTCCCCCCATCGCCGCAGCTGATCCCGGTATCGGTACTTCCGTCACAGTCGGTTTCATCGCCGATAATTCCTTCGCGGCCGTGTCAATGGCATCGGAAATCGGAACCGCACTGCCCGCCATCGCTTCTGCCTGCGCCCCCATGACCGCCGTCAGTTTCGCATCCCGCTCCTTTACCACCAACGCATCATAACCGTCCATCGCACTCCCGCCTGCACATGAACGAGATCCCGCCACCAAAACCGTCAATACCCCAAACGATAAAAACACCGCTAGCGCCCACCAAAAGGCGACGAAACGGTTCAATGGAGTGTCTTCAGCTCGGTCCGACATGAGTTACTGCTTCAATTCACAAGATTCACAGATTCATCAAGACGCGGATCTCGACAGGGATACAGGCTGTCCTTGCCCAGCAAACGCAGAAATAGATAAGCCACCATCGCGCCAATCCCGATGAACGCGAGAATGTCTAGTATAAAGGCCCCCGGGATGAGAAAGCTCTCGTCAAGCGATGGTCCACGCTCCGGAATCACAATCCAATACATGTCAATGAAATGCATCACTAACACCCACACCGCAAACGCGCACAATACCCGCGGCGACTTCTTCGCCCCCCGACGCAACAACCCAAGAAACGGAACAAAGAAATGTCCCACCACGAGAATCAAACTCATGTACCACCACCCGCCAGTGTTCCGAAGTAGATAGAAACGCGTTTCTTCCGTAATATTCGCATACCAGTAAAGAAAATATTGGCTGAACGCGATGTATCCCCAGAACACCACAACCGCAACCATCAGCTTGCCCATCGCATGATAGTGCTCATCCGTCACGACGTCTTTCAAATACCCATGACTCCGAACGAAAGTCACTAAAAGGATAATCACCGCCATCGATGCGCCCGCCGTTCCGGCAAAGATATACACCCCCCACATCGTCGAAAACCACGTGTAGTCCAGGCACATCAGCCAGTCGATCACCGCAAAGGTCAACGCCACTCCAAAGATCGGAATGAACCCGCAACTCCACTTCCGCGCCTTCCGGGTGTATTTCCAATCACCGTCAATGTCCTGCTTCACCGACCACCCACGTAAAGTGCGAATCACCCAAGTAAGTGCCAGGAAGTAAACAACCATCCGAAACACCCAAAAACCCATATTCAAATAGCCCGCTTTGTGGGCCAGCAACGCTTTGTGTTGTTCCACCACCATGTTGTGGTGCTCAACCGAATACGCGGTCGGTTTCGAATCCTTTAAGTCCGCCACTCGCCGCTCTTCATACGCCAACTTGTCCTCCAAAAACGCCTTCTCGCCTGGAGAAGCGTTCGCCATCCCTGCCTCCGCTTTCTGCTTCACTTCCGCCAGCGCCGCTTCCGCCCTATCCAGATCCTCCTGCCACTTCGCCGTGTATTCCTCCATGTGACTCGCCGCATAGTCCCGCGCCTTCTCCACCATCACTTTCCGCTCAGACATCCATTCCCACAAAGATTCCCGCACATCAGGAACAAAGAGCGGAACGAAAAATATCGCCACCCAAGGCAACATCCGTCCCACATTCTCCATCATCCGGCGCACCGCCACTCCCCATCCCGAATTCGTCGCATGATGGAGCATCGTCCAGAAGATTCCGCCAAGTGCTATCGTGAAGAAACACACGAATCCAAACAACCAAGAGTAAGACATCGACGGACGCGTCGCCGGAATGACAAACGCCACCACGCACCCTGCCAAGGCCAGCAAGCCAACCCAAAACAACAAAAGGTTCAGCTTCGCAATTCTCGTAATGTCGAACGTCTCCCCGTCCGGCGGCAATTCATTGATGTCTTTGTGATGCCCCATTCTCCTGTTCGTAAATTCTCTTCCGCTAGTTCACCCCTTCTGCTTGAAGTGCATCCGCTTCAGCGGCCACCTCCGCCCTCTCTTCTGACTCCGCCGCCGCTTCCACCTGAGCCGCGGTCGCCGCCACAGCATCCACCGCTCCTTCCGGCACCGCTCCCGCCGGCTGCGCCTTCTGAAGCGCTCTTACATAAGCCACGATCGCCCAACGATCCTCAACGGTAATGTTCCCGCCGTATGGCCCCATCAAACCCTTCCCGTGTGTGATCGTCCAATAAATCGAACCGTCCGGCGTCACCGCCCGATCCGTCAATCGCAACTCATGCAAATTCGCAATCGGAGTCGGCCAGTAATTCGATACCGCACCTTTGCCATCCCCCGATACCCCATGACAAACCGCACAGTTCAGTTCAAAACGCTCCTTCCCTCGCTTGATAAAAGCCGGCGTCACTTCCACTTCCTCCGGCATCCCATCACCAAAATAATCGCCCATCGCGCCACTGTTGAAATAATCTTGACCTTGCGTAAATCCGCCCGCAATCGCCGGCCCCAGGCCCGCCAGCTGATCCGGCACCGAAAATCCCATCGGCACCGTGCCATCAACGGGCACCCGACTTGCCATCCCATTCGCAAAAAAATCGCTCGGCTTCTGATACATCACTTTCAGCTGCCGGTCCATGTCAGGAAACACTTCCCACGGTGGCAATACAAACTTGGATCCGCGAAATCCCGCCCAGAAAAAGATCAGGATCCCCACCAAAAACGCTGTCAGATAGGCGTATCGCATCAATTCAAAATTCCTAATCGTCGTCGTGTGCCACCAACTCCACTGCCGTCGCTCCAATCGATTCCAAAAACTCGGGCGTCGCCTCCTTCGAATACAACGGATCGGTTACCTCCACCGAAATAAAGAATCCATCATCAGAAAATCTCGAAAATCGCTCCGAGTTGAATAGCGGATGATTGAAGCGAGGCAGCTGATTCAAAAGCAAGATTCCCGTCAAGACGGTAAAGGCCGAAAACAACACCGTCAGCTCAAACATGATCGGAAAAAAGGCCGGAATGGTGTTCCAGTTCGCTGGCTTGGCCTGCACAATCGTGGGGTACAGCGATACCTGCGTGAACCCCGCTAAGACCACCGCGATAAAAAATCCAAATGCGCCCCCAAAGAACACCAGCCACGACAAAATCGACTTCCCAAGTCCCATTGCTTCGTCCATGCCATGGATCGGATAGGGCGAATGCACATCCCACTTCTTAAACCCGGCATCCCGCATCTTCTTTGCCGCCTCATACACCGCCCGCGCGCTGTCAAACTCGGCAATATGGCCGTAAGGCCGATGCGCTCGTGTCCTTTCACGCCCGCCCCCTCCCAAACGGGACGCAATGGCACCTGAAACCCGATCCGCCCCGTCATCCGGGGGAACCATCTCTTTGCCCATTGTGTCCGTCCCTGCCATAAATTAGCCCTCTATTTGTTTTGGTCCTTCTTCTTCTTGTCACCCTCGTAATGCGGGTCCGCTTCCGGCAAGACGCCTTTCACTTCCGCGATCGCAATCACCGGCAAAAACCGCATGAACAGCAAAAACAACATCAGAAACAAGCCAAAGGTCCCCAGAAAAGTCGCCTTCTCCACCCAAGTCGGACTGTAATATCCCCACTGCCCCGGCAGGAAATCCCGGGCAAGAGTCGTTACGATAATCACAAACCGCTCATACCACATCCCTGCGTTCACACACATGCAAACTGCCATCACCACCCAGAGATTGTGCCGGCACCATCGGAACCAAAAAGCCTGAGGCGCCACCACGTTACAGAACATCATCGTCCAGTAATAACTCGTGTATGGACCGTTCAAAACACGCATCGCAAACGCTCCGGATTCGAACTTGTTTCCCCCATACCAAGCCACAAAAAGCTCCATCAAATACGCATACCCCACGATCGATCCCGTCAACACAATCACCTTCGCCATGTTGTCGATGTGCTTCGCGGTAATCAAATCCTGCAATCCGTATATCCGCCGCGCCGGAATCATCAATGTCAACACCATCGCAAACCCGCCAAAGATAGCCCCCGCAACGAAATACGGCGGGAAAATAGTCGTGTGCCAACCCGGTACCACCGAAGTTGCAAAGTCAAAGCTCACCACCGAGTGCACGGATAACACCAACGGCGTGGAAAGAGCCGCCAAAAGCAAATACCCCATCTCATAGTGCCGCCAATGCCGATTGGCCCCACGCCATCCTAACGCAAATATTCCATACAATATCTTTTTGATGCCAGGCTTGCATCGGTCACGGATCGTCGCCAAATCCGGCACCAACCCCAAATACCAAAAAATGACCGAGACCGTAAAATAGGTCGAAACCGCAAACACGTCCCATAACAGCGGACTTTTGAAGTTCTGCCAAATCGCGTTCGCATTCGGAATCGGCGCCAAAAACCACGCCATCCAAAATCGCCCCACATGAAAAACCGGGAAAATTCCCGCACACATCACCGCAAACAAAGTCATCGCCTCCGCCGCCCGGTTGATCGACGTCCGCCAACGCTGCCGCAACAAAAACAAAATCGCCGAAATCAGCGTCCCCGCATGCCCAATCCCGATCCAAAACACAAAATTCGTAATCGCCCACCCCCAAGCCACCGGCTGGTTGTTCCCCCAGATACCAATCCCCGTCGATACCAAGTAAACCAACATAAACGCCAGTAACCCGGCCAATGCCGCACTGGGAAGAAACAGCACCCACCACAAAAGCGGCTGACGGTTCTCAATAATCCCGCAGATCCGCTCCGTTACCCAGTGCATCGAGCGCCCATTGAGCACCAATGGCTCTCGTGGCACTCCCTGAACTCCCGGAGGATCCGAGTGAATCCCACTCGCCTCTACGGTCGCGTCTGCTGTTGTCGTTCCGTTCGCCATCTAAAGTCTAATGCATGTCCGCCGTCGCCTGCCCCACCGAAGCTGCATTCGGCATCGCCGGATTCGGGTTCCGAACCCTCGCCAGGTAACTCGTCCGCGGTAAGGTCCCAATGTATTTCAACAGTTCATAATTCCGAGGATCCGCCTTCTTCTCATTCACCGTATCCTCCGGGTTCTTCAAATTTCCGAAGACAATCGAATCCGCTCCACACGCCTGAGCACAAGCAACCTTGATCGCATTCGTCGGGACCTGCACATCCTGCGAGGCCTGCCCAGCCTTGACTTTCGCGTCGATCTTCGCCGCCTGAATCCGCTGCACGCAGTAGGTGCACTTCTCAATCACCCCGCGCATCCGCACCGATACATTCGGATTCTTCTGCAAGCGTTCGGATGTCGTCCCACGACCTGCTGGCGGCGCTAGTGGCCCCCAGTAAAGCTTCTCCAATGGACGCTTGTTGTAATCAAAAAAGTTAAAGCGCCGCGCTTTGTATGGACAGTTGTTCGCACAATACCGCGTCCCAATACAACGATTGTAAACCATTGCGTTCAAACCGTCATCCGTGTGCACCGTCGCATTCACCGGACACACCGTCTCACACGGCGCACTCTCACACTGCATACACGACACCGGTTGCGTCAGCATCGACACTTCATCGTCATCCACTTTCGGTCGCCCACGCTCATGACCGATCCCTTCCTCCGCAGCTAATGAGAATTTCTCCGCCGCAAACGTCAACTCCTCTTTCGGACTCGAAAAATAACGGTCCATCCGAACCCAATGCATGATCCGCCCCTTCATCACCTGATCCTTGCCCACGATCGGAATATTGTTCTCTGCCTGACACGCCACCAAACAGGCATTGCATCCGGTGCATGTGTTCAAATCAACCGTCATCGCCCACTGATGATTCGGATCCACCAGGCGCACCTTGTTCCAAGCGGGATCGTTCGTGCTCCGCGGAGAATCCGCATCCATGTAATCCGGACCCTGATACAACGGAATCGTCGGTGGGATGTGCGAATCCATCCCTTGCGTTTGCGCAAACTCCGGATTCGCCTTCCACATCTCCATCGTCCCCTCCCGCACAATGGCCCTACCATCCATGTTGTAATGCTCCGAAGTCAATGCCAGCGGATAGCGCGGCTCATCGGGCTCGCCCGTGACTTTCGCGTTCGTCGCCACATATTCCCCGATACCACTCCGCCGCAACGGATACATATCAAATCCCGTCCCGTCCCCTATCGCACCCGAACCCTTCTGCCCATAGCCCAATGAAATCGTGATCGAGTGGTCCGCCGGCCCCGGTAACACCAAAGCGGGCACCGTCACACTAGTCCCGTCCACCTCAATCGTAATCATGTCCCCATTCTCACGAACCCCAAGATCATCCGCCGTCCGCACGCTCATCAATGCCGCATTGTCCCACGTCAGTTTCGTGATGGGATCCGGCGCCTCCTGCATCCAGCCATTGTTCACATACCGCCCATCATAAATCTTCGAATCCGTCGCAAAGATGATCTCCATTCCGTCCTTCCACGGAAACGGCTGCTCAAACGCCCCTCCCTCTCCCAATCCTTCCAGCGCCGCCGGCTGAATCGCCCCGTCAACTCGCGGATAAATCGTCCTCGGTAAAAATCCGTCCCGTAACGCGTGATTCCAAGCCGTGCTCACATCCCCATCACCCTTCACGAAAGATGCAAATGTCTCCTTCACCGCCTCATACGCTGGGCCCGGATCCTCCGCCCGTGGCATCCCATTGATCGGAATCCCTGGTCCCGAATCTTCTTCCGCTTCTCCACCTTCCGCAGATGCCGCCGGGGGATTCAAAACCTTTAAATACACTTCCAATTCCGTGACGCACTCGTCGTAAAGCGGAAGAATCATTGGCTGCACAATCGAATACACTCCACGCACCGATCGAATATCCCCCCAACTCTCCAAATAATGCGCCGCCGGCAAATGCCACGTGGACGCACGCGCCGTGGCATTTGCCCGCAGTCCCAAGTGCACCGTGGTCTCCACTTCATCATACAGCGTCGCAAAATCAAAATCCGCAGGCGCATCATACACGGGGTCCGCCTCAGTGGTGGTGATCAAAGTCTTCACCGCGCCCGCTTTCATCGCTTCCACCAATGCCCCCAATCCCGGCATCGCCTCCTCCCGTGTCTGCCGCACCTCGATCACCGCCTTTTGACCGCCCTCAAACGCACCAAGCGCGCGGTTGATCAAGGCGACCAAGACATGCATCTCCTTCGGCTGTCGTGTCCCGGCCACAACAATCGCTTTGCCCTTCGACTTGGCCAGGTCTTTGGCACACTCGTTGATCCAAGGCTCATTGAACACCGCCGCGTTCACTTTCTCGAGCAAAGGCGTCACCGCCGCCTGCAAATCGTTGTCGCCCGTTTCCTCCGCAATCGCCTTCCCCACCAACGCCGCTATTCTCGGCATCTGGCTCGCGTGGGCCCTCAATCGATGATCCGCCATTCCGCCCGTCAGCGTAAAGGCCGGCTCCACGCTGTAGAGCCGGTTCATCCGCTTCTTCTTGGCATTCAACGCCCGACCTCGCGAAAATTCTCCCGTCGCATCCCCACCCAATTCATCCGTCCCCAGGAAATCACAGTCCAGAGACAGAATGCGATCCGCCCGCTGAAACCGGGGCGTCTGCGTCGTCCCCGCCCCAAACAAAACTTCATTCGCCCGACGCTGCGGCTCACCGTTCAAAGGCTCATAACGATAAACCTTGGCGTTCGGAAATTTCTTCGTGATTTCCCCCAGCAGGCGCCACCGCGTCGGCGAGCTGTTCTCACCAACCAAAAAGGCCAACCCTTTCCCCTTTTCTATCTTTGGCAACAACTGCGCTTCTTGCAAAAACGCATCAAACTCTGCCGTCGTCGAGCGCTTCCCATCACGCAAGACCCGCTTCGACCGATCCGGGTCATACAATCCTATAATCGATGCCTGCGCAACCGCATCCGTGCCTCCATTACTGTTCGGATGCAATGGATTCCCCTCCAGCTTCGTCGGACGCCCCTCGTGCGTCGTCGCCACCAACGGCATACACCCCTTCACCCGCGGCATCGCCGTCGCATACATCGTCGGCTTGCCAGGGATCACCCACTCTACACTCTTCGCATACGGCACCAAATATAAGGTCGGCCGACGACACCCCGCCATTCCAAAACCAGCCAGCGCCGTCGATGCACCCATGTATTTCAAAAAACTCCGACGCGTAACGTCATCCGCTTCGTCCCCCTCCATCTCCGCCGCCCCGCGCGGAAATTCCCGCTCCAACCACTCCCGAAACTCTGGCGTGTCGTCCAATTCCTCGTAACTCCGCCAGTAGACCCGGTCTCCGTTGATCGGACCCGCGCTTGCCTTCGCACCAGTCTCAGTTTCAGGATGTTGCCAAACTCGCTTCAAAATTGCTTTCTGTTTCTATCGGTGACAAGCCGTGCAGCTTTCCGGTGGATTGACACCTAACACATCTACTAAGGCCGTGCCGATCTCGCGCTGCGACATCGCACTCTCAATGTCTTCAAATCCAAATTTTGCCTTCGCCTGCGCCAATAACTCGTCATAAGAACTGCCCGATACCTCGGCCAGTTCATGGTAAAACGCCGCCCGATTCTCGTCCGATGGCTTCCACGTCAGATTCGTGACCTCGTCAGCCGGACGCAAATACTCTTCCGGACCTCGATGACACTCCAAACACCAACCCATCGTCAACGGCTGCGCCTCATACACCACCTCCATTTCATTGATCTGCCCATGACAGCTCTGACAACTCACCCCGCGCGCAACATGCACCGCATGGTTGAAATAAGCGTAATCCGGCACCTGGTGAATCCGCACCCAGTTGATGGGCTCGTCCGTCTCAATACTCTCACGAACCGGCGCCAGCTTCGGACTGTCCTGCTTGATCTGAGAATGACAGTTGTAACAGGTCTGCGTCACCGGCACGTTCGAAAACAGAGATTCCTCGACATAACTATGGCAATATCGGCAATCCATCCCCAGCTGGCCCACATGTAAACTGTGGTCAAATGCTACCGGCTGCCCCGGCATATACCCCACCCGCGTATACTTCCCCGTAAAGTAATACGTCACCCCACAAACCACACCGATCCCCGCAAACACGAGGAAAACAGCCAACTTGATCGGGAGGAAATTAGACCAGCGAGGAAAGACGTTTGCCATCGAAAGTGGCTATCTATACGACTTTGTGAAAATTTTCACAAGCGGAAATCCAAAAAAAGTCGCAGTCAGCATTTTTCCTTTATCCTTCCAAGGTTTTCCAGGCATTCCGCCGAGCAAACCCGTCCAAATTCCCTCTCGCACCGCTCACAACAAAAAATCTGTTCGTTGCACTCAGACCACGCACAATTGCGATATCGCGCACTCATTTCCCCGCAATGCACACACCGCGAAATCACCCGCCGCCCCTCCGTCCGATTCACCTCCACCCCCAACCGCTCATCAAAAACATAACACAAGCCCTCAAAACCCCGCCCCCGGACACTCTCATCCTTTCCATATGCAATGATCCCACCCTCCAACTGCCCCACATCCTCCACTCCCGCTCGCTTTAAATAGCCCGAGAGCTTTTCACAGCGAATACCCCCCGTGCAGTAAGTCAAAACCCGCCGTCCCTCCCACTCCGCGCGATGCGCCTCAATCCACTCCGGAAAATCACGAAAATGCTCCACGTCTGGACACACTGCCCCCTTGAAACGACCGAGATCCGACTCGTATCGATTTCTCCCATCCAAAATCACCACGTCCTCACGCTGCATCGCTTCAAACCACTCCTCAGGATTAAGATACGTCCCCGTCAATTCATTCGGATCTATATCTTCATCCTTTTCTAACCCTAACGTAACCACTTCCGGACGCCACTTCACCGATAGCTTTGGAAAGACATGACCATCCGCTCCGTCCACCTTGAAAACCATGTCCCGAAACCGATCGTCCTCACGCATCGCCTCCATATACGCCTCCGTCTCTGCGACCAAGCCCGACACGGTCCCGTTCAACCCCTCTTCACTTACCAAAATCCGACCCCGTAATCCGAGCACCTCACAAAATTCTCGATGCCTCGCCGCAAACGCTTCCGCAGCTTCTATGCGCGTATAACGGTAATACAAAAGAACTTGATAAGCCGCTTCACTCATCTCCGAACAAAAACTACTGCTCCGTCAGCCAATCCAAACTCACAATGCGCTGCAACAAAACTTGATCCTCCGCCTCCCCTTCAGCCCCATCCGGATACGCCAAAACCACCGTCATGATCTCGTTGTCGGTAAAGTTAAAGATCTGCCGAATCTGCTCCCCGATAATCGAACTCTTTTCCGCATAAGCAAAAACCGACCAAGTACCCTTTGGCGACTCAAGCCGCAAACAATACCAGCGATTCGGATCATCAAATCGTCCTGTCCACAATGCATCGTCTTGAAATGCGTGCGCCCGGAAAACCGTGCCTTTCGGCATCCGCTCGGCTTGAAAGTCCGCAAATGGCGTCGGCGTCACATCCTCAAAACTCTCCCAATCGACCCCTAGCACTTGCTCGCCTTTCCGAATCACATAACAGACCGTCGCCCCTCCGATGGATAGCTGCGCCTCGTAAGCGTCCGCCACCAATACCCCCTCAAAGTCTCCCATCTCAATCTCCGACATCTTGCGCAATCCTCCAAGGTCCGGTCGCCCATAGCCGTTCTTCGCGTAATACGCCTCCGCTCTTGGACGAAGCTCATCCACTTTCCAAATGTATCCCACACGCTCATTCGAGGTTTCCGCAGTCAAAAACCGGCGCAGCGTCTCTTCCGAAGTGAGCTCCTCAAAGTCCCCCGCACTCCCGAAATCAAAACGAGGGAGCACAAACCAAGCCCCGCCGCCAATCAACAGAATCAGACATGCGAGAACAATCATAAACACCGGAGTCCGAGAAGTCTTCGCCGCCGGCCGACGCCGCCGCCTTGACGCCGAAGCCGCCGCCAAAGCCGAACCCTCCTCCGGCGACTCCGCTCTCTCCCAACCTTCCCCCGCCTCATCCCGAACATCGCCTCGCGAGGGCGGACGAGGCAATCGATCCCCATCAGCAGACGCGCTAGCAGACCGACCTGCCTCAACCGCCCGCCCCACCCCGATGGTGTCGCTCAAAAACGAATCCGGGTTCCCAACTTTTTCGCGCGGTGGAAGTTCATAAGGCGGAACATTTTTCTCCTTTCCTGATTCCTCCGTCCCCTTCGATCGCGAAGGCGGCGCGGGCAAATCCGCCATCGGGGCACTGCCTCCGGCCGAAGGATTCCCCCCCCCGGCCGCATCCCGCCGCGGTAAATCACGTAGCGGATCAAAATCATCATCTTTAGACCATTTCCAGTTAGATGATGGTTCCCCCTCACGAGACTTCGATTCCACCGGAAATTCGTTCGCCGTTGGTGTCGGCGGTAATTCCGGTTCGCGCTTCGGTGGCAATTCCCACCGCTCGTGCTCCTTCGCATCCGCGTCGTCCTCGAGTTCCTCCAACACCGGCTCCTCTTTCTTCGGCAAGTCCCCCAGAGGCTTCGCACCGACATCAGACTCCGACGAAAGCTCCGAAACCGTCGCCGACAGCGATTCCACCCCACGCACCTCCTCCTTCGAAAACGCGGCCTCATTCGCCTCCGGCGCCGGCAAAGGCTCCTTGTTAACCATCCCCGCCCCACCCAATTCGCTCGTCTCCTCAGCGGAGTCTGCCACCCCATCCTCAAAACAAATGTCTAAATCAAAATCAGCATCCAACTCCCCCTTCGCCTCCAATTCCTGCGCATCCTCTACCGAAATCAACGCACCACATCCCTTACATAAAACCGTCCCACCACTGGCTCCCTGCGCCAGTTCCGAGTCCGCAACCACGCGGCCACACTTCGGACAATCAATGGATCCTTTCAATTCCATGCTTCTGCAAACGCGGGGCCAGAGGTCCCGCAAAAGACTCAACGGCCATTCCTCTTTTCTCCTTCAATACCGCGAATGGCTCACCATGCCCCGAAGGTCTTTTCACGTCAACTTTCCCCATTTCAATCCTCCCTTTACCCCCTCGTCATCTAACGCAACAACCAATTCTCTCTCACGACCTGAGCGATCAAAACCTGCTTCTCGTTCCCCGTGTCCGGTAACCATTGCAGCTGCAGGATAAAGTGCCCTTCGCCCACCCCTAACTTGCGATTCCGTGCCAGGATAACGTTGATCCGTTCCTCTTCCGGAGATCCCCGCTCCACATAACCAAAACAGGTGTCTAGCCCATTCAAATCCGTCAGCCGCAAACACACATACTTCTCTTCATCAGAGAATTGATAGTTGAAGTAATTGTCAGGAGCCACCTTCACTCGAAACAACAAAGGAAAACTTGGCCGCGTCTCCAAAAAAGTCGCCCACGGCATCTCCGAATACCCAACATAACTCTCCCAATCGATCTTATACGAAGTCCCCTCCCGCTCTAAAACCACCCCCCGATGCTCAATTCCTCCATCAAGCGTCACATCAAGAAAATAAAAAATGTCCCCCGTATTCCGATCAATCTCGAAGTTCACCGAACCCGTCAACTGAAAGTCCGAGGGCTCAAGCGGCTCATCCGCATAATACTCCCGCATCAACTGCAACGTTCGCTGCGGCTTGCGCACATACCGCGCCATCTCCTCAGGACTCGTCGCGGAATAGAATCCACCTAGCACTTTTTCAAACTCATCAAAGTTCGCGAGAATATCCTGAGCAACTTCATCTTCAGTCTCCAAAACACCTTCCCCCCGCGAGCTCCCGGGCTCGCTCCCCCGATCGTCACCGCCCCCCCCGGACCACACAAAATAGCCAAGCGCGGCGACCACTCCCACGAAAAATAAAATGCCAATTCGCTGCGCTCCCCGACTCAACTTCTCCGTCCCCCCCTCATCCGATCCCGCGCCACGATCATCATCCTCCCAGCCGTCCTTCACTTCTCGCCTCGCCTCCAGATCCTCGAGGGAAGTAAACTGCAACTCACGCGAAGGACCCACCCAAATGCGCTTTGACCCACTCACCTCCTCACTCCCGACCGCCGATCCCGCTTGCTCTTCCCTTTCCTCGTGTGACTCCGCCTCCGCCTCACGCTCGATCCCGACATCCGCCTCAGACTCCTGAACATCTTTCTCTTCGCGCTTCACATCCCTCATCGCCCCCGATGACCCTTCACGCCGTGGCGGCAAGGCATCGATCTTCGTCCCCACACCACTCCCTTGAGTCAACACAATCGCTTCCCGACCAGTCGCCGAGTCAGGCGACAGAATGTCCGCTCCGCAACCCGCACATTGCACCGCCTCGCCCTCTTGCGAACGCTTGATCCACATCGGAACAGCGCAGGCCGGACACAAAAACGCCAACATCCCCTTCCGCGCCAACTTCCCAAAATCGATAAACAATTCTCCCGGATCCGTCCGCTGCATCGCCCCCGCTCGCACCGCTCGCGCCAACTTGCCGTCATCCAAATGACGCCCCCCGCCACGTCTGCCTTCCCCGGGCAAAGAAGCCGCACCTTCCACCTCGCTCTCGGTCTCCCCCGTGGCCGTCGGTTCCACAGGTCCAAGGGCTTCCCTCATCCCTCCATCAACCTCCTCCCCAATATCCTTTTCCAAAGACGTTCGCTCCGCTCCCTCCACCTCCACTCCCGACGGCTCACCCTCCGCCACCTCCAGCCCTGGCGCTCCACCCGAAGCATCGCCTTGCTTCCGCTCCGGAATCCGCACCACCCCTGCACAATGCGGACAAGTCACCTCAATCCCCGCCGCCACATCGTCCACCACCAACTCACTCCCACAATGAGGACAATCAAACTCTATATCTGCCATAATTTTTGGGATACACGTCAGAGAGTTACGATCTTAGCATTCCTCACTATGAGCAGCAACTACAAGGCACCCCCCAAAATTCCAAATCCTTGGCATGCTTTTCGCTTCCTTTGTCAAGAGCTACTCCTCAAACTGCCTTACGAAAGCGTCACAAGATCACATTTGGTCTCAGTTCTCCGCATTCCTTAACCTCCCGAAATTACCTCAACTCTTAATTCTCTCCGATGACTCGTCTCAAACTAGTATTGCTCAATATCGGTTTCTTTGCCCTCGCACTTGGAAACCTAGATGCCACAGTGATTGCAACGGAAGACTTCACTGCTGTCGATGGAACACCAGTTGTCGACCTTCCGGATTGGGCCGCCTTCAGTGCCCCGGACGATTCAATTACGGTGCAATCGAATATGGCAACAATCGGATCGGGCGCTGAAGATATTGAACTCGATTTCCCTGACGTTACTTCCGGGACGATCTTCTTCGGGATCAATGTGAACGTTTCAGATGGCGCGGCTTCAGACTACGTCATGGGATTTCGCGATGGGGGGTCTCTCGTGGCTCGACTCTTTTTTGATGACGTCACTGGTGGTTTTGACATCGGCGTAAATACAGGGGGAACAGGGAGTAGCTCCGCCGGAGCCTTCGCGGGTGAGACGCTTGCGTTGGATACAGATCACTACATCGTTTTCTCCTACGATCTGGTGGATACGGTGAGCGCTTGGGTGAACCCAGTCCTTGCAGATGAAGGAACTCCCGACGTCACGTTCACGAACTCAGATCCCCATAGTCCAGACGCCTTCTTCTTCCGCCAAGGCGGAGGTTGGGACAACGGGGGCGCCGCTTGGACGGCAGACAATCTCGTCGTCTCCACCACTTTCGCGGAAGCGATCCCTGAACCATCCTCGGCGATACTTGCCTCGCTCGTCGGCGCCCTCTGCTTGAGACGACGCCGCTAAATCGCTCCTCGCTCCACTAAATCCGATAGCCATCTGAAACTCAGTATGCCGGAAATGCGCAGCCAATCGATACCAAACCCCAAAATTTATGAATCCTTTTCATGCCTGTTGACTTACGCCTGTCAAGGAAAGCGTTCCCCCTCCTTTCCAAAATGGTCAGAAAGGAATCTTTCGTGTCGACCCTCTTGCCTCTCTACACTGTTTTCTAATTCAAAATTAAGAGTGCGAAAATTTCTCCGCCATGACGTCTAGTCTCAAGCTCAAACTGCTCACGATTACGAACTTGGTCCTAGCACTTAGCCACGCCGATGCGACAATCGTTGCGACGGAAGACTTTGATGCCGCCAATGGAACCCCCGTCGTTGATTTGCCTGGCTGGTCCGCCTTCAGTGCCGCCGACGATTCAATCACAGTAATGTCCTCCATGGCATCAATCGGATCTGGAGCAGAAGATATTGAACTCTCTTTCCCCGAAGTGACGTCAGGAGCGATCTTTTTCGGAATAACGGTGAACGTTTCCGATGCGGCGGCGTCCGACTATGTGATGGGTTTTCGCGATGGAACCTCCCTCGCGGCTCGATTCTTTCTCGACAATGTGACCGGTGGATTTGATTTCGGCGTGAATACCGGCGGCACGGGAGGCTCAACCGCAGGTGCCTTCGCCGGAGAGACGCTCACACTCAATACAAATTACTACTTCGTTTTCTCCTACGATCGTGTCGGTACCGTCAATGCGTGGGTCGATCCAGTGCTTGCCGATGAAGGAACCCCCGATGTCACGTTCACAAACGCTGATGCCCATAGCCCTGACGGGTTCTTTTTTCGCCAAGGGGGCGGCTGGGATAACGACGGAGCTGCTTGGACAGCGGATAATCTCGTAGTTTCCACCACTTTCGCAGAAGCAATCCCCGAGCCCTCGTCGGCCATTCTCCTCTCACTCGTCGGTGCCCTTTGCATAAGACGCCGTCGCTTACTTTAAGGCACTCTTCGCCCCTTAAATCCCCTCCTCCAACGCCCGCTCCACCAAGAGCGCCGCCAGTTCCTGCGTCGCCCCATCCAGCGCCGCATTCGCTTTCTTCAGACGCCCCACCTCCTGCCCCTCTGCACTCAGCACCGCCCGCACTTCATCCGCCGCCTCCACGATCTTCCCCCGCTCCGCATCCCCCAACGCCTCACCCGCTATCTCCAAAGCCGCCTCGACCGCCGGTAATAATTCCTCGCTCTTCAACCGCGCCTCCGTCCACTGCCGTTCCGACACATCCTCAAAAGCATGATCCACCGATTCCTCGATCATCGCTTCCACTCGCTCATCCGCCACATCTACCGCCGCCTCCTTGATCTCCAAAACCGTATCCGCTCCCGTCCCCGTGTCGCGACACAACACTTCCAAAATTCCATTCTCATCAATCCGAAACTGCACCCCCACCCGCGCACTCCCTTTCGCCGCCTTCTCAAACGGAATTTCCAACTTCCCCAACTCCCAGTTGTCCCGCGCCATCTCCCGCTCCCCCTGCAACACACGAATCAACATCGATTCCTGATTCGCCACCGCATTCGTAAACATCTCCCCGGCCTTCGCCGGAATGGTCGTATTTCGGGGAATAATCACATTCATCAAGCCCCCAAAGGTCTCAATCCCCAACGACAATGGCGTCACATCCAACAACACCATGTTCCGCAACGCCCCCGACAAAATCCCCGCCTGAATCGCCGCGCCCAGCGCCACTGCCTCATCCGGATGCTGTGACAAATTGGGTTCCTTCCCGAATACCTCCGTCACCAACTCCTGCACGGCCGGAATCCGTGTGCTCCCCCCCACCAGGATCACCTCGTCCAATTCCCCCGCCTCCATCCCCGCATCCGCCAACACCCGTACACAATGCTTTCGCGTCCTCTCTAACAAATCCCGGAACAAATTCTTTAACTCCACCCGCGTCACTCGACGCTCCAAATTCTCCCCCTCCCCCACAAACGGCACCCGCACGTCCACCTCCTCCATTTCTGATAACCGCTCCTTCGCATCCCTGACCGCCGCCAACACCCGCCCATCACCCCCATACCCCAACGCCGCCGCCAGTAATTCATCAACATCATCTCCCCCCAAGGCCGTGTCTCCATGCGTCGCCAAAACCTGAAACACGCCCTCATTCAATTCGAGAATCGATATATCAAACGTCCCCCCGCCCAAATCATAGACCGCTACCCGCGACCGCTCGCCCAGCTTGTCCAACCCATAAGCCAACGCCGCCGCTGTCGGCTCGTTTACAATCCGCTCCACCTTCAGCCCTGCTAATTCCCCCGCCCGCAGCGTCGCATTCCGCTGCCCGTCATTAAAATACGCCGGCACCGTGATCACCGCTCGCGTCACCGCCTCCACCCCCAACGCCCTCTCCGCCGTCCGCTTCAGTTCCCCCAAGACCAACGCCGATACCTCCTCCGGCGATCGCCCGCCCGGCAAATCCACCCCAGCTTCCCCCACCCGACGCCCCATCAAACGCTTCACCGATGTCACCACCCGCTCCCCCTCCACCGCCCGCGCACGCAACGCCGCCTCCCCTACCACCGGGTCTCCCTCCTCGGGAAAATACACCGCCGACGGCACGATTCGCCGTCCTTCGTCGTCGGCCAGCACTATCGGAAATCCCGAGTCGACCACACCCACCAACGAGTTGGTGGTCCCCAAATCAATTCCAATAATCACTTCTTCACTCACAACAAAACACGTGTCACTCAGCCACCAAAAACGCCGTCACCTGTTCCCTCACCTTAGCCTGCCACTTTGTCAAAAAACCAAACCGCTCCACCATCTCGCGCCCCAAACTTAACGCCGCCTGTCGATCTTCCCGCAGCATTTGATCCACCTCCCCCAAGCGCCCGCGCTCCCCCTGTAGCATCCTCTCAATCTCAAACCCCACCTCTTGCACCGCCTGCTGCGCCGTAATCACTTCCTTCTCCAACATCGCCTTCCCCAGCGCCGTCGTCGCCTCCCGCTTCTTCTTCAAAACCTCAACCGCCGCCTGCAACACCGCCCCCGCCCGCCCAAACAATTCCAACAATTCCCCCGAAACCATCCCTCCACTCCCCCCAAACGCCTCCCCAGGAAACTCCAGTTCCAGCAGATGCCGCAACCGCCGCCCCTCATCACGCAATACCCCATAAGCCTCCCCCACCTTTTCAAAATCTCCCCCTCCTCTTGCATCCGGATGCGCCTCCTTGCCCGCCTCTTGAAACGCCCCCCTCACTTCCTCCTCCCCCAACGCCGCCTTCCGTTCCACCCCTAGAATCTCAAAATAATCCATCGTATCAGGCCAAGCGCGCAGAAGGCGCAATCCCGGTGCAGCGACACTTCGCCTAAGCTGCTTAAGCAGCGAAGGATTCTCCGCAGGAGCACGTCACCACCGCATTTGGATTACTCACCTTAAAACCCCCGCTCTGCAAATCATCGCTGTAATCCAACTCCGACCCGCTCACAAACAACGCACTCTTCGGATCAATCACCACCCGCACCCCGTTCGACTCCACCAGAATATCCCTGTTCGACGGCCCATCCACCAGGTCCATTTTATATTGCAAACCCGAACACCCTCCCCCCACCACCGCAATCCGTAAGGCCCCATAATCCGCGCGGCCCTGCTTCTCCAACAAACCGCGTAAACGGTCCGAGGCCCCACCGAGTATCACAATCAGATTCTCGTTCCCCACCTTGTAATTCACCCCCGCATATCGCTCCGTCGCCGTCTCCGTCATAGTCCCAAAACTATACACTCGTCCCCCTCCAGCAACCACCTACTTCTTCAATTCCCCCCTCTTTCCAGAGGCTAAAAGCTAATCGCCAATCGCTAACAGCTAAACGCTCACCCCCCCAACATCTCCTTCATCCGCGCAAAATACGCCGCCGCTTCCTCTTCGCTCGCTTCTACTTGCGCCACCTCATCATAACCCAAGCGCTCCACATACTGCTCGTCCAGCTCATCCAAAAATGAACTCGGATAACAGGGCATCGCATCTCCCCACCGCTTCCGCGTCGCACAATGCGTGATCGTCAAGCGCTCCATCGCCCGCGTGATCCCCACATAAAACAAACGCCGCTCCTCATCCCGAGATCCCTCCTCCAAAGATCGACTGTGTGGCAGTATACCCTCCTCCGCCCCCACCAACCACACTCGCGAAAACTCTAACCCCTTCGCCGCATGCATGGTAATCAAACACACCCCCTTTTTACTCTCCAAATCATCCTCCTTCTCATCTTCCTTGTCCTTCGCCAAGGCCACCTCATCCAAAAAATCCCCCAACCCACCCCCAGAGCGTGCCTCATGATCCCGCATCGCCTCCACGAACTCCCGCACGTTCTCATTCCGCGTCGCCGCCTCCTCGTCCGTCTTACACTGCCGCCGCAGATAGGCCGCATAGTCCACCTCCTTCAACAAATCTTCCATCATCGCCGCATACCCACCTTTACCCGATGCCGCCCACTCCCGCCGACTCTCCACCAAGCGCCCAAACTCTTGAATCGCCGCCTGCGCCCTCTGCGATAGCTGCCCCGTGAAATCCGTGTGCCGCAACACGGCATACACACTGCACCCCGCCTCGGCACTGTGCGCCGTCGCCAATCCCACCGTGTTCGCACTAATCCCGCGCGGCGGCGAGTTGATCACCCGCAACAAATTCACGTCGTCCTCCGGGTTCACAAACACTCTCAAAGACGCCAGCAAATCCCGCACCTCACGCCGATCAAAGAAACTCTGCCCTCCCACCAAACGATACGGCACCTCGTTGCGCCGAAACTGCTCCTCAAATAATCGCGACTGCGAGTTCATCCGGAACAAAACGGCAAAGTCTTCCCACTTTCGTCCCTCCCGCTCCCGCTGATCCACCATCTCCATGACGACGTGCTCCGCTTCCTCTTGCTCCGATGGCATCGCAATCACCCGCACCAAATCCCTCCCCGTCTTGTCGCTCCACAAGTTCTTCTCCCGCCGATCCCGATTGTGCCGAATCACCCCGTTCGCCGCCCCCAGGATCGGCGTCGTGCTCCGGTAATTCTGCTCCAGCTTCACCACCAAAGCCCCCGGAAACGATCGCTCAAAATCCAGAATGTTCGCCACTTCCGCCCCGCGCCACCCATAAATACTCTGATCATCATCCCCCACCACACACACGTTATTCTCTTCCCCCGCCAGAGCCTTTAGCACATCCATCTGCAAGCGATTCGTGTCCTGAAACTCGTCCACCATCAAATACCGAAACCGTTCCCGCCACTGCGCCCGCACTTCCTCATGCTCCCGCAGCACTTTCTTCGCCAATACCAGCAGATCATCAAAATCCACCGCATTCAGCGTGTGCAATTCATCCTGGTAGGCCCGCGCCAACGACACAATAAAATCATCTCCCCCGTCTGCCGAAATCGGAATCCCACTGTTCTTCGTGCGACCGATCATCGACAAAACTAGGTTCGCATCCAATTTCTCATCTTTACCTCCCTTTCGCGTAATCAACTTCCGCATCAAGCCCACCTGATCCGATTGCGCATAAATCGTGAAATTTTTCTTATAGCCCAGCCGGTCGATCGACTGACGAAGAATGCGCACACACAGCGAATGAAACGTGCAAATCGTCACCGCCTTCGCCACTTCCCGCTTCACTTGCTTCGCCACCCGCTCCCGCATTTCACTGGCCGCTTTGTTGGTAAAAGTAACCGCAAGAATCGCTTCCGGCGCGATCCCCCGGCGCACCATCTCCGCAATCCGGGCGGTAATCACCCGCGTCTTCCCCGTCCCCGCCCCCGCCAATATCAACACCGGTCCCTTAACCTGATCGACCGCTTTCCGCTGTTCTGAATTCAATCCCGACACAAACCCGAAACTCTCTACTCACGTTCCCCATCCCAATCAAGCCCTATCCCCTCCCCACCCAAATTTGTTCCCCTCCAAAACTCCCGATCCCCTCGTTCCACCATCGCACCCCTACCCGACGAACAACGATTAACAATCAACGCCCAACCACTCCTGAATGACTCTCGGATACAACTCCCACTCCGCCTCATTCACCCGCGCCCGCAAACGCTCCACCGTGTCCCCCGCTTCCACCGGCACTCGCATCTGTCCCAGAATTTCACCCCCATCCACGTCTTCCGTGACCACATGTACCGTGCACCCCGTCTCCGTCACCCCCGCTGCCAACGCCTGCCCCCAAGCATCTCGCCCCTTAAACGCCGGCAGCAGCGAGGGATGAATATTCAAAATTCTTCCTGCATACGCACTCAATAACGGCTCCTTAAGCAACCGCATAAATCCCGCCAAAATCACCAAATCCACGCCCGCCGCTTTCAGGCGATCGCAAACCTCCTTCTGCGCCGGTGCCCCAAAACCATCCCCACCGTCCACATGCACCCACGGAATCCCCCGGCGACTCGCCCGGCCCAAAATCGGCGCATTCAAATGATCGCTGATCACCACCGCGACTTCCGCGTCGAGCCGCCCCTCATCAATCGCCTCGCAGATAGCCTCAAAATTGGTCCCCTCTCCGCTCCCCATCACCCCCAGCTTCGCCTTCCCGGATCTAACACTCTCAGCCTCACCCTCTTTCTTTTTCCGCAATATCGCACTCGTCGACCTCCCCTCGACCAGCGCCAAAATCTCGATTGCCGCACCCACCTCCTCCAATGCCTCACGCTCCTCCACATTCAGGCTCTCCACCGTGTAATCCCCGCCCTTGGCATACACCTGCGGCCGAATCTCCCGAAGCAATCCCGTCACCCGCTCTTCCTCGAAGACCATCACCGCATCCACACATTCCAAGGCCCGCAGAATCTCCGCGCGATCTTCCTCACGCTGCACCGGTCGACCCGGCCCCTTCAGCTTCCGCACGCTCTCGTCCCCGTTCACCGCTACCACCAAGGCATCCCCACACGCCCGCGCCGCCTGCAAATACCGCACATGCCCCACATGCAATAAGTCAAAACACCCGTTCGTAAATACCAACCGCTCCCCGCACTCTCCCATTTGCCGACTCAATGCCGCCACTTCCCCCACCGACGAAATGATTCCCTCACCCATCAATAATAATCCTTTTCATTCTGCCTCGAACCGGTCTCTTAAATCCCAAATGGAGCCGAAATCGGTCAGTTTGAGTCAGACGAAGCTCAACAGCGCATGACTCTCATTGACATCTTTCCCGGAGGACTGCCCCGGCTGCCCGGCGGCGAAGCCGGAAATTCATCCTTTTGTTGTAGGCAGCGGCTCCGTATAGGATTTACTAGATAGGTTTAAATCCGTCAAAACTTTCCCTTATGCAAGATCCTCGTGTCACCAAACTCGCCAAGCAACTCGTCGAATACTCGACCAAGGTCAAACGCGGCGAAAACGTCCTAATCGATCTCTACGATGCCCCGGAAGCGCTTGGCGTCGCCCTAATTCGCGCCGTCCGTAAAGCGAAAGCCAATCCCTACATCAATATCCATCAAGCCCCCATCGTCCGGGAACTCTACCTCGGTGCCACCGAATCTCAATACGACAAAATTGCCAAGGTCGCCCTTACCCAAATGAAAGGAATGGACGCCTACATTGCCATTCGCGGCGCCCATAACATCACCGAACTCTCCGATGTCCCCGCCAAAAACATGCAGCTCGTCAGCGCAAAAATGCGCCCCGTCCTTAACCAACGCGTTAACAAAACCCGTTGGTGCGTCCTCCGCTGGCCCCACCCCGCCATGGCGCAACAAGCCGGAATGAGCACCGAGGCCTTCGAAGATCTCTACTTCAAAGTCTGCCTCCTCGATTACAAAAAACTCGTGCCCGGAATGCGCGCCCTCAAACGCCTCATGGACAAGGCCGAAAACGTCCACATCAAAGGCAACGGCACCGACCTCGAATTCAGCATCAAAGGCCTCGAGGCTCTCATGGCCGACGGCACCCACAACATCCCTGACGGCGAAGTCTTCACGTCTCCCGTCAAAGACTCCGTCAATGGCAAGGTCCACTTCAACGCCCCCACCGTCTACCAAGGCATTGCCTTCGACGATATTCGCCTCGAGTTCGAGAAAGGAAAAATCGTCAACGCCACCGCCAACAAAACCAAGGAAATCAACAAGATCTTCGATTCCGATCCCGGCGCCCGATTCATCGGCGAGTTCGCCATTGCCTTCAATAACCAAATCAAACACCCCATGCGCGATATCCTCTTCGACGAAAAAATCGGTGGCTCCTTCCACATGGCCGCCGGTCAAGCCTACGAAGGTGTCGCCGACAACGGAAACCGTTCCCAAGTTCATTGGGACATGGTCTGCATCCAACGACCCGATTACGGCGGCGGCGAAATCTACTTCGACGGCAAACTCATCCGTAAAAACGGAAAATTCCTCCCCAAATCCCTCGCCTCACTAAACCCCTGACCCTAGAAATGATGGGTCAGGCGCGCCGCCTGCCGTCCCCATGCTCCGATTCTAGCTTCCAGCTCCTGTTGCAATGAAAGCAATCCTCCTCGTCGCCGCCGGCGGCGTCATCGGCGCCCTCGCTCGCTTCGGCCTCGCCTTCGTGATGGACAAATCCCTGACCGACTCGCTCTTCCCCTGGCCCATCCTCACCGTCAATATCCTCGGCTGCCTCGCCTTCGGCATCCTCGCCGAAATCGGTCTCGAACGAGGCCTCCTCCACCCCGGCGCCCAACTCTTCCTCTTCACCGGTATCCTCGGCTCTTTCACCACCTTCTCCACCTTCGGATACGAAACCCTCTCTCTGCTCCGCGCCGACAAAATCCTCCTCGCCCTCTCCTACGTCCTCGCCTCCGTCATCGGCGGCGTCCTCGCTCTCTACGCCGGCACCCGCCTCGTCGCCAAACTCGCCTGACGTGCCACGGGCATCCTGCCCGTGATCGAGCGCCCTGTGCCATCGACGCCCTCACGCCCACCGAAAACCCTACCTCAATAGAATCCAAAATCGGACCCTCAAACGCGTCACAAGAAACTTTTGTCCACCTCCGGATACGAAACGCTCTCTCTTCCGCGCCGATAAAATCGTCATCGGCGGCGTCCTCGCCCTCTGCGCCGGCACCCGCCTCCTCGCCAAACCCACCTGACGTGCCACGGGCATCCTGCCCGTGATCGAGCGCACTGTGTCATCGGCGCCCTCACCCCAACCGTAAACCCTGCCTCCATAGAATCCAAAATCGAACCCTCAAACCCATCACAAGCAACTCTTGACCAGCCGCCCTTCCCGGACCAACAAAAGTCTGCCCCCTACCATCCACCCAAGTCTCACCACCGTCCACCCGAGCCGTCGCCCCTGCGTCGTCGGCCGACCATTTGTAAATCGAATGCCGGATTCCATCGATATTGCCTGTCAGGCTCTTCGCGACATTCCAAAACGCCAATTTCCACCAGTTCATCAAGCATTCGATAAATCGCATTCCCCACTTCATTGTCACTCCAGAAAAGCCATTTCTCGCCCCCGAAAGCAGATGGCGAATCGACGACTCCGATGACCGTTGCCAGGGCTGCCGCAGCACCATCCCAGTCGGTCCATTCTTTCACTCCAGCTCTTAAACTTCGAAGGTCACCCATTCACCCGCCCTCTTACAAACTCGTCATCGGGCAAACTCCGCGCAGACGATAATACCCAACTCAGCGAACAGAAACCGTCCGCACCACTCCTCCGTCCTCAACAAAAATTGTGCGCACGCTATTTTCTTGAATTTCCCGGCGATCGAACCGAATCGACCCCCCCGCCTGCGGCCGGTCAAACCGCTCAATCTCCTTCAACAAATTATTCCGCACATCCTCCGACTGCACTTCATTCACCCACGCCCGCGCCCCCTCCACATCACGGTCCTCCCGCAGCACCGTCTGTAACATCGACTGAATCGCCGCATCCTTCGTCTGACCCGGCGCCAGCGTGTTCACCCACTGCGACGCCGCAATCGCATCCCGCCGCATCCAATACCCAATCAGGCGAGACGCCAACCGCGTCGACTGCCCGGCATCCTCAGGCGTCCACTCGCCCAATCGCTCCGCCGCTGCCGCCGGATTCTCCCCCGCCAGCTCATTCAACGCCGCATACATCGCGCCGTTCCGTGCCCCCTCATCGCGAATCTTCTCAATATACTCGAACGGCTGGTCGTGATTCATCTCTACCCACTCATCAAAAACCCCCTCCGCCAGATGATTCATCACCCCAAAACCATTCTCATTAATCGCATCCATTAACCACTGCCCGGCTACTTCCGGCTCCATGCGCGCCCACGCATCCCCCAATCTCTCATAATAATAATCCCGCGCCCGCCCCGCGGGAATCTGCTCTGCCCACGCCACCGCCTCCAAAGGATCATCTTCCACAAACTCTCGCGCCAGCCGATACGAGACATTCCGAACGGTGTTCGCATCAAAAATATCACTCTGTTCAGCCATCCAAGAAATCGCCTGACGAGGATCCTCTTCTGACAACGCTTCCGCCAGCCCAATCGCCAACTGCTTCTGGGCCCCGCCAAACTCCATGCCCACCACCATTGCTTTCGCCTGCTCAATCCGCCCGAGCTCAAGAAGCCGATCCCCAATGACCCGCCCCACCCGTCGTGTCGAATAGGTGTCCGCCGTCATCATTCCGATCTCCAACGCCCGCGAAAGATCTTTCGGAGCCAAAACACCCACCGCCGCCACCAAGGCGCCATCCTTTAACTCCCCATTCGGCAATCCCTCAATCATCTGCATCGCCAACGTCTCATTCCCCGCTTCCATCACCCCACGAATCGCTCCCGTCACTCCGTCATACCGCTCCCGCACATTCCCCAAACTCGCCGCCCACTCAAACGCCGCGGTCCCATCCACCTTCGCCCACTCTTCCGTCACCACCCCCAATAACTCATCCTGCTCATTCTCTTCCGCATTCTCTCGTACCCACGCAATCGCCCGCTTCGGATCCTCCTTCGCCATCCGCCTCACAAATTCTTCCCGCACTTCGTAATTCCCCTGCGCCAAAGAAATTCTCCCTCCCGCCATCACCGCCCGCCACTCCGACTCCCCCATCTCCCCCTCGCTCTGCCACGCTGTCCCGACACTCTCACCCTCACCCATCACCCCCACTCGCCCAATCACCGTCGGCCCGCCCCCGGATGCCACCACCACTTCATTCCCATCACTGCTTGCCCTCCCGATATAATATCCTACCGCTATCCCAGCAACAACCCCAACCAAAATATAAACCGCTACGCGCATCTACTCACCTCCGACTACTCAATTACGACCAACTCATTCTCATCCTCCGGATTTGCCGACTCCTCTTCCCCCTCTCTGGGAGAGGGCCAGGGTGAAGGGAGGCCTCGCACAAAGCACCTCCTCATTCTCTCAATTATGCCAATTCCCACCAACACCATAGTAATCCTAACGATTCAAATTCACCTACTGGTCACGCTTTTTCCCCAAGCCCTCTAATATACTAGCCACCACCGAATCCGCCAACGCATCCGATCCCTCCTTCGAATAGTGAACATTCGCCGGCAACTGCATCCCCTCCTCCAATCCCTCCGAAACCGTAAACAAATCATTCGTCACAATCCCGTGCCCCTCCATAATCCCCGCCGCAATCGCATTATACTTCGCCGAGTCACCCGCCACCCGACCCTTGGCCCCCTCCGGCACCGGTGTCGTGTTCCGCCAAATCAACACCGCTCCCGTCTCCTTCAGACGTTCCACCAACTTCCGCAAATTCGCTTCATACTCCGCCGGTGCCACCTGCTGCTGACTCCCCTCCGCTCCCGGCTCCGCCAGGTTCTCCCCGTTCGGACCCATATACTTCAAATCATGAAGCCCCCAATTGAAATGAATCACATCCCACGTCCCCTCGCCTAACCACTCATCAACCGCCTCCACCCCCTTCGTCGTCGGCCCACAATTCGTCAAAGGCCGATGCACATTCGCCTTCCCCGCCAGCTTCTCCCGAACCGGAATCGTATACCCGATCGAAATCGAGTCCCCAATCAATAACACCCTCGGCAACCCCTCCACATCCTCCACCGGCGTCATCGCCGGATTCACCTTCCGCTCCGTCTTCCCCTGCTTTGCCTCGGCTCCCGAAGTTCCCTCTCCCGCCGCCAGCTTGCCGGTTGCCAAACCCAACACCCAGAACACAATTGCCAGTCGAATCACTTGTTTCCCATTCATACGTCTATGTTACTCTGTTATCCCTTCCTCCTATCAACGCCCAATCTCGTGAACTTCTCTCACTTCAACTCAATCGCCGGCAGCCTTCTCATTCTCCTTGCCCTCACGTCTCCACTTTCAGCCGCAACAGACCGCTACCGCGTCGTCTGGGAACAAAACCCAGAGTCCACCGCCATCATCGGATGGAACCAAATCAACGGTAAAAATCCCATCGTCTACTACGGTCCCGTCGACCACGGACAAAACATCGAAAAATACCCCCACCAGACCAAAGCGACCCGCCGCGAACAATACATGGGCATGGACAATCGCTTCGCCACGCTCTCCAATCTCAAACCCAACACACCATGCTACTTCGTCATCGCCGATGATGATTCCAAAAGCCCACGCCACTGGTTCCTCACCGCGCCCGATACTCCGCAGTCCTTTACCTTTATCGGCGGCGGCGACACCAAAAGCGACCCCGACGGAAGAGCTCGCGGACGCAATGGCAACCTGATGGTCTCAAAACTCCGACCCCTCTTCGTGTGTTATGCCGGCGACTTCACCACGAACGGCCTCAAGGCACATGAATGGAAGAACTGGCTCGCCGATTGGTCGGAAGACACCACCAGCGAGGACGGCCGCGTCTACCCCATCGTGCCCGTGCGCGGAAATCACGAACCCCACCCCGATATCCTCTACCGCCTCTTTGGCCTCAGCGATCCCAAAAACTATTTCGCCATGAACATCGGCGCAAACCTACTCCGTCTCTACGCCCTCAACTCGGAAATCAATGTCGATCCCAATATCAAATCAAAACGCGGCGACAACCAGTCCCCGGCTGCCAAAGCTCAAACCAAGTGGCTCATCAATGACCTCAAGGCCAACAAAAACAAAAAATTCAAAATCGCCGCCTACCACAAACCCCTTCGCCCCCACACCGAAAGCAAATCGGAAAACGACTACCTCTACGCCGCCTGGTCAAAGCCGTTTCACCAGCACCGCCTCACCGCTGCTCTCGAAGGCGACTCCCACCTCCACAAAATTACCTATCCCGTCCGTCCCGCATCCGGTCCCGGCCACCACCAAGGCTTCATCCGCGACGATAAAAACGGCACGGTCTTCCTCGGCGAAGGCTCCTGGGGCGCCGCCACCCGACCCGACAACGACGACAAACCCTGGACCCTCGACAGCGCCCAGATTACCCAAATCAAATGGTTCCACGTTCATCCCAACCGCATCGAGCTCCGCACCGTCCTCACGGAAAACGTCGCCGAAATCGCAGCCGTGACCGACGAGGCGCCCTTTTCTTCTCCCCAGAATCTCGAGCTCCACGAAGCCCCACGATACGGAAAAGTCCTTCGCCTGCCCTTTACCCTGAATCAATGGAACGAACAAAAGCTCACCTTCCAAAACAGCCAGGACCTGCCTCCCCCAAGCGAAGTCCTTCCCTATAAAAATATCGGAGATGAAACGCTCCGGATGCACCTCTTCTACCCGCCGGACAAAACCACGCCCGAACCCTTGCCCGTCGCTGTGATGTTCTTCGGCGGCGGCTGGGTCAACGGCACCCCCGCCCACTTCTACGCCCAAGCCCGTCACCTCGCGGACCAGGGAATCATCGCCGCCTGCCCCGAATACCGCATCAACAGTCTCCACGGCACCACGCCCTTCGATGCCGTGCGCGACGCAAAATCCGCCGTCCGCTGGCTCCGGCAATACGCCGAAACCTTCAGCATCGACCCGAACAAAGTCATCGCGATCGGAGGCTCAGCCGGTGGTCACCTCGCCGCTTCCACCGCCCTCATAAAGGCCTTCAACGAACCTCACGAAGACTCATCCGTCTCCGCCATTCCCAACGCACTCGTTCTCTTCAATCCCGTCCTCGATACCACGGAAAAAGGATACGGCGTCGAAAAGGTCGCACCCAACGGCGTCGGTGAACCTACCATTCTCTCCCCCATCCATCACATCCGCAAAAACATGCCCCCCACCCTCATCTTCCATGGCACCGCCGATTCCATCGTCCCTTTCGAAAATGCCGAACGCTTCCAGCGCCTCATGAGAAAAGCCGGCAATCACTGCGCTCTCATCCCCTACGAAGATCAGGACCACGGCTTCTTCAATCGCGCCAACGGCTCTCCCAAATTCTACATTGATACGGTCAATCGTATGACCAATTTCCTCCACGACCTCGGATACCTGTCCAAAAAATCCTGGTAGCCTCTCCCCAGCGCAGACATCTTCTCAATCCCGAAAAAATCGTATCCATCCATGCCCATCATGACCTTCGTAGCCTTGACGAAAAAGGCTTCATGGTCCCATCCCGTTCCCGCTCTTAGCTTCTTTGTTGCCAAATGAAACTCCTCGTCACAGGTGGCGCCGGATTCGTCGGTTCCACCACAATCGAAACCCTCCGCGACAATGTCGACGCCGCCAACCTCGAGATCATCGCTCTCGATAACCTCAGCCGCAAAGGCAGCGAACTGAACGTCCCCAAACTAAAAACCCTCGACGTCACTTTTACCCACGGCGACGTTCGCAACTCAGCCGACTTCGATTCCCTCCCCGCCGTCGACTGGATCATCGACGCCGCCGCCAACCCAAGCGTCCTCGCCGGCGTCGACGGCCAATCCTCCTCTCGCGAGGTCCTCGATAACAACCTAATCGGCACAATCAATATGCTCGAATACTGCCGCCGCACAAAAGCCGGTTTCATCCTCCTCTCCACCTCTCGCGTCTACTCCATCCCACCCCTCGCCAGTCTCCCCGTTACCGCAGTCGACCACGCCTTCGAACCCGACCTTACCAGCACACCCCCCGCCGGCCTCACCAAAAACGGCATCTCCGAATCCTTCTCCACCGCACCACCACTCTCCCTATACGGTGCCAGTAAGGCGACTTCCGAAACCCTCGCTCTCGAATACGGCCACGCCTTCGAGTTCGAAGTCTGGATCAATCGCTGCGGCGTCCTCGCCGGCCCCGGACAGTTCGCCAAACCCGATCAAGGCATCTTCGCCTTCTGGATCCATTCCTTCCGCGAACAAGCCCCCCTCAAATACATCGGCTTCGACGGCCTGGGACATCAGGTCCGCGATTGCCTCCACCCTCGCGACCTCGTCCCCCTCCTTCAAAAACAAATGTCCACCCCCGGCTCTCCTCAGATCGACCGCATTCAGAACCTCGCCGGCGGCGACGAGAACGCCATGTCCCTCTCCCAACTCTCCGCCTGGTGCGCCGACCGCTTCCAGCCCCTCGACATCCCTTCCGACGCAAACCCGCGCCCCTTCGACCTCCCCTGGGTCGTCCTCGACGCCACCCGGGCCGCCAAACAATGGAACTGGCAACCCCAAACCCCCATCACCACCACCCTCGAAGAAATCGCCACACACGCCGAAGCTCACCCTCACTGGCTCGCCGCCACGAGCTGACCACTCCTCGCCCGCCCGCTTGGACTTTCAAGCGATATCAGTGTAAACTCGACCGCTTCTCCGTCTCACGCTTTCTTGCCTTCCCCACGTCGCTTTCCAACATGAACCAACGCCACACCACCTGGTTCCTCATCGCCATCTTCGCCACCTTCTCTTACCTCGGCTTCACCGGCCTCGACAACGCTTGGTTCTGGGACGATGAGGCCTTCGCATCGATAACGGCACGAAATTTAAATCGTACGGGCGAACTTACCGCTTGGGATGGCCGAAACCTAGCAACATACAACAAAGGCGTCTTTCTCACCAAAGACCTCGTCAATACCATCACCCCCGTCCACTTCTTCATTGTCGCTCAGTCACAGAGAATCTTCGGCACGAACACGTTCGCTGGAAGGTTTCCCTCGGTCCTGTTTGGTTTGAGTACCTTGTTTCTCCTGCACAAGATCCTTAGCAGGCAGTTTGGCCGCGGGAGTCTCACTCATCTCTACATGCTCGCAATCTGGGCCCTGGCTTCGTCACCGCTGCTATTCTGCCGCACCGGCCGATACTACTCACTCATGCTGGCACTATTTGTCGGAAGCTTTTATCTCTACACTCTCTATGTCGAAAAACGTCACCCTCTCCCTCTGATGGGCCTGGTTGCTCTAGCGATCCTAGGCTACTTCACTCATCCCCTCATTTGGATAGCCTCCTACTCGGCCCTCGCCGTGCACTTTCTCATCTTTCACATTCGTTCATTGAAAGTTCGAGATGCCGTCTGGATCACCCTTGCTGCTCTCGTTGTTGCCGTTGTTTGCCTTCCCGTCCTTCTGAAAAATCGCGATTGGTATACCACCGCTTACGGAAATGAAACCGTTTGGTTCATTAGAAAACCGATCCTATTCTGGTACTATCTTCGGGACCTCAACCTTCTCGGGATCTTCGCCTGGCCCTCCGCGCTCGCTATGCTTATTGTCGCGGCCTTTAAACTTGTCAAAAACCGTGACTGGACCCTGGCGTCCATCAGACCTTGGGCCGATTGGGCCGTCCTAGGGGTAGCTTACCTCTTCTTTCTATGCATCTTCTCTCGGCAACCGACAAGTCTGACCGCATTCGCAGACATGCGCTATGCCGTCCCTGCTTTACCCTTTCTCACCATCTTTCTCGCCACCGCATGTGTCTTGTTACACAAACGCCACTGGGCACTCGGTGTTGCTCTCGCACTCGTCTGCACCATGACAAATGCCCTCGGCTACCTCCCCACCCCCCGTTGGACAGCCAAATGGCTACTTCCCGCCTTCGTTCGAGAAATCCACAATCCCTACCCAACGGCAGTTGAAGCAGTTACTGCCTACCTCAATGAACATGCCAATCAGGACGATATTGTCTACGTCGTCCCAGACTACGAAACCTATCCCCTAATGTTCTATCTCGGAGACCGGATAAAGCTGGCGGGAATCCTCACGGATTCAAGCCCACCAAAAGCGCAAATTCCCGGTGATCCCGACTACCTCTACACTGAGCGGGCCGCACCAGATTGGATTGTCTTCTATGGACTCCATGTCGACCCTGGTCAATTAGCTGGATATTTCGGACGGCAACGTGAGTCAGACACCTCAAGCACCGCTACGAAGTACACGTTGGCCACCATCCTCGATACCTACTGGGGCAATACCCAAAAACCAGAACCAGCGGCTCACCAATTCACACCTATCACCGACTTCGATCCCGCCAAAGAGGGGATCATCATCCTGAGACGGGTTACCGCAAACCCGCCGGATGCAGAGTCACCGTGACTTTTCATAAAAAATGCAATCTCGCTGCCCTGAACGCAATCACTTCTCAACCCTGCTTTGTGATCTCTATAGTCAAGAGCGTGCATGGAATGCGAAACCAATCACGCTAAACCATTTTCATTACATCATCAAACTACTCACGCGCTGCTGCCTCGTATCCTTCCAACCTTCGCGCCTCTACCCCTCGATTTTTCGAGATCAGACGCCGCGCCACTGTCGGCCGTCCTCCTGCGCAAAACGAATCAACGCCTACCAATCTCGCCCCGTTTCGCCGCGGACCCTCAAAACAATCGATATGAAAAATCCTCTCGCCTTGCTGACTTCTCAGCTACTCCTTCACGAACACCGCGCTTGTATAAAATACTCAGGAAGGCCAGCCTACATGAGAAACCTTTAAGGTGTCGCCAACAAAAAAACAAATAACTCTGGTCTGCGCCATACACCGCTCCTCTTCTCTTTAGTCTCAACAACCGATTACACCCATCCCACTTTGAGCACGAGCACTTCAGTGTAACCCAGAATCACCGGAATCATCAGATTCTTGCACCCTCTTCTTGTGGGAAGAAAGATACATTGGTAAGCCTGCCAATCCCAAAATCGTAATTACTAGCCGAAACCCAAAATAGATGGTCGCTCCGCCGCGAATCGACTCCCCATTGGAATCCGCGCACATCGCCAACATCGATTCAAACGCGGCCTCGCCAAACCCAAGACCGTTTCCCGGCAAAGGAAGGATGCTAACTAGATTTGAAATCGGAGCCGCAAACCAAACCTGACGAATGGTCGGCTCGACCGGCACCGAAATCGCCAATGCTACGCAAAATATAGCTAGCATAAGGTTAAACTGGTTCACAATAGAGATTACAAAAGCAATCGCCACACGTCGGGCTTGGTGGCGATACGCAAGAGTGGCATCTACCAATGCCATTAGATAACGCCCCAAAAAAATCCGCCGACGTACATACGAGTGGATCCTTCCCTCCGGCAGAAGAGAAGGCCCTATCACTGCTGCCAAATAGGGAAACACCACCACTGCTATCCTCGTCCAAACCGGCGCTTCTACCGCGCCCAAAAAATAGGCCGCAATTCCACCCGCAAGCACGGCTAGGCACCTCGAAAATACCCGCCCCCAAGTGATCGCCGTGACTAAGGTCATCAAGGATAGTCCTGCTGTAGAAACCAACGCATAAACAAGTGTCGCAAATCTCCGCAGGGCAACAGATTGCACGGTTTCGTCCCACCCAATCTCCAACGCAAAAATAGCCAAGGTGATCAACCCCGACATACCCACTACCCGGTCCAACAAAATTGCGCAGACCATCTTACTGCGCCGCCCCTCTTCATTGAGAAGATAGCCCGCCTTTATAGCATCCGCAGTCGCAAAACCAAAACCACCTAGTAGTGTTGCGTTGAAGAAAGACGTAATAAAACCAATCTTCATTACCCTAGCCAGTCCTACGCGAACTTCTCCGCCTCGTAGCAAAATCCACAATCGGATCTGGCAAATAACCATAAAAAGCAGGCAAAGAAGTCCCGCCATCGCGATCCATTTCCACCCCCCGTCCTTGATCGCCAGCTGAGATAGACGAAGCTTCCCCGAACTTAGCAAATAGGTCACGGCCAACGTCGTGATCCCCAGCTTAACTATGTTTGCAACATGTCTTTTGTTCACCATGGCTCCCCACCGGGCGGAGCATCAGGAGCAAAACAATACTTAAAATTTAAAGCATCGTTCCACCCTGGTCCTCACCTCTTCCATACACACTTTCGTCTAGAGGATCGAGCTCCCAATCCCGTAATCCTCGCCATTCAACCAACCTCGCCCTAGTCCATACATTTGCAGCCCATCGTATCATCCATCATCTTCTTACTCATTGATCGACCAAGTAGCGAGGGAAGACTCTGTCCACCGCCACAGGAAGTTTTGCAGTTCACCCCTCTCTAGAACGCAGGCCAGTGAACAAGATTTGCACTGGAAGAGCAAATCCGACCGCCCACATCATTCCACCGAGGCACACTGTCCCCTCCCATCCCTGCAATGTTGACCTCTAGAACGCCGAATGTTAGCCTGATTCCGCCTCAAGTGCTCGGCGTCAAAACACATCGCCCGTGTCCATCGGTCGCGCCCTACCCTTCCCAGCTTCGAATGATTGGCCCCATGCCTGACCACGATTTTAAATGACACTCACTTCCGCTTGGTATTAGCAACTACTGTGAACGATTCGGAATTAGATCGACGACACCCCACACCCGAAGGCCTCACTAATAGCTGCACCTTTGCCGTAAGTGTCGTCATCCCATCATATCGCGCCAAAAAGAGCCTCCCCGAATTATTCCAAGCCCTTAAGGAAACTCTCGATGATTGCGCCGAGTCTTGGGAAGTTATCCTCGTCGACGATGCGAGCCCAGACGACAGCTATCTTGTCATGCAGAAGCTTCGTCAGGAAGACCCTCGGCTCACCACCGTGCGGCTTTCGAGGAACCGCGGACAACACTACGCAACCCTATGTGGCCTCAAAATCGCCCAGGGTAGTGTGATAATCACCCTCGACGATGATATGCAGCACCATCCGGCTGATATCCCCCGTTTTCTCGCAAAGCTCCAGGAAGGGTATGACATTGTCATGGGAAAGATCTCCCAAAAGGAGCACTCGGCTTGGCGAAACTTCGCCAGCCAACTCGTCCAGAGTCTCGTCAGCCGGATTCTCGGCAAACCCAAATCATTGTACCTCTCCAGTTACCGAGCCCTCTCGCGGCGAGCTGTAAACTCGATTGGTGCTTACCGTGGAGTGCACGTCTATATGCCTGCCCTCATGTTTAACGCAGTTCCAACATCGCAGATTGTCAATATCGATGTGGCACATCACGAACGAGCATACGGACAATCCAACTATTCAATTCCCAGGCTCGTTCGCTTGTTCTCATACCTCCTTATCAATCATTCTTTTATTCCCCTTCGTGTTACGACAGCCTGGGGCGTCTTCCTGAGTATCGCCAGCTTCCTCTTCGCTGCCGCTCTGGTTGTGAAAACCGTCCTCAGCCCAAGCGCCGTCGCCGGCTGGACCTCCACCGTCGTCATTCTCTCTTTTCTGTTCGGAAACGCCTTCTTGGCAGTCGGCGTCCTTGGAGAATACATCGGTCGGCTTGTCGAACAAATGTCCCAAGACCAACAGTCGTCCATTTATTCAGTGAATGATGAACCTTGGCCATGAGTAAACGCATCGCCTTACTGCAGTCCAATTACATTCCCTGGAAAGGGTACTTCGATCTCATTGGGCTTTGTGACGAGTTCGTGATCTACGACGAGGTTCAATACACCAAGAACGATTGGCGTAACCGTAACAAAGTCAAAACACCCGATGGCCCGAAATGGATCACGATACCAGTAAAGGCAAGCAACCGTTTCGGTCAACGAATTCTCGATACCACCACTGCCGACGATCGATGGAGAGCCAAACACTGGCGCACTATTTCGCACTCCTATGCTATGTCGCCATTCTTCGAAGAGTTCGCTCCGCCTTTCGAAAAACTCTATAGCTCAAGGATAGGAGGAGACTCACTTTCTGAGATCAATCTTGCCTTCATAAGCGAAGTCACCCGAATACTCGGCATTAACACACCAATTACTTCTTCACTAGGTTATCCCAGCCAAGGCGACAAGACGGAACGGATCATGCAAATCTGTCGCCAAAGTGGCGCGACTCACTACCTTTCCGGACCAGCCGCCAGCAGATATATCGATCAGAGCGCCTTCCAACAGGAAGGCATCACGCTTGAGTATATTGATTACGACTCCTACCCTCGCTATCCTCAGCCTCATGGAGACTTCACTCATGCCGTGTCTATCTTAGACCTGATCTTCTCAGTTGGAGACTCTGCCCGAAGCTACATGCAAATAGGGAGCTAAAACTCTTCCTCTCAGACTTTCGGATGACAAACAACCTCTTCATCACGGGATTCCTTCGATCAGGTACCACCTTGGTAGACAAACTGATAAACTTTAGCCCGAGGGCCCTCATCGTCTCCCAACCGCTCTTCTACGCATACCTCAACATCAAAAAACGCTTCCTGGAATCACTCGGCCTGCCCCCTCCCACCTACCCTCTGGGTAACCTTTTCCTACAGACCGGTTTTCAATCCGAACAATTCACATCATATCTTGATAGCACCCCGATCGACGATAGATGGATCGAAGAAGCTTTCATTGCTTGCCCTCAATACGAACAATCCCGCTACATCACTTGGAGAAAATCCCCAGATAGCCCAGCCCTGTTCTGCCCCGGAGTATCACATACCCTCCGTCACTGGGCCTTAAAGCACCGCGAGCCCATCTCGACACTCGTCGGATCTAAGGAAGTGCTCTGTGAAGAGTTCATTCCGCACCTCATAAATCAAGGTACAAGGGTAATTCTGGTGATTCGCGATCCGCGAGCCGTCGTCGCATCAATAAAATTTGGAAAAGGCCATGTCTATGCTAACCCACGGCTAACAACTCTCTACATTCTACGACAATGGCGAAAAAGTATCGCATTTGCGCTCGCATTCCGCTCTGATTCACGTCTCCTCACAGTCCGTTATGAAGACCTCGTCCAAAAACCCGACCTTGTCCTTTCACAAGTTTTCACGTGGCTAGATTTGCCCTCTCCTCCTAATGCCATTCGTGATGTTCCATTGTACGATCAACATGGCGAAGCTTGGATTGGCAATTCCTCCTTCGAAAAATACAGCACCATAAGCAACCATTCCCTGACCCGATATCGGGAACTCCTGGATCCCGATACCCTACGTTACATCGAAGCAATCTGCGGGCCAGAAATGAAAGTTTCAGGGTATCGGTTCGAGGCTTCCAAAACGCCAACCAGAGTTGCCATCAACAACTTCAGAGAAATTCCTACCAACTCATCATCGGGAGCTACTCCGGTTGAATCCGGATCGGATCCCGAGAATCGCAAAGCTGAACTCACCCGACTTCAATACCTAACAGAAGACCTCCCTATCAAAGAAATCAATCGCTGGTTTCTCTTCGAAAAGGCATTCACTCGTCTCCATGCTGGAGCACCGGTTCTAAACAACTCGCCCCAACACCTTCCAACAGCAGATACGCTCCCTCCTCGTTCCGGCACAACTCCAGAAGCCTGGCCGCATGCAACCCGAGACTCAAATGACCAACCAGAGTAAGCTTTATGCGGTCGATGCCTTCGACTATCTCTCCGAAAGAGAACGCAAACACTTTTGGTTCCGCGAGCGTAACCACCTCCTCTCTGAATGTGCATCGACATGGTTTCCCAATCATCGGGAATATCTCGAAGTTGGCTGCGGCAATGGATGTGTCCTTGAACACTTCTCCACCGCCTTCCCCGATTGGAATCTCACCGCCATTGAGTACTTCGACGAAGGAATCCGTCACGCCAATCGTCGCTTGGGAACCGCGGCAAACATCGTCAAGGGTGATGCTCGTGACCTCAGCTCTTTTCAAGATCTTGACCTGATTGGATGCTTCGATGTACTCGAGCATATACAGGATGACATCCTTGTCCTCGAGCAAATCCATCAAGCCTTGAAACCGGGAGGAGGATTGCTTATCACCGTTCCACAGCACCGTTCCCTTTGGAGTGCGCGCGATGACTATGCCGGTCACAAACGTCGCTATTCGCGAGCAAAACTAACACAAAAGCTTTCTAACGTGGGTTTTCACGTCGAATTCGCCTCGTCGTTCATTTTCTTTCTCTTGCCCCTCATGTACGCTAGCCGCCGAATAGCTCCTTCCTCCGCTTCAAAAAGCCGCAATCGAGAGTTTCAACTACCCGACTGGCTAAACGAATTGTTCGCAACTCCCGTCAAAGCAGAACGAGCCTTGATCCGCCGAAAAATCTCCCTACCGGCCGGAGGTTCCCTCCTAATCGCCGCTAGAAAGCCGTCATCCTAAACCCTCATCACTCGCGTTGTGCTATGCCGCGCTACCCCATCCCTTTCAATCTTCCCTACCAACCCGCAAAAGCCGCCAGCTTAATCGGCGAAGCCTTCGCAAATCGTCAAGTCTCCGGCGCCGGGAAATTTACCCGCCAAGCCGAAAGCATGCTGCAGTCAATCTGCACAACTGGTTCCTGCCTTCTGACGACATCGTGCACCCACGCACTTGAAATGGCGGCCATTCTCCTCGGAGTCGATTCCAGTTCCGAGGTGATCATGCCTTCCTTTACATTCGTCTCAACCGCAAATGCTTTCGTCCTCCGTGGAGCAAAGCCAGTCTTTGTCGATATCCGACCCGATACTCTCAATATCGACGAAACACAAATCGAGCAACGCATCACGAAAAATACCTGTGCAATCGTCGTCGTCCACTACGGGGGCGTCGCGTGCGAAATGGAACGAATTCGGGATATCGCACTCCGACACAAGGTGCCCATTGTCGAAGACAATGCGCACGGCTTGTTCGGATCATTCCATGAATCACCCCTCGGCAGTCTGGGATCCCTTGCAACTCTCAGTTTTCATGAAACTAAAAACGTTTCCTGCGGTGAAGGAGGGGCACTCCTAATAAATGACACTCGCTTCCTCGAAGCCGCAAAAATCGTCCGCGAAAAAGGTACCAATCGCTCTGAATTTGCTGAAGGTAAAGTCGAGAAATACAATTGGGTCGGTCTCGGCTCAAGTTACGTCCCGTCAGAAATTCTCGCCGCTTTCCTCGTCGCCGCTCTCGAAGACGCTCCCAAAACCCAAATGTCGAGACATCACGCGTGGCAACGATACAAAGAAGAACTCACCCCGTGGGCCCAACGAAATGGCGTGCAACTGCCCATAATCCCACCCTCGAGCAGCCATCCGGCCCACCTGTTCTACCTCCTCTTCCCCAACCGTGTTCTCCGAGATCACGCCATCGTGCATCTCAAGGAAAGAGGAATCCTTTCCGTCTTTCACTACCTCCCTCTCGAACAAAGTCCCATGGCACTTGCTCTCGACCTTAAGAATCCTCCCTGCCCTGTTTCAACACGGGTCAGCGACACAATTCTTCGACTCCCGCTCTACAATGAAATGCCCGACGAATCCATTAACACTGTTGTCCAGGCCGTGACGGAAATTCGTCTTTGAGCATGATACGCACTGATCCTCCCGCTTCTCAAGCCACACACCCGCCCCAATGCCCGGCGAACCTTTGACATCAAAAGCCATACCAATGCGTCCAATAAGTCTAGATGAAGCTGGATCGAAACAATTAACAAAGTAAAGAGCTATCCAAACTACTCCTATCCGAACCGCGGCACCTTCGCGCAAAACCACCACGAATGGAAACCCCGCTCGCTGTGCGACGCGGCGCGAACTTGTGAGCGTCTAGGATCACATAGAAGGAAAATGCTCCGCTTCCAATCAAACTCGTAATGGCCAAAGAACTAGAAAAGTAGACTCACAAAGATCTGAACTACCCAAAGAACGCAACCAGCAAAACCAAACTGATGGGTCGGGTTTTCCGAAAGAGAAAAAGCGGTATGAACGCCGTTTCAAAGATAAGCGCTACGTAATTCATCGCATACATCAACCACTTGACGTCAAGCACCGAACTCACCCGGTCCGGCTTTATCCAAGGCAAAGACGACGTCTGGAAAAACCCGATTCCGTTGAACCAAAACGGACCAGTCCATTTGGTTATCCCCGCCGTAAACACCATCACTCCCACGTCAACTCCCAGGAAATAAACTGGCCAAGCACGCGGAGTCGCAAAAGCATCCGCCTTCAAAACAAAACAACGCACAGACTTCACAGCATCCAGTCGAACAAAAATCATCCAAAAGACCGTCATGAGACAAAGGCCCTCATTGACCGTGCTGCCAGTGTCGTCATTTTGCAGAATAAGAGATGCTAGAATATAGTGCACAAGATTCGTCACACGCCCACCCACCCCTACCAGCATCAAAGCTAGAGCCTCCAGCCACATAAAATGCAGCCCATAGATCAATCCATACTTTCCCTCGCCAACCGAAAACCACGTGACTTAAAAGCATTGGATCGTCGTTTAGGCGAACTACAACCCTAACGAGGCATAAAAAATCCTAAAGAAAGCTAAAACTCGAGCGTCTGCTAGAAAACTCGCAACCTGCGCAATCCAGCCGCACGACCACACACCAACTTCTTTAATCCAGTTCTATCGCGAAGCTAAGCCACAATCAAGAATCACCTCAGCCTAGTCATCTCCGTAAACACTTGGATTTGGAAACATCAAGGAATTACCATAGGCTAGTGTTTGCATCGCGGTGCCCCTCTGCCTCCGAACTCATGTTCCGACTGCTAACTACTATGCGAAAAATCATCCTAGTCGTCCTCGCAGTCAATCTCCTTAATGATCCTCTTCGCGCACAAAGCCATACACCTCACCCCGATCTCCTCCAACCCAACCAACGCATCCTCTTCCTCGGCGACTCAATCACCCAAAACGGCACTTATATCGCTTACATCGACACCTACCTCTACACTCACTTCCCTCACGATACCTTCAACATCGTAAACCTCGGCCTCGGCTCAGAAACCGCCAGCGGCGACAGCGAACCCGATCACCCCTTCCCCCGCCCCTGCATCGACACCCGCCTCGACAAAATCCTCGCAGAAGTCAAACCCGATGTCGTTTTCGCCTGCTACGGAATGAACGACGGCATCTACTACCCCCTCGGCGAAGAACGCTTCAAAAACTACCGCAAAGGGATCCACAACCTCGTGAAAAAATGCCGAGCCGCCGGCGCAAAAGTCGTCCTCCTCACCCCGCCCCCTTTCGATGCTGCCTCCAAAACCCTCAAAGGCGCCACCCTCCTCCCCGACGGCGCCGAAAAATACAGCTACAAGGAACCCTACCGGGACTACAACGACGTCCTCGCGAAATACAGCGACTTCGTCCTGAAACAGAACGTCGCCCACACGATCGACCTCCGCCAACCCCTCATGGAATACATCAACCAAAACCGTAAAACCGATCCCGATTTCACTTCAGGCGACGGCATCCACCCAAATCCAGACGGTCACTACATCATCGCCAAAACCATCCTCAAAAATCTCAACTCCCCCGGCCTCGACAAGCTCCCAGATTACTCCCAACTCCCCCCGTCCCATCCGCTGATACCCGTCCTCCAAACCATCACCGATCGCCGCCGCGCCCATAGCGCGGCATGGCGAGAACACATCGGCCACTCCAAGCCAAAGAAAACGAAAACGCCCTCCCTCCCGAAGGCCAAGGAAACTGCCAACCAACAAGACAAACGAATACGCGAACTCCTGAAGTCCCCGAAGAAACAGACGTCAGCCCAAAACTTGACCATCCCTGGAGAAAGGTTCAAAATCTCATAGAAATGGTCCGCTCTCTCGGAAAAATAGCCTCTCTCCTCGTCCTTGTTTGCCTTGCGAACGGACATTGGGGCCTGATCCAAGGCGTCGCTTGGTTTAACATGATTAAAGACCGAGCGCCCGAAGCCGACTCGCTTCCCTCACTCGTCGCTGAGACGGTCTCCGGCACCGCCCCTTGTCATTTATGTCTGGCAATCGCCAAAAATTCTCACCATGACCAAGAGTCGCCAAACGCTCCCTCTTCCGCTCGTCTCAGTCCCTTCTGCCTTATAGCCGTAGAAGCAACCATCCTGAATCCGCCACGCCCAACAGTCTGTTCGTTCGAACAAGATAGCGTTCCAAACGTTCTCTCGGAGCCACCACCGCTCCAGCCTCCCCGCACGCTCGCCTAAGCCAAACGTTGCCCTCCACGGCGCAGTATTCCCGTTTCCGAGACGTTCTCACACTTCGGCCACGTCTGGCCCGGAGCGTCCCCTAATCTCAAATACTTTAACTGATCTATATAGAAATGAAATCAATTTACCTGACTTGCCTCCACCGAGCGACCCTTGTCGCCATCACCACCGGACTCATCTCCACCACCCTCGGCGGAGAAATGATTACGCCAAAACAACCCGCAACCCCGTCCCACCACTCCAATCTCTGGGATCCGCATCGACCCGATTCCCACGCCCCGATCGGCGTGATGGGAGATCACACACATGAAGCCGGAGAGATCATGTTCTCCCATCGCTTCATGTATATGGATATGCGACCGAACTTCGTCGGATCCGACAAGGTATCTGACCGCCAAGTCATCACCCCAAAGCCCGCCGGCGAAGGATTCCTCGTCACCCCCACCGATATGAGTATGGAAATGCACATGTTCGGGCTCATGTATGCGCCCACGGATGACATCACTCTCATGTTCATGATCCCATGGGTATCAAAAGAAATGGATCACCTACGGCGCGATGGTCTCACCTTCACAACACGGTCGCGCGACTTCGGCGACCTCAAAGTCGCGGGACTCGTCAAAATCTACGACGCCAATCGCCAGCGCATCCATCTCAACCTGGGCGTGAGCGCCCCCACCGGAGCCACCAACAAGTCCGATTTCGTGCCCGGCATCGGCAACACCCGCTTGCCATACCCCATGCAAATCGGCAGCGGCACCTGGGACCTCATCCTCGGCGGCACCTACCTCGGCCAAAGCGACCACTTCTCATGGGGAGCGCAAGCCATCGGCACCGTCCGCACCGGCACAAACGATCAAGGATACACCCTCGGGAACGCCATCGTCGGCAACGTCTGGGGCGCGTGGGAAACAACCCCCTTCCTTAGCCTCTCCACTCGCTTCTCAATCTCCTCTTGGGGCAACATCGATGGAGTAGACCGGAGCCTCGTCACCCCACCCACCGTCGTTCCCACCGCAGACCCCAATCTTCGCGGCGGCACACGCGTCGACTGGGCCGGAGGCGTCAACTTCCTCTTCACCGACGGATTTCTCAAAGGCGCTCGCCTCGCTTTCGAAGCCGGCTTACCACTCTACCAAGACCTGGATGGCCCCCAACTCGGGACCGACTGGTTCCTCACGACGGGAATCCAAAAATCATTCTGAAAAATTAACTAACATTCTAACCTCTAGAACGGGACGCCCGCCGGGCGTCCCTTTTTTATCCCTCCCCACTTCGTTTGCGCTCGCCCGCGAGCGACTCAATATACATTACCAAAGACTCCACCTGCCAATCCTGCAAGATCCCCAAATAACTCGGCATCCCCACTCCCATGTTCTCAAATCCCACCGCCATCTTCGCCGCAGGCTCCAGTATCGACTCCCGCAAGTAAGAAGCATCCACACTCTTCACCACGGTGCCGTCCGATAACTCCCGTCGCGTCCCCCACAACCCCTTCCACGTCGGACCCACCACCATTCCAGGCTGTGCCGCCACCTTCGAGCCATCCACCGAGTGACAGGCCACACACCCGATCGTCGTCGCCAACATCATTCCCTGATCCACCGAAGGATCCGGTGCTGACGCCGCAGCAGCCAGAAGCGAATCATCAATTTCTAAATCAACATCATCCGTCTCAAAACCCGCCTCCCGCAAATCAAATCCATTCAACTGATGCACGGTCAGATAAGCGGACTGCACCCTCGCTACGTCTCGCCCATCCCCCACCCGGTATCGCACGCTCATCGTGTCCACCGGCTTCATGCCGGGAATCCCCAAAAACACGGCTCTCCCATCCTCCGATAAAGTTGCACTCGCCACCGGAATCGCCTCCTGCCCCGGCTCCCCATCTAAGCGGTAATGCCCACTCCCATACTCTTTCGAGCGCTGATAATTCCAACGCTCAACGGTGTAACTCATCGGATTGGTCGCTACCACCTCATCCAGCTCATAACCAAAGCGCAACAAAATGCCACGCTCCTCCGAACACACATCTTCCGGCGATGTATCGATCTCACCCGTATACCGCACGCGGAACAACCCGCTGATCTGATCCAAGGCCGTCCCCCAAATGCGAAATCCGCACACATACAACTGTCCATCCACAGGATTCACCGCTCCATCCAATAACGCGCAGGGAAACCCCGATACCACACTCGCAACCGCCCCCTGCCGCTCACTCCCCGCTTCATCAAAGAATACCCGAAACAATTCCGGCCGATTGTACCCGATGTGAATCAATGCATCACTCAACGGCCCCATCTCTGCATCTCGCAACCACACCTGCTTCGCCCCCGATTGATTCACTATGTGCGGAATCCACACCGCAGGCTCCTGCAAACCCTCATACCGAACCTGCTCCAACACCTTCGGCACATACCCGTAATGCCGCCCCCTCTCGATCACGTGAATCGGCGTCGATGGCACCCAATGCCCCTGCTGATCACTCGAGGTAATCATCCCTGTTATCGGATCAATCCCCGCAAACGGCTGCCGCAACCCGCTCGCAAAAATCTCATACGACTTCCCGTCCGCCGAAACCTCACTGATCGTCCCATTCGCAATCCCCTTCGTACTCACTTCCTGCCCACCTTTCGCCACGTAAAACCCTCCACCCGGTTTCTCCAACAATCCCATCGCAAATTCACGCGTCTCCGCCGTCTGCGGCACGACATTCGACCACATCTCATAAAAATCCGTCTCCCCATCCCCGTTCTCGTCGTTCAACCGCCAAATCCCCGCCCGATCAAATACGAATACTTCATCCTCCACCACTTGCAGCGCCATCGGCTCATGCAAGCCGCTCGCATAACGACGCCAAACCGCCACATCCGACCCTAACGACAGCCCGTCCACCACCCAAATATCACCGTCAAAAGTGCATACCGCCAACCGCCCGTCAGAAAAAAAGTCCATCCCGGACAGCCGAACATTCCGCTTCCACGGATTAGACACCGGAAGAGGAATTTCATCAATGACATACCCAGCTCCAATGCCATCCAAAACGGAAGTCTCCACCGCATCATCCCATCGCCTCCCCCCGCGCAATTCCCCGCCGCGCAACTCGACGATCGGTGGCGTCCAATCGGACCGAGGAGCTTTTCCAATGAACACCGCAAACGATTCCCATGATTGAGCGCCTGGAATCACCGCCCACGTGACATCCCCCTCACGCCTGATCGTCACCCCTTTCGAAGCGGTGACTCTTGTGTCTCCCATCTCCGTTCCAATCACTACCGAAAGCGCCTCTTCACGAGGCTCAATCCCGAATAGCCGGACAAGTCCGCCTCCCTCTATACCGAGCAAATACTCAGATATCTGCACACTGCCGATCTCATACTCCAGCAACACTCCTTCATCACGCGGTCGAAGCCCCTTGAAAGAGGTCTCGCTCCGGTCCAACGCCCCTAAACCAACTTCTTTCTTGCTGGCAATTCCCCGCTCCCGCACATCCTCGAAAACCGGTTCGCCCACTGCCCACCCCGGGACCACTCTCGTCCCGCATATCATCTCCCCTTTCACCTTTGGCAAAACCTCCTGACCGGGAGGTGCCTTCAAACTCGGCACCCGATACGAACCAGCCGACATCGAGTTCATTTCCAACCATTCCCCCTGCCCGGTCTCACGCCACACGATCGCCAATCGCAACAAGTCGGGATCAAAACAACCATACAGCCCGTTTCCTAACGGTAAAACGACCCCGCGTGGAATAATACCAACCCCGTGCCCGCGACCATCCACGACCTGTCCGAAAAAGGGAGCATCTTCCTCCACATACGGTCCGAACTTGGACTCCGCCTCCAAATGCCTTAGCTCCTGCGCGACACCTGCATCCGACAGAATCACACAAATGCAAACCACCACGGCCCACGGCTTGCCTTGAACCAGCGTTCCTCTCTTCATCTCACAATTTATCCCCATCAGACTGAATACTGAACACTCAATACAGAATACTCCTTTCACCCCTCCCATTCTCTTGCCTCCCGACACTTCCCAAGCTATCTTCCCTCCCCGCTTGAAGCCTTCCCAATGAAGAACCCCTCGCTCCTTCTCATCGGCCTAGTCTCCGTTCCGCTCCTCCTCGGCTTGCCTTCCATCACCGCCTCAGCCGAACCAAAACCAAACAATTGGCCCACTTGGCGCGGCCCTCACTCCAATGGCCACCTCAAAGCCGAACCCGGCACCTTCCCTGTCGAATGGGGCCCCGAGAAGAATATCTCATGGAAAACACCTCTAGCGGGACCCGGCAATTCCTCTCCCATCATCTGGAATAATCGTATCTTTCTCACTCAAGCGACCGATCACGGAAAAACGCGATCCCTCCTGTGCTTCGATCGCACCACCGGCAAACTCCTCTGGCAAAAAGACGTTGCTTACCCAGAAGAAGATCCGACCCATAAAACGAATTTCTTCGACTCCGCTTCTCCCGTAACCGATGGCAAAATCGTCTACGCTTGGCACGGTAACGCCGGCCTCTTCGCTTATGACTTCACCGGCCGGGAGAAATGGAGGCGCAAGGACCTCGGAGAGTATATCCACCAGTGGGGCGCCAATGCCGCCAGTCCCGTTCTCTATAAAAACTCACTCATCATCTACGCCGGACCGGGCACCGAAGCCAATCTCTTCGCCTTCGACAAATCCACAGGAAAGACCCTCTGGAAAACTGAACTCCCTGACGCGGTTAGCGAGAATTTCAAACAGCACAAAGGCTCGTGGGCGACACCACTCATCGTCAACAACCATGGCGAACGCGACGAACTCATCCTCCCACTCCCCCGGCAACTTACCGCTTTCGACCCCGCCACCGGAGAGGAGTTGTGGCACTGCCGAGGACTGAGCGAACTCTGTTACACGAACGCGCTCGCTGGCGATGACTTGATCGTTGCGATGTCCGGCTACAAAGGCCCCGCCATCGGCGTCCGCCTCCCTGATAGCATGACCACCGGGGACATCACCGAAACCCATCGCGCCTGGCGAGTCGAACCCAATCAACAGCGCATCGGATCGGGCATCATCGTCGGCGATCATATTTTTATCCTCAATGAACCCGGTGTCGCCCAATGCATCGAACTCCGCTCCGGACGCGAAATCTGGAAAGCTCGCCTCGGCGGCGCGTCCTGGTCCAGCGCCAACCATGTCGGAGGACTCCTCTATTTCACCGACCAAACCGGAACCACCTTCGTCGTCGAACCCAATACCACCAAACTCCATATCCTCGAAACCAATCGTCTTCCCAAAGGCGAACGCACCAACGCCTCCCTCGCCTTCTCCGACGGCCAAATCATCCAGCGCACCGATCAATTCCTCCGCTGCATTAAGGCGAAGTGAACGTAAACGTCTAGACGAACCACTACGGTCCCAATAAAACCCGTATCTTCGCCACCACCATTGGCGACCGCAACGAAACCATGGCCGGCCCCGAATACCTCGATACGCTTACCCAAAGCACCGTCTGGAATGCCCTCCAACTGAACGACAAAACGTTTATCGACAGCTCCGCCAGCAACTCCCTGAAAACCATCCCCGCTGAATCCAAAAAGACACCCGACAAAAACCAACCGTTCTCTTTCACCCCCGCCGAGCGCAGCGAGCACTCCCCCGGTAGGGGCGAGCGTCCCGCTCGACCACCTCGAAAATTTCTCGCTATCCTCAACACCCCCTAACCATGCGCCGACTCTCTCTCTACCCTCTCCTCCTTCTCGCCACTCTTCTCCTTATCCTCCCCACCCCCGCTCAAGACTCTTCCGACTCGCCTTCCTGGCGCGTCATGTCCTTCAACATCCGTTACGATAACCCCAAAGACGGCCCCAACGCCTGGCCCAAACGCAAAGACTTCGTCGTCGACACCATCACCAGCTACAACCCCCACCTCCTTGGCCTCCAGGAAGTAGTCAAACACCAAGGCGACTTCCTACAATCCAAACTCCCCGATTACCACTTCGTGGGCGCCGGCCGAAACGACGGCAAAGACGACGGCGAATTCGTTCCCGTCATGTTCCGCAAAGACGCCTTCGACCTTGTCGACGAAGGTCACTTCTGGCTCAGCGAATCCCCCGATCAACCCGGCTCCAAATCCTGGGACTCCTCCCTCCCCCGCATCGTCACCTGGACCAAACTCAAACCCAAGACCACCACCGACGCCCCCACCATCCTCTTCGCCAATACCCACTTCGATCACAAAGGCAAACAGGCTCGCCTCGAATCCGCCCAACTCATCCGCACCAAACTTCAGAACATCGCCGGCAAAGACACCCCCGTCATCATCACCGGCGATTTCAATACTACCGAATCCCTCGAACCATACGCCGTCCTCGTCGGCTCGAAACCCGGTCAGTTCATCGACTCCCACCGCTCCGCCCATCCCACCCCCAATCCCGATGAATCCACCGCCACCGGTTTCACCGCCCCCAAACCCGGGCGCCGCATCGACTGGATCCTCCACAGCCCTCACCTCAAAACCACCGAGGCCGCCATCAACGAAACGATCTCCGACGAAGGACGCTACCCCTCCGACCACTTCCCCGTGGAAGCCACAATCCAACTAAAGACAGACACTCCGTCCGCCCATCTCGGCGAACAAAGAGAGCCCGCGGCCAAAGGCCGCAACCGGATGCAACGGCACGTTGCACCCGCGGCGAAGCAGCATTTGGATCAAGCGGCCAATGCCAGTCTGGCTCGGACCTTGAATGTCCTGTTCATCTGCACCGACGACCTCCGCCCCATGCTCGGCTGCTACGGCGACCCCGTCGCCCAAACCCCGAACATCGATCGCCTAGCCGCCCGCGGCACCCTCTTCAACCGCGCCTACTGCCAATCCCCCCAATGCGGCCCCTCTCGCGTCTCCTTCCTCACCGGCTTGCGCCCCGGAACCACCCGCACCTACGCCCTCGCCGATCGCTTCGACTGGGATCGCACCAAACAACCCAACCTTGTCACCTTGCCCCAACACTTCAAAAACCACGGATACCACGCCCAAGCCTTCGGCAAACTCTACCACGACGAACGCAGTGACCCACATTCCTGGTCCGTCCCCGAATCACCCGGCCGCGAACGCGAAATGTGGGAACTCGTCGATGAAAAAGCCATCGCCGATGTCCCTTTCAAAAAACGAAACACCATCCCCACCGTCATCCTCCCACGCGACGATTGCCCCGCCTGGCAATCACCCGATGTCCCCGACGACACCCTCTTCGCCGGCCGCATGACCACCGACGCCATCGCCACCCTCAAAGAATTCAAAGACCAACCCTTCTTCCTCGCCGTCGGATACCGACGCCCCCACCTCCCCTTCGTCGCCCCCAAAAAATACTTCGACCTCTACCCAAAAGATAAGTCCCTCCTCCCCGATCCCGCTCATCGCCCGCCGCCCGCTGACGCCCACGTCGTCGCTTACTACAACTCCCCCAACTACGCCCCCAAACCCGGCGGCAACTCCTCCCGCTGGGACCCGCCCCCACCCCGGCGCGTCGAAACCGTCAAAGACGCCATCCAATGGTCCGGCTTCGAACTCCGCAGCTATAACAACATCCCCAACCAAGGCGTCTTCGACGACGACCTCGTCATCTCCCTCCGCCACGCCTACCTTGCCTGCGTCTCTTACGTCGACGCCCAGGTGGGCCGCCTCCTCGACGCCCTCGAAGAAGAAGGCCTCGCCGACAACACCATCATCGTCCTCACCTCCGACCACGGCTGGCACCTCGGCGAACACGCTACCTGGTCCAAAATGACCAACTTCGAATGGAGCGCCCGCGTCCCCCTCATCATTTCCGCTCCAGACATCATCTCCTCGAAAACCGACGGCCTCGCCGAACTCGTCGACCTCTACCCCACCCTCGCCCAACTCGCCAAGCTCCCCCTCCCCGCCCAGCTCGAAGGCGATTCCCTCGTCCCCCTCATGAAGAATCCGACGAAGAAAAACTGGGACCGCCAAAACCCCGCCTTCACCCAATACCCCCGCCGCAACTGGGCCATGGGCCGCGCCATCCGCACCGACCAATACCGATACGTGGAATGGCGAGACAAAAATACCAACCAACTCATCGCCACCGAACTCTACGACCACCATTCCGACCCCGCCGAAACCCAAAACCTGGCCCACCAAAAAAACCAACGCCAAAACCTCACGACCCTCGCCAAAAGACTCCACACCTCCGTCCCGCACTAGCTTCCCAAACGCTGGGCAAACCCACCCCCATGGCGAACGTCATAGAAATGCGACAGGCTGTTGCCAGCACTTCCTTGACTCTGAAGTTAGGCTCATAGTTTCCATATTGCGTTCGGAACTCCTCGCGCAGCCTGTTCGTATCCTCGGCTTGTTACGGTAGTTTTGGCCAGCTCACAATAAACGGAAGTGCCTCCGGATCACGCATGGCAAGGTAGAAGAATGCCTCATCGCTGAATAGTCGAACGACTGGTGATATGCGAGGCGTACTACCTGAAGACTCGTTGCCGATTCCATCCGAACCATAGTACCAATTCACAAAATTTGTCACACTTCCATGAAAGTTTGGCGAGTATGGATGGAACGATCGAAATTCCACCATCGCGTCAAATAGCTCCGCAGAGATTCTGGAATCCGGATTGTCGAAGACATCGAAATAGCGAATTCGGAATACCTCAGGCTCTCGCCCAAAATGCGGAAGCGCTAGTTCCTTTAATGGTTTCGCATACTCGGGATGGCGCTCGATCAAAGAGTGGTACTGGGGTCCGATCAGCCTCGCCACTTCTGTCGCAATGTGCTCAGAGTGAATAATTGTTCCGTCACGAGCGAAAACGACGAGTTGGACGGGATTCCAAATCTTAATCGACGATAGGCCAACAATGTGTTCTTCGTCAGGAGATATCCAAAGATAGGTCAGGGGGGGACAAGGGATGCGTAGCTCATCAGTATCGCCTCGACCATCGACAATCGTGATAGAGGAAAAGTCATTTCGCTCACCGAATAGCTCGTTCGCGATATCAAGTCCCTCGCTCCGCCAATCGATTACCTTATCTGACCCGGCAAACCAATCATGACGATGTTCTACTGCAAGGTCCTTGAAACGGGCAGCAATACTCCTAGTTTCCGCATACGCTAAGAAATCTGCTCGGGCGGCTGATCCGAACACCAGAAGGATCGAGACGATGCTGATGCAGAGCGAATTCTTCATTTCCTAGCGTCCGAGTCATCCCATTCCTGACCGAGGGTGGACTCCGATTCCTGGTTTGATGGTTTAACGGTCATAGCGCTTTCGACTCGCCAAGGGTCAGGTGCTTATATCGACGTCTTGTTAGGGACTATCGGTTTCATTGCTTGGCTCGAAATTTGTCTCGATCAGAATACCAAACTTTTTCGCCCAGTGCGTCATTATTCGAGCCTTCTTCCGGGCAACGCTTCCGTTCCACGGGAGTTCGAGTGGTCGATCCCGTGGTGAGAAGAATTGTTCTTCAAAGCAAAGGCCTTGATTGGAATGGGGTAATTCTGTCAAATCCACGACCGCCGGCGCGAACTCAGAGCTTAGCGAAAATCGAGAAATGAGTTCACGGAGGTATGCGGGATCACCCTCAGCGGTGAGGGCGGAATCGAGAAAACACAGAGTGCGTGTCGGCGCAGATGAGTTCGAACTGCCCCATCAACGCTCCTTCATAAGAGAGTTCGTTCTTCACGATTACGCCAGAATGTCTCTCGAGCAGGCTTCCAACTTCGGAAACAGAGCGTTCGGCATCAATCCGCTCAAAGACACGCTGGTTGAAGTCGTAATCCGCCGCCATACGAATAACAGCGAGGCAATATTCGCCGAGCGCAATACCGGCGGGCTTCTTGGGCGGAATAGGCTCTAAGATTGCTTTGGTCTGTGAATCAAGCCAGTTGCACATGTTTCTTTCCCTAGCTAATGCTTAGGCAGAATTTTCTCTACATATGCAGGGAAAAATCGCCCGAGATATGCAGAATGACTTTCCCGTAAAATAAGGCACTTACGCAAATTGCGTAAGAAAATTCCTTGGTTTTCCAAGGATCCCATCCTGCCTATCCCGGCCCGGTAAAAGCAATCGGACTCCCCAAAAAAGGATTAGCGAAAATCGGTGAAGACTAGTGATTCTTTAATCCTCCCCCAACACCCTCACCTCATCCGGCCCATTGGGCACCAAACACAAAAACTCAAACCCTTCCTGCCCATCCGCCTCATACCAATGCGGCGCCCCCGCCGGAATAAACACCACGTCCCCCGCCTTCACCTCATACGTCTCCTCCCCAATCCCAATCCGCGCCTTCCCCCGCAACACATACTGCTCGTGCTCCACCTCATTCGTGTGACGCGGCATCCCGCCACCCGGCTCCATCGTGAACCGCCGCATCGCAAAATGCGGCGCGTCCGCTTCCCCGATCAACACCTGAAACGAAGTCCCCGTCCCTGCCGGCACCCCCAATCGTGCCACGTCATCAGCCCTTAAAACGCGTCCCTCGCTCATGAAGCCACCATACCGAGCACCCGAAATACGCCAAGCCTCATTACCAATTTTCCATTCCCAACTTTGTCCCCCGACCTATCAAAGCGACTCGACCCACTCTTGGTAGCCTTTCGCTCCCATCTCGGAATATCCCACCCGCTCACCCAATACATTGCCCCCTTCGTCCATCACCACCATTGCCGGAAGTCCCGCGACATCAAAACGCTCAAGCAAATCACCCTTTAATCCCGAACGACCCTCCCCTGCAGCATAATCGTAGATCTCAAAAATAATGTCCCTCGACGCAAACTGGCGCCACGACAGCGTTTGAATCACTTCGCGATCCAAATCCACACAATACGGACACCAACTGGTCCCCGTAAGTAAAACAACAATCTTATCACGTCCCGACACCACCGCCTCGTGCCTCAAATCGTCAATCGCCGCCTCAGCTTCCCCCCCTGTAAAGGGATTCAAATCCATCCAACTCAGCCCCCAATAAACCGCTACCCCAAACAGTCCGATCTTTAGCAATTGGCCCATAAAGACGCCTCTCCTTCAGCTTTGTCCACAATAAGAAAATGATTATAAAATAATCATAATTACCATAATATCAAGCTGAAATTGATATCGAGCCCTTGCCCCGCATTTTGCACTCCAATCCCTTCCCAACTACCCCGCCAAACTTACCCGCCTCCACCGAATCTCCTCAGTGTTAAGGAGGGGCAGCCCGGCTAGCCAAAGTCCGCGGGAAACCCCCGAAACCCGCAAGAAAGAAGAGGCTAACCGGACTGCTTACTTCAACCTCCAAAATTCGCTTTCTGGAAGCGAATACCTTCATATAAGCATCACCCGTGCCAACCTCTGCCGCACCGACCCGCTTTTTTCTTCAGAAAAATGCTCCGCAGCCTAAAGCGAATACTCCCCCGTCCGCAAGACCCTCTCCAGCAACCGCTTCGATTCTTTCCCGCGATTCGCGATTACCACCCGCCCTTCTATCACTCCGTCTCCACGAAACACGATCGGCCCGCTCACCTCCAAACGATCACAGCCAATGATCGACGGAACCCCCTCACCCGTAGCCGCTTCCAGCTGATCCACCATCTTGTAATGCTCACCATCAAGGATCACCTCCGGTGGCTTGCCCCCTCGCCCGTCCGCCAAAACCAGTCGCGAATCCTCGGTCAATTCATAAGCGTCCGATCGCACCGCGAATAAATCACTTGTCGACTTCACCGGCGCAAATCGCCTTCGTGGCACCACCACCGCCGCCGCGTCATCAAAACAACCGATCGCCGCTCCCATTGCCGTTTCTAACTGATACACCCTCGCCGAACCACCATCCCGCGGGTTTACTGTCTTCTCATTCTTCATCACCGGCAGTGGAATCGCGCCGCCGTTCTCATCCAAAACGGTCTTCAAAACATCCAGACGTAACCATAGATTGTTTGTGTTAAAAAATCGATGCCGCTCGATATCCTGAAACGCCGACCGGTCAGCTTCAGAACACTGAGCCGATTCACGCAAGATCAATCGCCCCCTCCCCAATTCCACTGCCAAATGCCCGCCCTTCGAATCCGAAGGGGTCCGTCTAGTCACTTCCATGAGAAACGGCACCCCGGATCTCGCAAAAAATGCCAACAAACCCTCATCCAACGTCGCTCCCAAATTGTCCGAGTTCGAAACAAAAGCATACCGCACGCCCTGCGCGAGCAAACGCTCCAACCAACCCGTGCCCAGTAGAGACGCATACAAGTCACCGTGACCGGGCGGACACCACTCCAGTTCCGGCCGCTCAGCATACGTCACCGGAGCCATCGTTGCGACATCCACCTTCGGCACCTGACTCTGCATCATCTCCAACTCCGCTTCACTCCCCAAACGCGGATATCCCCGTTTCAAAAACGCCAAAGTATCCCCGCTGGTGGCATAGCTGTTCATCAAAAGAAAACGCAATCCCGCATCTGTTCGCTCGCGCCACCACTCCACCTGCCGCGCAATCAAATCCAAAAATGTCATTCCCGAGCGAACTTCCAACAAACTCTTGGCCCGTTCCAAACCCATCCCGGTTCCCAATCCGCCGTTCAATTTGATCACCACCGTTTCTCCTAACAAATCACCGGAACCCGTCTCCGCGCCTGACACTACCTCCCCATACTCAGGCAACGCGTCAACCGGATCGATACTCTCTTCGTTCACCACCCCCGATGATCCGCGACACAGCCAATCATAGCTGCGCTCGAATGCATCTATCGCAGCACCACTCTGGGCCGCCTTCTCCATCTTGTCCCGAAATGGCTCAAATTCTGCTCGCTTCTCCATCATCTATCCGTGGATCGGTCCATCCGCGATCCCTTTCCTTCGTTGCAATACCTCGCCCCCATAGTCGCTTCGTCAACCATTTCTTGTTTACGCACTAAGACCTCAGCCACCACCACCCTGCCAATGACCAACGACCGGCACGCTTGAACCCGCTACCAGAGACTTCTCTTCCGATACTCAGACCTCGGCTTCGCTCTCGATGTTAGCCTAATGAGCCTTAGCGATCATTTTCCTGAGCGCATGGCCGCCCCAGCCGA
>JBCDBW010000009.1:0-65717 GCA_039182965.1 Verrucomicrobiota bacterium
ATGGGGCGAATGGAGTTCGATCTTTTGCAGGTACCGGAGCACTATAATGTTCGGATTTTACCGGGTGAAATGAAGCGGGATGCAGTGCGGGTGCTCAAGGATCACCAGGAGTGGATTGATTCATACGTACGAGAGAATGGTCTGAAACCGGGTATCGCCGAGGCGGGGAAGGGAGAGATGGACAAGGTCATTGCATTCATGACCTCGGCCGATTGGATGGAGCAGGTGGATGAGTTTGCCAAGGTGACGGAGCGGTTGGACGAGATTCGCGATGAGGAAGTGGCGCGTGTAATGCCGGAGCTGGCAGGTTTGCTGAGTGGAAGGAAGGCCTGAGCGACAGAGGGAGTTGGTTAGTGGGTGTGGAGAGGGAGTGGGGTGCGGTTCAATCGATTACGGGAGATCGGTTTTGAGGTGGGCGCGGGCGGCGCTTTTTTCTTTTTGGTCGAGGTGTCCGTCGCCGTTGTGATCGAATTTCGCGAGGGCCTCGGCGCGTAATTTTCCGAAGATGGCGAGTTTGTCCGGCGCGAGGACGTGGCTACCGGCGGACCAGACGACGTGATCGCGGTATTCGTTGCGGAGGGTTTTCATAGCGGCTTCGGCTTGTTTTTTATTGCCCTCGGGGATGACGAAGAGGTCGACGCTGCCCATTTCGTCGTAGGATTCGAGGCCCCAGCGGACGCGGACGGGGGGGACGACGGGGTTATCGGTTGAGGCGGCGGAATTGTCCCAGACGACGGTTGTTTCGAGGCGGGTGCCGGCGGGGAGGTGGACGGGTTTGACGAAGCGAAATTCTTCCTGCCAGTTCATATCCCATTCGGGGATATTGATGAGGGTGATTGGCTTGTCGGAACCCGGTGGAAGAGCGGTCATGCGGAGGGATTTGCCCCGGTAGTGGGAATGGGGATGGGCGCCGAAGGCTTTTACGGCGACGGGGAGATCGAAGGCGTCGACGATCGTGGTTTGGGGGGCACCGGGTTTGATGTCGATGCCGGCGAAAGCGCCGAAGACGGGGGGGATTTGGATGGAGGTAAAGGGGCGGGCGGAAGGTTTATCCGAGAAGTAGAGGGCGACCTGGGACTGTTCTTTTTCGGGTTTGCCACTGAGGTGGAAGTGCGTTTGGAGGACAATGTCGCTATTGGCGGGGAGTGAGTGGGCGAGGCCTTCTGGGAGGGGGTGTGGGGATGCGCCGGGGACCCAACCGCCGACTTGGCGACCGGAGCCCTGGCCGACGGGCATTTCGGCGAAGCCGGGCTGGGGATTGGCTTCGTCTTCTTTGCGGGCGCGGCCGGAGGAATCGACGTAGATGAGGGCGTGGTGGACGACCTCGGGGGTGGAGGGGCGGAATGCGACCGCTTTGAGGTGTTTATTTTTTTTGAGGCCGGTGGGGATGACGAAATTGCGATAGATGTCGGCACCGTCGGCGGGCAGTTCGTATGCTTGGTCCATGGTGAGGACGAGGTCGGGTTTTCCGAGAGGCCACCCGGAGGGGAAAGTCTTTTTGGGGGGGAGGAGAGCGGGATCGCCTTCGGGCGAGCCGTTTTCGATCCATTGTTTGATGAGGGTGCGTTGTGGTGCGGAGAGGAGGCGTTCGCCGGCGAGGGGGATATCGCCGCCGACGGCGTGCCACGGGGGCATGTATCCGGAATCGACCGTGCGAAGAATGGTACGGGCGCGGCGTTTAGCAGAGGCGTAGTCGGTGAGCGTGAAGGGCGCGGCTGCGCCGTCGCGGTGGCAGGCGACGCATTTTTCCTGGAAGAGGGGGGCGATGTGTTCCGAATACGTGATCTCTTTTGTGGGAGAGGCGGCGGGCGAAGTGGGCGGTGTCAGAGGGGGGAAGAAGGCGGCGGCGAATAGAGGGATGAGGTTGGTAGGGCGGGGTTTCATGTCGCGGTTGACGGTTTGAATTGCTTTTTTCGTGAGCGTTCGAATTTCTCGATCAGCCAGGGGAGGACCGTGAGGTCAGCGAGGAGAGCGGTGACGGCGACGATTCCGAGGGTGAGGCCGGTCCAGCGCATAGTGGTGAAATTTGATCCGAGGAAGCATGTGGCGGCGACGAGAAGAACGATAGAGGTGAGGACGATGGCGAAGCCGGAGGAGACGACGGCTTCGTCGATGAGGGTGCGGAGATTGCCCTCGGGATTGGCCTTTTGGAGTTGTTTGAATCGGACCATGAGATGGATGGTGTCATCGACGGCGAGGCCGAGTCCGATGGAGAAGACCACGAGGATACCGAGGTGGATGGAAGCGCCGAGCCATCCACTGACGCCGGCGACGACAAGGAGCGGGATTGCATTGGGGATGAGGCAGAGGAGGGCGAGGCGGACGGAGCGGAGGACGAAGACAAGGATGAGCGTGATCATTGAGAGGGAGACGATCAAGCTGGTGACGAGCGTTTTGGAGATGAGGGTGGTGGAGTCGTAGAACATGGGGAAGTAGCCGTTGAGTTTGAGGGAACTTCCGGGTGGGAGGCGTTTTTCGTATTCGCGAATGCGTTCTCGGAATATTTCGTAGGCGTGGGTGCCGAAGTCGCGGGTGCGATAGAAGACGATACAGGCGCGATTCAGGTCGCGGTTGAGGAGGTGGACAGGGAAGGCGCCGCCGGAGCTGAGCGCTTGGACGCCGAGCATGGGGCCGTCCTCGGTTTCGACGACATCGGGAGCGAGCGTCATTTGGACGGCGTCGACGTAGGAGCGGGAGCCGGAGATACCGGGGAAATCTCGGAGATTGTTTTGCATTTCTTCGACGAGGGTGAAGACATCACGGTCGCGGAGGTTCGCGTGGAGATCGACCTCGATACGATCGATGCCGCGAAAGTTCTCGGCGAACCAATTGGCGTCTTTGACCGCGGGGACATCGAGGGGGAGTTCTTGATCGAGAGAGGTATCGAATTTGGTTTTGAAGACACCGGCGGCGAGGATGACGAGGAGAACGGTCACGGGTGCGGCGAAGCGCCGCAGTGTTTGGGGTTCGATCCAGGAGCGGAGGACGTGTGGTTTGCCGTCTCCGGGGAAGAACACGAGTGCCACGGGGAGGAAGAGCATGACCGTGGCGAATGCGGTGGCGACACCGATGGCGCACCAGATGCCGAAGTCGTAGACCTCCTGTTGGCGGGCAACGACGAGGCTGAGGAAGCCGCAAGCGGTGGTGAGGGACGTGAGGAAGCAGGCGCGGCCGACGGTGCGGAACATATCGTTCAGGGACGTCCGAATATCTAGGCCTTGGGCGCGGGCGTCGTCGAATTTCTGTTGGAGGTGAATGGCATCGGCGAGGGCGATGACGAGGATGAGGCCGGGGCCGGCGAGGTGGAGGACGCCGAAGTCTTGACCGGAGAGGATGAAGATGGCGCCGTATGCGATGAGGGCGGAGAAGGCCATGAGCATCGGGAGATAGGCGCGGCGGAGGGAGCGCATGAAGAGGGGGATCACTAGGGCGAGAGCGATGATTTCGAAGCGGATGAGCGAGTAGAAATTGGATTTGAGGAGGCCGCCCATTTTTTGGAGGACGTAATCGGCGCCGACGATCCGGACTTCGGCACCGGGCCAGGGTGGATCCAGATTTGATTCAAGTGCGTTGTGGAGGCGGTGACGGGGGACCCCGCCTTTTTTGATGATGTAGAGGGCGACGGATTTGAGGTCGCGAGAGACGACGTTTCCTTTGAAGGTGGCCATGCCGGGGCCGTCTCCGAGTTCGATTTTTTCGCTGCCATCCCCGCCCAGGCGGGCCCATTCGTCGAGGGTGAAGCCGTCGAGTTTTAGATTGAGGAGGAGATCCGGTGAGAGGACTTCGCTGACCTGAGGAAGGTTTTGAATGGAGTCGGCCCATTTGGCGGCGGCGCGGAGCTGGTCGATGGTCAGGGTTGCGTCGGAGGTGGCGGTGACCATGACGTGGCCATCGCTGGGGGGGAAGGTGCTGTAGAAGTCTCGGACCTCGGCGATGCGGGCGTCGTCGCCGCGGAGCATGCGGCCGAGGTTGAAGCTGAACTCGAGGTCAGGGAGTTTGAGGGCGCCGATCACGATCATCGCGGCCCAGAGGAGGGTGAAGGCCCAGCGGCCGCGGATGAGGAGGGTGGTCCAGCTGTTCAGCACGAGGTTTAAAGTGTGATAGGGCGACAACGGTGTCAAACCTTAGGCGGTTTGGGCAAAGCCTGAGCATTTGGATTGGATATCGGGGACGACGAAAGGTCGCCGCGGGGGCTCCGTTGGTTCCCCTATGGGTGATCAAGAGACTGCATTTGGATTGGTTTGGTTTAAGTTGGATCGCAAAATGGGTTAGCGGATGACAGAGGTAACCGATACCTGAGCCTGTGACGGCGATGGGAGAGGATCGATTCGGTGGTTTTGTGAACTATGGGAGCCCCATCACGACCGCGGTTCAGAATGAGGACGGAGAGACCGTTGAGGTCGTCTTGACAGAGAACCGGGTGGTCATGCCCGTGTTTTCGACGCGGAAGACTGTCAGTTCAGCTGAGTTAGGCGACGGGCAGTGGCTCTTGATGGGAGGGATGCCTGAGGCGGAGGAACCGACTTTGCAAAAGGAGCTAAGAAGCGACTTGATGGAAGGACTTTCAGAACTCGCCGCGGAGGCGGAGGCGGAGGCGACGGGACCGATTTTCTTTTTGATCAATGTGCATGTATTAAAGTGAGGGCTGATTTTCGGTAGGCTTTGCCCGAGACGGGGTGGCCTTTTCGTTCGTTCGGTAATTGGTATTGAAAAGTGGAAAGAGTCTGGCAGATTCGATCCATGAAGATTCGTTTCGCTTTGTCTCTGGTGCTGTGTTCTCTTTGTTCCGTTGCGCTTGCGGCGGATTGGCCCCAATTCCAAGGACCGGATCGGTTGGGGGTGTCGCCGGAGACCGGATTGAATCTCACGGATTGGGGAGAGGAAGGACCGCCCATTTTGTGGGAGAAGACTTTGAACGAAGGTTTTGGTGGTGCGGCCATCCAGGGGGATGAAGTGTTTCTGATCGATCGTGATTTGGGGGAGCGGGATCACCTTCTTTGCTTGTCGTTAATCGACGGTTCCGAGCAGTGGCGATATACCTTTGATTATCCGGGCAAGCTTTCGTTTCCCGGCAGTCGTGGTGTGCCTCTTGTGGAAGAAGACGCCGTCTATTACACGAGTGGGTTCGGGCAGATTTTTCGGATCAGCCGTGAGACGCGCGATCTGGACTGGATGATTTCGATCCAAGATGAATATGGTGCTGAGGTGCCGAAGTGGGGTTGGGCGCAGAGCCCAGTGCTTGTAGGAGACATTTTGGTGGCTGCGGTGATGAGCGATGATGTGGGCCTGATTGGTTTGGACAAGAACACGGGGAAAGAGCTGTGGCGGACGGAAGCGTTTGGCGGTTCTTTTTCAACGCCGACCGTTTTGGAACTGCAAGGTGTTGAGCAGGTCGTTTTTGGTGCTTCGGTGACGGAAGAAGACAGTGAAGTGGGGACGACGATCAGTGTGGCGCCGGACACTGGTGAGGTGTTGTGGAAGACGGACATCTATTACAACAAGTATCCGATTCCATTCCCGACCAAGGTGGCCGAGGATTTGGTTTTCCTGACGGGTGGTTATGAGGACGGGAGTTGCATGATCAAAGTGCGGAAGGACGGGACAGATTGGAGTGTGGATAAGGTCTTTGATTTTGAATTAGGAACGCAGATTCATCCTCCGTTTGTGATCGACGATCATATTTATCTCCTCGCCAATGAGAATGCGAATCACAAGGGGGAAGCCCGGAAGACGGGTGGGCTGATGTGTCTTGATCTTGAGGGCAACATTGTCTGGAACACGGGTGATGAGCCTTTTATGGGTCGTGGGAACATGATTTACGCTGATGGGCATTTGCTGATTCAAGATGGGGAGGTGGGATATTTGAGAGCGGTCAAGCCATCACCTGAGGGTTATGAGGAAGTGGCGATTGCGGACGTCTTTGGGAAGAAGGAGGAAGTTGACGAACAAATCGCGAAGCAATCGGGACGGGACGTGATCAAGGTTCCGGATTTCAAGTATTGGACACCGATGGCGTTGAGCGAGGGGCGACTGATCATGCGGGGGCAGGATCAGTTGAAGTGTGTTGATTTGCGTTAGGTGGCGGGGAATTGTTTCGATCTGGCACCTGCTGCGCGACGAGGGATCTTGTTGGACGGGTCGAGTTGGGATGGGGTTACTGTCGCATTGTGTGTTTCAGTTGTTGTCAGTGTGTCTCCTTTGTGACGCAATAGGGTGAACGCCGTGGTGGTAAACACCGTCTAACCTTGGGGTGATATCAGCAGCTTGAATTTTGCGTCCAAATTTTCCATCGGGAGCGGAGCGAGACTATTGCTTGTCTTGTTTTTCGTCGGTGGTTTGGGAATTTTCTCGCATGGCGGAGCCAATGCCGGTTCTCGCGAGGCCTATTACGAGGCAAAGGGCTTGCGAGATGAGCGGCGGTATGACGAGGCTTTGTTGCTTTTGGAGAGGGCGTTGAGGGTCGCGCTGGAGGAAGAAGACGTCTACTATGCGTTTTACTTTGCCCGCGATATGGCGACCTGTCATGCGGGGCTGGGAAATGTTTCTTCTTATCTGGACCGTGCCCATGAAGCCATGGGGTATCTGGATGATATTGAGGAGGGAGGCATTACGCGAATGGCTCGGCGGGACCGACTGACAGAGCGCATGTATTTGGAAGGGGTGATCAGCAAGCACTACTATTATGCTTATCAATTTGCGCTTGCGAGGAGGTGGCATGAGAGAGCCAATCGGACATTGCTCGAGGTATTGGAGCGGGACGGGGTTCGCGGCTACGATTTATTGAGTGGTGAGGTCCCGCGCGGGATACGGCCGGACGTAGCCGTCCAGGTACTGAGGCAGCTATGGTTTGGTTCCTGGTTACTGCAGAAGGAAGCGCGGACGGAAGATGCTTTGGCCAGGCTGGAAGCTGCTGAACGATTTTTACAGGTACGGGGCAGGCGTCTCAGCAAGGACGAGGAGTCGTATCGGTTGAAGATACGGAATGAAAAGTCTCAATTGCTCGATTTCATTGGTTGGAGAGAAGAGGCCATTGAGATTCAGCGAGGGGATTCTCGCATCCCGCTTACGCGTTCGCATCGCCGTTCGGTATTGATTCAGCGATTGAATCTGATTCGGAATTTATCCCAGTATTACGGCCCTTCTGAGGAGTATCTTCGTGATGCGATATCGGTGTTCAACGAGTTGCGTCGATACGAATCGAGCAAGGCTGAACTTCACGGACGGAGAATGATTGCCAAGATGGTGTTTAATCTGCGGAGTGGCTTTGATGCGGATTGGGATATTGCTGAGGTAGAAGAGTTGCTTGCGGATGCCGGTTTTGAGCTGGCGGCTGACTATGTCGAGCGGGATCAGATTGAAATGGCGCTCGATCGGGGAGAAACGGAGGGATTGGAGGAGCGTTTGATCCATTTAATTGAGAAGTTTCGTAGTCAGGGCAATCTGACGGGCTCGGTATCGCTTTACAGGGAGTATGGTGATCTTTGTCTAGACCTTGATCGTCCTGACGATGCTATTTATTTGTATCAGCGGACGTTGGCATTAACGGAGAACTATGGATGGTTTATTCATGTGCCTCGTTTGATGGTGAGGTTGGCGAAAGCGCATTGGAAGCGGGGTGATGTTGATGAGGCGTCGGCATGGATGCGGAAGGTGGAACAGTTTCTCGCAGAGCACCCCAAGATGCCGGCTTATCGGGTTGCCGAAGCTCGGGTTGAGTTCGTGGAGTTTTTGTTGCTTTTGGGGAGGAAGCCTGAGGCGGTTCGTTTGCGGGATGAGATACTGGCGTATGTTGAGGCGAACAATGTTCCTGAGTATCAGATTGATGATTTATTTGAGCTGGACTTCGACGGGGACGATACAACGGTGGAGCGGGAGGTTAGCGAGGAGTCCTTGAAGACGGATTTTGAGCCGAAAGCGGTGGCATCGGAAGTAGCGCCGGGCGAGGGGGCCCATGCGCGGTTTACGCTGGCCAACTTTTCGCCTGAAACGGTGGAGGGGAGCTTAGAATTTTCCGGCGGTGTGGAGGTTCTTTCGTGGGACAGTGGTTCTGGAGTCTTGCGTCTGCTGCATCGGCAGGGGCAGGTTGGCAATGATGATGATCGGCAGGCATTGGATGTGGGTTCGGGCGAGATACTGAGGGTTTACGTTGAAGGCGAGCCCGAGGTGGATGGGGCGGATTCGGAGGTTGAGTTTCGGTGGCAGCCATTGGGTTCTGAGGAGCAGTTGTCGAGTTGGGTTTACTCGGCGACGGAGGAAGGCAACGAATTGACGGTTGTGAACGCCAATTTCATTGAGCTCAATCCGTTTTATTTCGTGCCGTTGTATCACCTAGTTCGATTGCGCAGCGACGGAGATCGGGTTCGTGATTTTCGAGTGACCTGTTCGAAGCCTTGTTACGTCGAAATGGTGGATGACGAGACTCATGCGGTGATAGCGATTGATCGTTTCGGTGACGGGAGTTTTCAACAAGAAGGGGATTTGGTCGTGCAGGACGAGAATGGAAATTTGTATCCAGATCATCGATTTGGGGAAGGGGAGGACACCTATGGGTTTGAGCTTTGCGTGTATCCAACGGAGATGTCCAACTATCGCGCTGGCGAAGAGATTCTCGTTTTAGTGGAGGGAATTGTCAGAGGGGAGTGGGAAGTTTTGGCCGAGAATCGAATTGGCGTATCTGAACTGATGGATCCAATGGGAGAGTAATCTTGAGAGAGACAACGGCAGGAGCCATGGGGCGGCAAGGGCAGGGTTGTCTGAGAGTAGTCGCTGGGCGCGTGACGATGGAATCGACCGAGCATAGGCATAGCCTTGAGGCGGAATTGGACAAGCGGTCCGCGGGCGTTCGGACCGTTTTGGGTTTACTTGTTCTGGCTCTTGCTTTTGTTGGGGGGACCATCACGGGACAAGAATCCGATGATGGGTTACTTGAGGCTCATTATATCCTGCACAATTTTGAGAGAGAGGATGGTTTTGAGGCTGGTCCCTTTCCGGCGGCCCATCGGCCCGTATCGCTTGGGCGAGGGCGTGCGGAAGTGATTGCGGGCGGTGGGCCTGACGGGAGTCAATACGTGAGATTGTTGCCGGGAGTCCCGAATGCAATTTTGCATTTCGGTGCGCCGTTGATTCCGGGCGAGACGGAGGTCGTGGTGAGTTTATGGGCGCGGCCTGCGGCTAGTTCTCGGGACGTGGTGAAGGAGTTTTTTGAATTTGACGGTGCCATGCTGGCCGTTGTGGAAAGCGATGAAGCGGGGGTTGGCGAGGTTCACGCTTGTCACGCAATGAAGGAAGGCGGGGCATGGTGGATATCTACGGGGATTCGGCTTCCTTTGGATGCTCACGGGCAAGTGTCAGACTGGGTTTATTTTCAAGTCAGGATCAACCGTGGGTTTGGGATTTGGAATTTGGCGGTGAATGGGGAACAGACGTTGGAGGGCATTGGAGCGCTTCCGCCGCGTCGTGAGGACGCGCATGTTTTGAAGGTATTTGGGTACGAGAATGCTCCTGTGGATGTCGATCAACTCTATGCAGGGAGTTTTTCTCTTCGAACAATTGCCAGTCATCGAATCAAAATTGACGGGGATAGCGAGTTGCGATGGATGTTTGAGGTTCAGGAGCTTGACCGCAGTGGTGCGAGGACGGTTTTAGCCCGCCGGGAAGGGGCCGGGCGGGATATAGAGTTGCCGGGTGGGGATGGGGTACAGGTGCCGAAGGAGTTCGATTATCAATTGATCTTGGATACCGGAACCAAAGAGATCGAGCCGATTGAGATTGAAGTATCTGAGGGCGGAGACGGCGGGAGAGATACGGATAGTTTCTTTATCTATTCGCCGGAGTATGACGAGGGCGGGAGGATGGTTCTCCCGAAGTTAGTGATTGATGTAGATGCGATTTTGGAGCCTGGGCATGATCTCCGCTTTTTTGGATGGGTGGTACGATTGAATGAGCCGGACTCTGCGGATCACAACAAGCTTTTGGGATGGGGCAATTTTGAGACCAGCTTACGCCGGGAGTTTGAGATACCTGAGAAGTATCAGGCGAAACGTCTCAAGATACGTGTGGGAAAGCTGAAACACCGGATTGTCGGGCCCGGGGAAAATGCACCTCTCGATCACGAAGAGAGCATTAAGACCTTTGTGCGATAGCCTTTGGGTTATTGACGAGCGAGTTTCGACACGGTTTTGGATAAGACCTCTTTTAGTTCCTTGTAGGTGTTGGTTACGGGGAACTGAGGAAACTCTTCGATGACGTTTTTCGGAGGGGAGAACAGGATGCCGGCGTCTGCTTCGGCGAGCATGGTGGTGTCGTTGTAGGAATCGCCGGCGGCGATGACTTTGAAGTTCAGGGAGTGGAAGGCTTTGACGGCCTCGCGTTTTTGATCGGGCTGACGGAGGTGGTAGTTTTCGATGATACCGGTATCGGGATTAATTTCGAGGTTGTGGCAGAAGAGCGTGGGGTATCCGAGCTGTCGCATGAGGGGGGAGGCAAACTGGTAGAAGGTGTCGGACAAGATCACGACTTGGAATGCGGTTTTGAGCCAGTCGAGGAAGTCTTTGGCGCCGTCGAGGGGACCGAGGCCATCGATGACTTCCTGGATGGTGTGGATGGTGAGGTTGTTTTCCCGGCAAATGCGGAGGCGTTGGGTCATGAGGACATCGTAGTCCGGAATATCGCGGGTGGTGGCTTTGAGATCGTCGATCCCGGTGCGTTCTGCGACGTTGATCCAGATTTCGGGAATGAGGACGCCTTCGAGGTCCAGGGCGGCGATGATCATTTTATCGGAGTATTCAGTATTCAGTATTCAGTGACCAGTAGTCAGGTGATGTCGGAATGGAAGCATGGATGGGAGGGGGTGGCACGGATTTTTAACCGCAGATATTGCGCCCGCTCCCGCGGGCACCCTTTTTTTGGGGGATTTTTTTTGGGGGGTGGGTATGGTTGGGGGGCGATTTTAGTGATGACGGAGATTCGGGAGATATGTGAGGGGATTGTATTTGGGGAGTCGGTCGAGGAGAAGGTGCGGGTGTTTGCGGGGAACGTTTCGGATGAGGATCGGGGCAAGGGTTTGGGAGGGGGAGTGCTGCCGGGGCGGGAGGACGGGTTGTGTTTTGAGAAGGGGAAGGGCAAGCGGGAGTTTAAGTTGCCGGGGATCGGGCAATTGGAGAAGGGGGATGAGGAGCAGCGGGGCGTTTTGCTTCATTTTTTTGCGAATCACGAATTGTTGGCGACGGAGCTGATGGCGCTGGTGTTGTTGAAATTTCCGGAGGCGCCGAGTGAGTTCCGGCGCGGGGTCTGGGAGACCTTGAAGGAGGAGCAGCGGCACACGCGGTGGTATTTGGAGCGAATGAAAGCTTGCGGGGTGCGGTTCGGAGATTTGCCGGTAAGCGGGTATTTCTGGGATGCAGTGGCGCCGATGGAGACACCCTTGGACTATGTGACACGGTTGAGTTTGACGTTTGAGCAGGCGAATCTGGACTATTCGAAGCATTACGCGGGTGTGTTTGCAGCGGTGGGAGATGTGAAGACGGCGCGGATTTTGAATCGAGTGTGTCGGGATGAGATTGGCCATGTGGGGTATGGATTGGAATGGTTTCGAAAGTGGCGTGAGGGGGAGTCGGATTGGGATGCGTATGAGAGGGGGTTGAGGTTTCCGATGTCGCCGAGTCGGGCGAAAGGAAACGGGGCGGTGTTCAATCGTGAGGCCCGGATGGCGGCGGGATTGGAGGCGGATTTTGTGGATCGGTTGGAACTGTTTGAGCGGTCGAAGGGGCGGACGCCGAATGTGTTTGTCTTTTTTCCGGATGAAGAAGCGGCGATGGCGAGTGGATTGGCGGGGAAGGGGTATCAGGCGCGGGAAGAGGTGGCGCAGCTGGCGGGCGACCTGGAAGTATTGTGTGCGTTTTTGGCGCGCCGGGATGATGTGGTTTTGGTGCGGCGGTTGCCGTCGGCTGGGCATTTGAAGCGGTTGCGGGAGGCGGGTTTTGAGTTGCCTGAGTTTGAGGAAATGGCTCGCGACGGGCGTTTGGCTGAGGGCGGTTTGGTAGGCGAACGGAAGGTGAATGAGTTACGTCCGTGGTCTTGGGGTCCGCAGTCGGCGCGAGTGATGGGTGATTTGGTGGAAAATTTACCTGGGGACGCGGAGGCGGTGGATTTCTGGAACGAATGGCGACGGGTGTTGTTTTCGAAAGCTTGGGAGGCTGGTTTGTTTGGTAAGGGGATCGTCTGCGATACGCCTGAGAGGGTGTTGGGGGAGTTGGCAGCATTGCGTGCCAGCGGGTATGAGCGCGCGGTGGTAAAGGCGGTGTTCGGGGCGTCAGGTCAGAAGAACCAGGTCGTGGTTACTGATGGAGCGGAAGATGCGGCGAAGTGGCGGTGGGTGGAGCGGATGTTGGCGCAGCAGGGAAGGGTAGTGGTGGAAGGGTGGGAAGAAGACCGGGTGTTGGATTTTTCCGTGCAGTATGAGATGGGAGTGGAAGGCTTGCGCAAGCTGGGCGTGGTGCGGGTGGAGAACGACGGGCGTGGGCAATTCGTGTCGGCATTGTGGGGCCCGAAGATTTGCCATGGCCTAGGCGTGGACTTGGCTCGATTGATGATGAGCGATGTCTTGCCGGCGTATGAGGTTGGCGGCGAGCTGGCGGCGACATTGGAGCGTGGGTTGCGGGAGGCGGGGTATGTGGGACCGGTGGGGGTAGATGGGATGGTGTATCGTGAATCGAGGACTGGTGAGTTGCGTGGGCGAATGGTTGTGGAAGTTAATCCGCGATACACCATGGGGCGGATGGCGTACGAATTGGGGAAGCGCGTCGCTTCGGGTCGGTGGGTGCGGTTTGGGTTGTCGCCAGTTCGAGCGGGGGTAGTGGGGTCTATATCGAGAGATGAAGCAGGGAAGATGAGTGCGGGGGAATTGGATTTGAATGAAGGGGATCGTGTGAGGGCTGTGTTAGAAGTGAGGAAGCGGGTGGAAGAATTCGTGGGATGATTGAGACGGTTGGGATACGGGATGTAGTGGGCAGGCGGGATGAGCTGGTGGGGCAGCTGACACTGCGGGAGGGGGTGATTGATTTGTGGCTGGTGTATTTGGGTCCGGACAAGGAAGCGCGGGCGCTGTGTCTTGAGGAATTAGATGGGCGAGAGCGCGAGCGGGCGGCGCGCTATGTCGTGGAACCGCCGCGGCATCAGTATGTGCTGACGCAAGGAGCGCTGCGGATGATCTTGCGGGGTTATCTGGGGGAGGAGGCTTACGCGGGGATGACGTATGGGCGGGGAGAGAAAGGGAAGCCGTATGTGATGTTGAGCGGGAAGCGGTGCGACGTGGAGTTCAACGTGTCGCACTCCGGCGATTATGCGTTGATGGGGTTTTCGAAGGGGGGCGAGGTGGGAGTGGATGTGGAAGGGCACCGCAAGATGCGTGATGCGCTTGATGTGGGGGCTCGGGTTTACAGTGATGCGGAGCTCTCTTATTTGAGATCGCTGAACGAGGATGACCGGAAACGGGCATTTTTTCGGTTGTGGACGTGTAAGGAGGCGGTGCTGAAGGCGGAGGGCTTGGGTTTGGCGGGGAAGCCGAAAACGTGGTGTTTGTTTTCGGGAGAACCGCCGGTAGAGGGAGGATCAATGGCAAATCGCTATCGGGTGAAGGGCTGGGATATTGAGTGGGTGGATTTCGGGCCGGGGTATTCGATGGCTTGGGTGGCGCGGCCCGGGACGGCTACGAATTGGGAATTAGGAATGAAGACTTAGGGATTCGAGGGGCCGACGACCCACTCTTTGATTTGCCTGTCAAGCTGGGACGCAAGAGATGACAAGCTATTTAGTAGGAAGCGCAATGTTGAAGAACGTTGGAAGCGTGGGGTCGGCGGAATGGGCAGCGGTTTGGTGTTCGGGGGTCAGCTGGGGATGTGAGTCGAGGGGCTGGAGCGCGAGCTGGACCGTGTCGCCGACGGAAGGACGATTTGGGAGGGGAGTGTTCGCGAGGATAGCCCATTCCCTCGCGATGATTTTTTTGGAGGGAATTTCGGGCCCGTAGACATGATCGGTGATTTCGTAGACGTTTTCGACGAGGGCGCGACGGTAGGGAGCAATATTGGAGAGAGACGGGGTCGGGGTGGACTCGATGAGCCGCGCATTGACGATGGAAGTGGGTATCCACAGGCGCAGACTGAGGGTGTCGTAAAGATCGGTTGTTTTGGTATCGATTTCGTCGGGGCTGAGGAGGCGGTTAAAGAAGGCGACATGTTCAAGCGAACCGGACCAGGTTTCGGAGCCGATCACGAGAGGTGGGTCGGATTCCCAGGAGTCGGCGATCTCGGGAGAAAAAGAGTGAGCGAAGAGGACATGGAATGGGGTGGTGGAGGTCAGTTCGGTAATGAGGATGGGAGATTCGGCGGGGAGGCGGAGGAACAGTTGATTCTTTTCTTGGTAGAGGACGATGTTTTGGCCGAGGGAAAGGATGGGTCCGGACTGGGTGAGGCTGGCCGGGGTGACGAGGGCTTCGAGGGTGAAGGCGCCGGCGTCGTGGAGAGCCTGGGCGAGCCGGGGGCCGGTTTCGGACGGGGTGCGAGCGGAACTGTGTTCGAGGAGGAGTTGGTAGTGGGGTCCGTAGCGGGCGGTGCCGGTCAGTTCGAGGGTGGCAAGGGTGGGATTGGTCTCGCCGGGGAGGGGAGGCGATTCGTTTTTGGATTGGGCATTGGTCCACTGCCAGGCCAGGCCGGAGGGCGGAGGAAGAGGGGGCTCGGAGTTGGCTGAGGAAGTTGCACCGATGAGGACGGCGCCGGGAGGCGGGGTCGAGTCTGGTTTGATCCACGCATTGCCAAAGAGGTCGGCGCGGGTGTTGTGGGTGATCCGGGCGAAGCCCGTGACGCGGTGCCAGGTGGGGTCAAATTTGGCCAGATACAGTTCGGATTGAGGGTCGGTTTGTGGTGAGGTGAGGGTGAAAAAAGAGATGTGGTTGCTCCAGCGAGGATGATAGACCTTTGCGTTTTCCTGACCGGGAATATTGGCGACGGCAATCTTGCGTCTATTGGTTCCGTATGCATCGAAGAAACTGATGGATCTGTGAGAGCCGTGAAAAATGAAAGAGCGATAGCTGTTGTCGGGGGCGATGGAGGGCCAGCAGCCGTCGACGAGCTTTTCCCAGGACTCGGAAAGGAGATCTCCGACACCGCAAGCGGGCCATGGAAAGGCATCGGTGAAACGGGTGCCGTCGGCAGAGACCTGGAACCAAGGTAGATCGTTGCAACCGTTTCTGGTGATACTCCAAACTGGTTCTTCGATGGAGGGATCGTTGAGTTGGCGCCGGACGATGGAGTCATCGGATTCGCCTCCGTGTGATCTGGTGTATACCCAGACAATCTCAGTATCGGGATCGCGCCAGATGTCAGATGCTCTGCCGGGGCCGAGGTCTTGACGATTTTCGCCGTTCCAATCGATGACGTGGATCGTATCCGTGCGGCAGTTGGAATAGACGAGACGTTGGCCGTCGGGGGTGAAGAGGGGATTGGTGTAAGGCCCTGCCTTGGAAAGGATGATGCGTTCCCCCTGGCCATCTTCGGTGTCCAGTCCCATGAGAGTGACCATGGAATCCGGATTCGTATAGTGTACCCCATCGTCGCCCTGCAGCCACGTGAAGCGGGCGGGGGCGCTGGTGAACTCGCGAATGCGCGCGCCGATTTCGGCGGGGGAAGCGGGGGCAGTTTCCAACCGGGGAAGAGGAATGATTTCGACACCGGATGTAAAGACGTCGTCGCCTTTGTCTTTTCGCGCGGCTATGATGAGCGGTTTGTTCGGTTTGAGATCACGGCTAGTGTCGACGATGATGGCCTTGTCGCGTTTACCGGTGGAGTCATTGACATTAAAGTTGCTGATGACGGTCCGATTATTGATGGTGAAATCCATGGAGCGCTTGGCGCCCCGCTGGCGATCGGAGAAGTGAAAGCGCACGAGGTAGCGGCCGCCGGGGAGGCCGTCGATGCGAAGGATGTGGTCGCCGAAGCGGGCGTGCTCGTAAACGGCGGGAGGGGCGGGGTTGTTGACCCCGCTCAGGTCGTGGTTGACGGCATTTTTTGAGGGAGTGCCGCCTTTGACGAAGGGTTCATCGGATTGCCAGAAATTTGGATCGCCGGGCTCTCCGATGGTAGGCCCGCCGGAATTGATGCGCAGTGGGAGGGAGAGATTGGGTCCCGGGGGCGTTGGATCGGCACAGGAAGCGAGGATGAGCGCGCAGAGGGAGGTGAGGAGAAGACGGGTGTTGTAAATGGTGCGGGCGGGGTGACTAACAGCAGGGTGAATGCAGGGCATAGGCGGCACGTATTAATCGACTGGGATCGGGTGGGACGCAAGTTTAGTGCGACACGCTCTCGGATTAATTGGCGTCGGGCTGAGGTTTGCAGAGATGCTAGACCGGGTGGCTTGGCCGATCCAAATGGGTGAAGTAGTTCCTTTACCAAAGTGACGGAATGGTCGGAGATTGAGGAATGACGAGAGATGCCATATGAGGCGCAGAGCGTGAGGGCAAAAAGGACACAAAGGCAAAGAACAAGGTTGTAAGGATCTCACACGGGCACTGGATAGTGGAATACATGACGGCGAGGGCTTTTTGTCGCGTAGGATTCATGGGGAGAATGTTGTCGGAAGCGAGCCGATATTGTGTCAATGGATGGGTGCGGTCTTGGCGGGCGATCTTTTGTGGAGGGCTGATCTGATTGGAGACCGATTGTAGGCTGAGACGATGGAGCGTTTGGAGGTCGTGGCGCATGCGATGGCGAGGTTGAAGGAGAGTCCGAACCGCGTCATGGTTGATCGGTGGGTGGACTTGGGGCTTGGAGAATGCGATACTGGCCTGGCGAACTAGACTGTATGTTTGAAGGTGTGCGAGGCTATTCGGAGAGAGTGGGAAGGAGCGTTAAAGCAAGTGGTTGGGGAAGATGGGTGTTAGGTATGGATGTTACGATCGGTTGAAGTAGTGGAGCGTCAAATGGGGACAAATGATCAACGATGAGCGGGGGAACGAACGGTGGTTGGGGGAAGACCTATGTGGATCGACTGTTTGCGCCGGTGGATGTGGCGATACTCGTGTATTTTCGGATTTTGTTTTCGGGAATTTTGTTGTGGGAAGTCTGGCGATATTGGAGTCGGGGTTGGGCGCGGGACTATTGGGTCGGCAAGCCGTATCTTTACAAGTATTACGGTTTTGAGTGGGTGAAAGCGGCGCCGGGTCCTTGGCCAGAATACCTTTGGGTGATGTTGGCGATACCGGCGGCGCTGGTGTTTTTGGGATGCTTTTACCGATTAGGTGCCGCGGTATTTTTCTTGGGATTCACCTATTTCTTTTTGTTGGAGCAAACGAATTATCTAAATCATTTCTATTTAATTTGCCTCCTGAGTTTTCTTGCGATTTTGATTCCTGCAAACGGCGCATTTTCGGTGGATGCGCTTTGGCGTCGGCAGGTGCGACGATCTACGGTACCGGCGTGGACTCTCTGGGCGCTGCGGCTGCAGGTGGGGTTGGTGTATTTCTATAGTGGGCTCGGTCGATTGAGTGGTGATTGGCTTGGGGGCGAGCCGATGCGCCGGTGGCTATGGGAGCGGGCGGAGATGTTGGGAGCCGGATCGTGGGTAGGCAGGTTTCTGGGGAGTGAGGCGGCGCCGTATCTGTTTTCGTGGGGTGGTGTGCTGATGGATTTACTGGCGTTGCCGGCTCTGTTGTGGCGCCGAACCCGGTGGTGTGCGATTGCGGCGTTAACTGTGTTTCATCTGTTGAATTCGTGGATGTTTTCGATCGGTGTATTTCCGTGGTTGAGTATTGGATTGCTATTTTTGTTTTGCGATCCGGGGTGGCCGCGGCGCTTTTTCAGGGGTTTTGGATGGGAACGAAGAGCGGCGGAAGGAGAAGTGGTCGAAGGAGGATCATCCCGCCGGCTGGTGGTGTGGTTTTTGATGATTTGGTTTTTGTGGCAGGGGGTAATGCCATTGCGGCACCATCTCTATCCTGGCAATGAACTGTGGACCGATGAGGGGCATCGATTCGCGTGGCAGATGCGGATTCGGCACAAGGACGGGGAAGCCTATTTTTACAAGATCGATCCGGTGCTGGAGACGCCGGTGAAGGTTGATCTGTCGGAATTTATTGATGGGCGCCAGTATTCGGCGATGCGGTATCGGCCGGAGATGATATTACAGACGGCGCATTGGATTGCGGACCGGGTGGAGTCAGAGGGGTATCCGCGACCGACGGTGAACGTGGTGGCGACGGCGGGATTAAACGGGCGGCCGCTGAGCCCCTTAATTGATCCGCGCGTAGATTTGGCGACCGTGGAGCGGGGGCTTCTTCCTGCGGATTGGATCTTGCCGATGCAGGATGACGAGCGCTCAGACTTCTGAGCCGGCGTTCAACTATTTCTCGCGGTCGAGGAGATGAGAGGACCACGCGGCGATCATTTGGGCGGCGAATTCGGAGTCTTCTTTTTTGGAGAGGAGGTGATCGGCGTTGTCGAGGGAGATGAAGCTTTTCGGGTGTTTAGCGGCGTCGAAGATGTGGCGAGCGTCATCGATTGAGACCGTGGTATCGACGGGGGAGTGCATGATGAGGAGAGATTTTTTCAGGGAGGCGATTTGTTCGCTTTGATTTTGGGAGCGGATGTCTTCTAGAAACTGTTTCTTGATGGTGAACTGGCGGCCGGCGAGGGTGACTGGAGCGAGGCCGGCGGATTCTATTTCCGGAGTGGCTTTGGAGAAGAGCTGTTCAACGTGGGCGGGGTCGGCGGGGGCGCCGTTGGTGACGACGCTTTTTAATTCGGGTATGCGACGGGAGGGGGCGAGGCCGGCGGCACCGCCGAGGCTGTGGCCGACGAGGATGGTAGGGGGGCGGTGGTGATTTCGGAGTTGTTCGGCGGCGGCGACCAAGTCGTCGACGTTTGAGGAGAAATTGGTATTGGCGAAATCGCCTTCGCTGTTGCCGAGCCCGGTGAAATCGAAACGGAGGACGGCGATTCCGTGGGCGGCTAGCCCGCGGCTGATGCGGGTGGCGGCGGCGATATCTTTTGAGCAGGTGAAGCAGTGGGCGAAGATGGCATAGGCGCGGGGTGGCACGATGGGGAGTTCGAGGCGGGCGTCGAGGGTTTCGTCATCGAGATTCTTGAAGGAGATTTTTTCAGTTTGGGTTTTCGGTGACACGGGGATCAAGAGAGGCGAGGTTTGGCAATCATGGATTGAAGCGAAGAGAGATTCGATTTCCTGACGGGTTTTCAATTTCTCCAGCCAATGGAGGGGGAGGGCGTGCATGCCGTAAGCGGCGCCGAACATCATTCCCATGAGCATTCCTCGCGCGGCGGAATCTCCGCCGGCCATCGTGTTTTCGATGAGGGCCGTTTGGGGATCGTCGCTGTATTTCGTGAGTAGGTAGATCGTTGCGGGGAAAGCTTCCGGGGCGTGGCAAGTTTGGCCCAGGGCCTGGATGGCGGAGACAGTGTCCTTTGCGAGCAGCTTGGGGCCTTCTTTGACCCAATCACCGATCGGAAGCGCTTTGTAGGAGTGGTTAGCGGCTTCGTTGATTGCGTCTGCGAGCGGATTGTCGAAGGCAGCTACGGAGGCACGGATGAAAAATTCGGCGGCGTCCACTACCATGGGGTCGTTGTGCGTCATGGCTGTTTGCGATCGGGCGGCGCGGACGAGTCTATCTGTTTGATGGGGCGCGAACGCGGCAAGCAGGGGTGCGATGCGAGAGGCGCCGGCGAGGTCGTTTGAGGAAGAGCCAGAGGAATCCGGAGAGGCGCCGTTTTTGAAATTTTCGAGAGTTTCGGTGGTGGCGCCGTCGATATATCCGACGTAATCGGGCCACATCGCGCGCCAGTCCCTTGCGAAGCGATCGAGATCGAAGGATTCATTGGCGGCGATGGATTTTAGAAGGACGAGCGTTTGGTCGCCGTAGTGGGTGGTATCGCCGGCGGTGCGGCCGGGATGGTATTTGGCGGGTTCTTCCTGCGGGGTGACGATGCGGGTGATGCGTCCGAAGACCCGTTCAATCTTAGAGGGATTGTAAATCCAGTGTGCGCCAAGGGCGTGGGAGTCGCCGAGGAAGGAGCCAAGGATCGCAGCGAGGCGATGGTCGGATTTGGACATCGGAAGATTTTACAGGTCGTGTCGCGCCACGGCGAGACAAACTCCGCGAGTTCAGGCGGTGGGGGCTCGGTTGTCTTTGGGGGATTAGCGGGCCAGCCATCCGCCATCGGCGGCGAAGGATTGGCCCGTGATGAAGGACGCATCGCTGGAGGCGAGGAAGACTACTAGGTTGGCAATTTCCTCGACGGTTCCGACTCTTCCCATGGGGTGCATTGCGGCCATCTGGCTGACATCGCCGCCGGTGAAGCGATCGAGCATATCGGTTTGGACGCCGCCTGGGGCGACGGCGTTGATGCGGATCTCGTGGGGAGCGCCCTCGAGGGCAGCGGTTTTAGTAGCACCGACGACGGCGTGTTTGCTGGCGACGTAGACGCCGGGGCCGGGCATGATGCCTCCGTGGCCGGCGATGGAGGCGGTGTTGATAATGGAGCCGCCGTTGCCCTGGGCGATCATCTGGATGAGTTCGTGCTTCATGGAGAGTAGCACGCCGCGGACGTTGATGCCGAGGACTTGATCGATATTCTCGGACGTCTGTTCCGTGAGGGGGGCGACGAGGCCTTCAATACCGGCGTTATTGAAAGCGACATCGAGGGAGCCATATGCGTCTACGGTTGCTTTGATGAGGGCGGCAATGTGCTCTTCATCGGTGACGTCTCCCTGGATGAAGGTTCCTTCTCCTCCGGCTTCGGCCATGAGCTTGACGGTTTCCTTTCCTTCGGTTTCGCGACGGCCGGAGACGACGACTTTGGCGCCATGGTTGGCGAGGGCGATGGCGGCGGCGCGGCCGATTCCGGAGGTTCCGCCGGTGACGAGAGCGACTTTATTTGACAATGAACTCATGATTTGTGATGGGACGATATTTAACGATGGTTTGGTTCTTGCTCTGATGATAGGGTTTGCTTGAAAGGTGAGATGATCAGATGCGTGAATATTATGTCACTGATTTCGCCCTGGGCAGTCATTTTGTTGATGGGTGTGTCGGGTTGCGGACGTGGCGGGAGTGATGTGGGTGAGGGGGCCGGGGCGGTTCCGGTTGCCGTGGCACGGCCGATTCAGGATACTGTTGCGCTGACGGACATTTTTACGGGGCGGTTTGAGGCGGTGGAGAGTGTGGAGGTGAGGGCGCGGGTGAGTGGGTATCTGGATGCGGTGCATTTTGATGAGGGACAGAAGGTTGAGGAGGGGCAGCTGATGTTTGAGATTGATTCGCGGCCGTTTGACGTGGTGTTTGAGCAGCGGGCGGCGGCGGTCAAGCAGGCGGAGGCGCAGCGGGAGTTGGCGGAATCGACTTTAGAACGGAGTCAGGCGGCGGCGCAGAATGCGATATCGCGGCAGGAGTTGGCGGTGCGGGAGAGTGAGTTGGCGCAAGCGGAAGCGGATTTGCTGGTGGCCCAGGCGGCGCGGGATGAGGCGAAGCTGGATCAGAGCTTTGCGAAGATTGAAGCGCCGATTTCCGGGATAGCGGGGCGGTTTTTGGTGACCCCGGGCAATTTTATTACGGGTGGCAACGCTTCGGCGACGTTGCTGACGACGATCGTGCCGCATAATCCGATTTACTGTTATTTTGAGGTGGATGAGCGCCGGGTGTTGCGGTTCACGCGATTATTTTTTGAGGGGAAGGCGGCGGGGCGCGAGGGCGACCGTGGGACGGTGGAGATCGCCGTGACGGACAGTCCGGACTTTGAATTTGAGGGCACGATTGATTTTACTGAGAACCGTCTTGATGAAAAGACCGCGACGATGCAGTTGCGGGCGTTGGTGGAGAACCCTGACAAATTTTTGACGCCGGGTTTGTTTGCGCGGGTGCGCATTCCGGCGGGTCCTGCTGAGGAAGTGGTCTTGGTTCGGGACAGTGCTTTGGGATTTGATCAGGCGAAGCGTTTCGCGTGGGTGGTGGTGGAGGGGAATGTTGTGCAGCGTCGGTTTGTGGAAGTTGGTCGATTGCATGGGATGCTTCGCATTGTCGACAAGGGATTGACCCCGGATGATGTCATTGCGGTGAGTGGCATTCAGATATTGCGGCCGGGGGTTGAGGTGGCGCCGACAGAAGTGCCGATGGACATGGCAGCGGCGTTGGAGGAAGAGGCGGAAGCGGTCGATGCGGGTGAAGCTCCCGAGGCGGGCGAATGAAGAGCTTTGTTTATTTTTTCATTGATCGGCCCCGCTTTGCGACGGTGCTGTCGTTGATCATCGTCTTTGTGGGCGTGATCTCGTATTCGCAATTACCGGTTGCTCAGTTTCCGAAAGTGGCGCCGCCAACGGTGATGGTGCGGACATCTTATCCCGGGGCGACGCCGGACGTGATTGCGCGGACGGTCGCGGCTCCTATTGAGCAAGAGGTAAACGGCGTGGAGAACATGCTGTATATGACCTCGGGAAGTAATTCGGACGGATCGTATTCGTTGAGAGTCACCTTCTCCTTGGGAACGGACTTGGATACGGCGCAAGTCTTGGTGCAGAACCGAGTCGCGATTGCGGAGGCGCGATTACCCGAAGAGGTGAAGCGGATCGGGGTCACGGTGGAGAAATCATCACCTGATTTGCTTTTGGTGGTGCAGATGTTTTCACCGGACGAGACCTTTGATCTTTTGTATATATCGAATTACGCGCTGTTGCAGGTGCGAGAGCGGTTGCGGCGTATTCCCGGGGTAGGAGACGTGCGTTTATTCGGGGGGCGGGAATACAGCATGCGAATTTGGCTGGATCCGGAGCGGATGGATTTTTTTGAACTGACGGCGAGTGACGTTGTGAATTCTTTGCGGGAGCAGAACCTGCAAGTGGCGGCGGGAGTGATTGGTCAGGAGCCGATGGAAACGGCGGTGCCGTTTCAGATCAACATTACGACCTTGGGCCGGTTGAGTGATGAGGGACAGTTTGAGAATGTGGTGGTCAAGGCGAGTGACGACGGGCGGGTGGTGCGGTTACGTGATGTTGCGCGTGTGGAGTTGGGAGCGCTGGAATACAATGTGAACGCGTACATGAATGATACGCGCACGCTGGCGATACCGGTATTTCAGCGTCCGGGCTCGAATGCCCTTGAGACGGCGAAAGCGATACGCGCTGCGATGGCGGAGATGGGAGCAGCGTTTCCCGAGGGGATGGAGTATGCCATCCCATATGATCCGACGCAGTTTATCAGTCGTTCGATCGAGGCGGTTATTGAAACGCTAATTGAGGCGGTTTTGTTGGTTGTGTTGGTGATGATTGTTTTTTTGCAGTCGTGGCGTGCGGCGATCATTCCGATTTTGGCGATACCGGTTTCATTGATTGGCACATTTGCAGTGATGAATTTTTTCGGATTTTCTCTGAACAACCTAACTTTGTTTGGGTTGGTGTTGGCGATCGGCATCGTAGTGGATGACGCGATCGTGGTGGTGGAGAACATCCAGCGTAATTTGGCGGAGGGGATGGAGGCTCGCGAGGCGACGCGTAAGGCGATGGACGAAGTCAGCGGCGCGTTGGTGGCGACCTCTCTGGTTTTGCTGGCGGTCTTTGTGCCGACTGCGTTTCTGGGCGGGATTTCCGGGCAGTTTTATCGTCAGTTCGGTTTAACGATTGCGGTATCGACTTCGATTTCGACGTTGGTATCGCTTACTTTGAGTCCGGCGCTGGGGGTTTTGTTGTTACGAAGCGGGGATGGGGCGCGGGATTGGTTTACGCGCTTAACGGACCTGTTGTTGGGATGGTTTTTTCGGGGTTTTAATTGGGCTTTTGGCAAGACGCGATTGGGGTATGACTTTCTGATGCGGCGGACGCTACGGATGGGGCTGGTGATGTTTCTGATTTACGCCGGGTTGTTGTTGACGGCGGGGTTGGGGTTTCGATCGGTTCCCGGCGGCTTTATTCCGGTTCAGGATCAGGGGTATGCGATTATCTCGGCACAGCTGCCAACGGGCGCTTCCTTGTCGCGAACTGACAGAGTGACGCGCCAATTGATTGATATTGTTTCGGAGGTGGACGGGATTCGAAGCGTGGTGGGGTTTGCGGGGTTCAACGGAGCGACGTTTTCGAACGCCTCGAATGCGAATGTCTTGTTTGCGGTGTTTGAGCCTTTTTCGGAGCGTCGTAGTGATGCTTTGTCCGGGGACTCGATTTTGGGCGAGATACGGGAACGTGTTGGAGCCGTGCAGGATGCGCGAACGATTGTTTTGCCGCCGCCCACGGTTCGGGGATTGGGGAACGGTGGCGGTTTTCGGATGCAGGTCGAAGATCGAGCGGGATTGGGTTATGTGGCGATGGAAGAAGCGGCTTGGGATTTGATTGGGGCTGCGATGGCGGCCCCGGAGATCGTCCAACCGTTCACCCCGTTCACGGCATCGGGTCCGCAGTATTACGCGGACATTGACCGGGAGAAGGCCTTGATGTTGGGAGTACCGTTGCGGGGTTTATTTGAGACGCTGGAGATCTATATGGGATCGTCCTTTGTGAACGAGCTCAATCTGTATGGGCGAACGTATCGGGTTACGGCGCAAGCGGACGCTCCTTTTCGGAGTAGTGTGGATGATTTATCCCGGCTGAAGACGCGCAATGTATTTGGTGGGATGGTTCCCTTGGGGTCGGTGATGGAGATCCAGCAGACGACAGGGCCGGATCGAGTGGTGCGACACAATCTGTATCCTTCGGCTGAGGTTTTGGGGGAGAAGGCGCGCGGCTTCAGCACGGGCCAGGCTTTGGACAAGATGGAAGAATTGGCGAACGCGATCTTGCCTCAGGGGATTGACTATGAGTGGACGGAACTGGCGTATCAGGAGCGAGCGGCGAGTGGGCAGGCGGCGATTGTTTTTGTGATGGCGGTGGCTTTTGTGTTTTTGGTTTTGGCGGCTCAGTATGAGAGTTGGGGATTGCCTTTGGCGATCATCTTGACGGTGCCGTTGTGTTTAGTGGGAGCGATTTGGGGAATCTATTTTCGTGGCATGGACAACAACATTCTCACGCAGATTGGGTTGGTGGTTTTGATCGGGTTGGCGAGCAAGAACGCGATATTAATTGTGGAATTCGCGCGGCAACTGGAAGCGGACGGGATGGATCGTTTCGAAGCGGCGGCGGAGGCGGCGCGATTGCGATTGCGTCCGATTTTGATGACGGCATTTGCATTTATTTTGGGAGTGGTGCCGCTGTTGTTGGCGACCGGGGCGGGGGCGGAGATGCGGCGAGTCTTGGGGACGACGGTGTTTTACGGAATGATTGCGGTGACGTTTTTTGGTATCTTTTTTGCGCCGCTTTTCTTTGTGATGGTGCGGCGCTTGGGTGGTGTCGACGGCGAGGCTGCTGCGGACGCCTCTGGGGAGAGATCGTTCTAAAGACGGGCGCTATCGGGCCTTGTTCCTGCGGTCACTCGACTGCTTTCAGTGCGGCGACGATGTCGGCGGGTTCGGCGCGTTGACGGTAGTCGGCGTTGAGATAGGCCCAGGAGACTGTGCCGTCGGGCTGGATGATATAGGTGGCGGCGAGAGGCAGCTCGTCATATGGGGCGTCTGCGCCGTTGTATTCCTTGAGGTCGAAGAAGCCTTTGTACATTTCCGTCACCTCGGGGGTGAGCTTAAACACGATGTGGTATTCGTCGGCGACCTTCATTCCGACATCGGTGAGGATTTCGTATTCAAGGTTGTCCTTTTCCTTTGTGGTGAGGGATTTATCGGGAAGCTCGGGGGTGAGCGCGACGAGTTGGGCGCCTTCGGCCTTTATTTCGGGGAGGGCGTTTTGGAGTGCGATGAGCTGGATGTTGCAATACGGGCACCAACTGCCGCGATACCATGTGAGGACAACGGGCCCCTGTTCGAGGAGAGAGGCGAGGGAGACCTCCTTACCGGTGGCGTTAGGGAGAGTGAAGCTGGGAGCTTTGTCACCGACATTGATGGCATTGTCGATGATGCCGGATTCGTCCACGGCCTGGATGCCAGCGGCGAAGGCTTCTTTGACGTTATCCGGTGTGGAGGCGGCGAACTCTTTCTGTCGGGCGGCGAGTTGTTCAGCAAGACTGGCGTTTTCCGCGAGGGCGGAAGCAGGCATAAGGAGGGCGGCTATGGCGAGTGTGGCGGGGAAGGGTGTGATTTTCATGTTGGTGAGAGTTCGATTACGGGACCGGTATTTCAATTTGGAAACGGATGAACATCCGGCATTCTCAAAGGAATGTCCAATGATGAAGGTTAAGGCATTTTGACTTGGGAGGTTTTTTTGACAAAGACGAGGTAGTAGAGGAAGAGGGGGACGAGCATTACGAGGAAGGTGGGGGCGAACCAGTGGAGGGATTCGCGGAAGGCGGTCGTGTTTTGGGTGTGGGAAGTATCGCCGAGCTCATGGAGGAGAAAACCGTAGGCGAGGCTGAGCGTACCGAAACCGATATTGAGGGCGAGGCCTCGGAAGCTCAGGACGGTGGCGCGGTGGTAGGAATCGACCTGGGCGTTGAGGTAGTGGGAGGTGAAGAAATTGAGGAAACCGAAGGCGAAGCTAAAGATGAGGAGCACGACGACACCGTAGTAGGGAATCGCTTGGGCGGATATGAGGAGCCCAATGAGGCACAGGACCGAGACGATGAGGTAGTTTCGAGTGATCGGTTGTTTTTCCACGAGGCGTTTTGCGATACCGGGAGTGATGATGCCGAGGGCGGCGAAAACGGCGCCAAGGACACCGAAGGCGGCGTCGGGGATTTTAATTAGTCGATAATATTCGGAATTGAGGGTGAGAAAGAGGCGGACGATGGAATCGTGGATGAGGGCAGCGAGGATGATCGCGAAGACGAGGGGGGTTCTCCAGACCCATGCGGCGGCGCGGAAGATACCCGACCAGAGTGTCGTTTCCCCGCCGTGATGGGAATCCTGTGGTGGTTCCTTCATGGAGAGGGAGACGAGGAGGGCGAGGCAACCGGTGAAGAGCGTGAGGTATACGGGGAAGCGGAGTGTTTGTTGTTTGGTGACTTGGAGGTCGAAACCGAGGGTGCCGAAGAGGCGATTGACAAAACTGGGGTCATAGATGGCGGCGCCGAGGAGCATGGCAAAGACGAAAGCGATGGAGGAGAGGCGCATGAGATTGGCGAGAACTTTCGGCCACTGGGCTTCGCGATTTCCTTCGGGGAGGGAGTCGTAGGCGAGGGCTTCGTCGGCACCGGAAGCGGCGGCTTCGGCGGCGCCGGAGAGGACGCGGTTGAGGACCCAAGCCCAGAAGACGAGTGTTGTGTTGCCGAGGGGGACGAAGGCGATGAGAGCCATCTCGAGGACCATGAGGATGGCGGCCGCGACGACCATGCGTTTGCGACCGATCTTGTCGGCGAGAGCACCCGAGGGGACTTCGAGCAGGACGATGGAGACGGCCCAGACGAAATTGAGGAGGGCGAACTGCTCCATGGTGAGGCCGTAGTCGAGTTGGAGGACGGCGAAGATGGGGTAGTAGAAGCGAGCGTTGAAAAGGAGCCGGAACGCGATGAAGAGCGGGATGTTATTGGACATTAGCTATGCGGATCGAAGCGGTTTGGCTTGTCGAATATTGAACAAGGAATGATGAAACATGAAGGGGAGGGAGGCGGCTGCGATTACCAAGGGATGGGTTCGCGGTCGCGCAGGAATTGGCCGGAAAGACTTTGGGGAGCGTCGGCGGCGAGCCAGGCGACGGTATCGGCGCCTTGATCGACGGATCGGGTGGCATGAGCTCCGCCCATATCGGTGCGGACCCAGCCGGGGCAAACGGAATTGACGGCGATATTGGCGGCGACTCCAGCGCCGGCGAGTTGTCGTGTGATGGCGTTCAGGGTGGTTTTGGAGATGGCGTATGTGGGGGTTTCGTCTTCCATTTGGTGAAGTTGGCCGAGACCGGAGGACAGGTTGATAATGCGGCCTCCAAGAGGGGCCTTTTTGAGGAAGGGCCAGAAGGTTTGGGCGGTGAGGAGGGGGCCGAAGGAATTGGTGAGGAGCGTTTCGGAGAGTTGTTGTTTTGAGATGTCGAGGATGCTGCGGTCACGATCGGGGTAGATCGCGGCATTGTTGATGAGGACATCGAGGTGTGATTCGACGGTGGCGAAGTGTTCGGCGGCGTTTTCGATGGAGATGGGGTCGGTGACATCGAGGGCGATGAAATGGGTGTCGTGATTTTTTGCCTGGAGTTTTTTGAGTGCGATCTTCCCCCGCTCGGTTGATCGAGCGGTGACGTAGATGCGGAAGCCGCGGGTGGCGAGCTGGCACGCTGTTTCGAAACCGATTCCTTTGTTGGCGCCGGTAATTAGGGCAATTTTGTGCATTTGCGGGGAGTGGGTGTTGCCATCGATGGCAGTGTGGGGTTAAGGTTCAGGGATGACAAGCGATGTTGAGGGGCGATTGACTTGGGCGATACGGACCTGTCGAGAGCAGGGACTTCGCCGGACGAAGGCGTTGGAGGAAGTGTTGCGCGTCATGATTGAGCGAGGTTGCCCGATGAGTTTGGGAGATCTTGGGGAGGCAGACGCGCTGGCAGGCGTTTGTGATCAGGCGACGCTTTATCGTTTATTGAACCGATTGGAGGGGAAGGGTTTGGTGCGCCGTCTGGGTTTACATGACCGGGCGGCTTGGTTTGTGTTCAAGTATCCCGGTGAGCATCAAGACTTTTTGATTTGCAACGAGTGCGGATCGATTGAGACCCTCAAGATGTCCTGTCCGGTGGAGGCGCTAGAAGCCGAGGTGGCCAAGAAGTCTGGGTTCAAAGGGATCTATCACGAGCTTGAGTTTTTTGGGCTTTGTCCCGCCTGCGGGTGAAGGGTGGGGCGTGGATTTTGGCTTTGTAGAGGCGAAATGGGGGAAGGTGGCGGGCATCCGTGTTTCCTCGGGGCTGGCAGTTGCCAGAGATCCTAGTTGGAGGCGGCCAGGGGGCTGCGGCCCTCATGTGTGAAAGGGGAAGTTGGCCTTTAGAATGAGGGATTGAAACCGGCAGTGCGGAGAGCGGCGACGGTGTCGGCGGTCGTGAACTCTCCTCCGACGGAGACGATACCAGCTTCCTTGTCGATGGACACAGAGTTGACCCCATCGACGGCGGTGAGACTCTCATCGATGGCCCGTTCACAGGCGCCGCAACAGATGTGCAGGCCTTTGATTTCGGCGGTATCGGTCTTATCGGTCGATGTGTCTTCGACGTCTGCAATGGAGATCTCAGGGTAGTTGGACTTCCCGTAGTAGCCAGCGGAGCCAATCGCATCCACCGCGTCCTGTATCGCGCTGGATCTGGAACTGGTGATGTTTACGGAATCGGAGGAGCGGGAAACGGTGAACTCGACATCCTCCATTCCGTCCAAAGCTTTTTCGACGGCGCGCTCACAGCCGCCGCAGCAGAGGTGCAGGCCGGTGAGAGTGACATCGTTCTTGGTGCCATCTGTAGGTGTATCTTCATCGGGATCGGGTGCAGCGGGCTTGCCGTTTTCTTTGATGTATTCCTGGTCCTCGGCGGTGAAGCGGGAGATATCGACGGTAAAGGTTTTCCCATCACTGCGTTTCAGTGTGGCTTGTTCGCCGTCGATACTGATAAGTTCTCCGTCGATGGTTTTCCCGGATTGGGCCTCGGTCCAGGTCCGGGTTTCGGCGTCGACCGACGCGATGGAGAGGGCGAGTGCGGTGGTTGAAATGACGGCGAGCAGTTTCATCGTGTGGGCTTGGTGTTATTGGTGAGCGAGCCTGGGATATACTCCCATGCTAGAATGGAATAGTCGTCTTTCCAACCATAGAACGTGCCTAGTGGTTTAAAAATATCCGTCTTTTCGAGAAGCGCGAAATAGTCTTTGTGGGCGGCGCGGGCGAAGTTGAGATTCGAGACGGAGACGCGGAGGATTTGGTTGTTTGCATCGCACTGTTGGGCGAGGGCGGTGAGTTCTTCGGGGGTACGAACGTCGAGGTTGCGGGGGTCATCTGACGTCGCGACGCGGTAGAGGCCCGCGGTGATAATTTGGGAAGGCCCGAGGTAAAACCGGCCTTCGTCGTTCGTGCGGAGGACGGCGGAGGCTTCGCGTGCTTGTTGCATGGGGTGGTGGAGGAAGAAGGCGAGGTGTGGCGTGAAGAGTATGAGGCAGAGGGCGATGCCGGCGCATACGGAGGGGATGCGCCAGCGGACTGATTGTGGCCATGTGAGGGCGAGAGCGATGAAGGCGAGGAGGAAGGGGAGGGCGTAGAAGAGGTAGTATTGCAGGAGGAGATTGTTGGTGCTGGAGAAGTGGATCCAGGCGATGAGTGCACCGAAGAAGGGGCTGATGAGGAGGCCTGTTAGGGCGACCGACGTTTTGGCAAGGCGGGCGACGCCGACGAGGATGAGAGCAGGAACGGCGAGAGTCATGATCCAGAGAAAGGCGGGATTGGCGTCGGCGAGTCTTTGGACAGTATGGAAAGGAGTGGTAGGATCGGGGTTGGACCAGTCCATGGCGGCCGTGAGTTGTGACCAGACGTTGGCAAGCCAGTCCAGGCCCATCTCCCCGCGGGCGGAGAGACTGTTAGCGAGTTTGCGTTGGATTTGGGGGACGGCAGGGGCGAAGAGCCAGATAAAGGGGATTGCGGCGAGGAGATTTGCGACAACGCAGCGGGCGGCTTGCGCGAAGGCATCGGAATTATGGTGGCGATGAAGGAGATCCCGGCGGTTAATGAAGATGATGGCGAGGGCGGCAAGGTTGAGTGCGAGGAGGGGGTGGACGGCTGCTTTCCACGTGTAGAGCGTCAAGAACTCCATGGCACCGAACGAGAGCCACCAGCGCCAGCGCCCCGATTCAAGGGCGTTGATGAGAGTGAGCATGGCGAAGAGGAAGAAAGCGATAAGGAGGGTATAACCTCGGCCTTCGACGGAGTATCTCACATGCCAGGGGTGGAGTGCGAGGAGGAGTGCGAAGACGAGGGCGGCATTTGGAAAACCGATGCGGCGGAGGAGGAGTGCGCCGGCGAGGACGGAGGCGAGACCTCCGAGGAGTGGTGGGATGCGAGGAGGCCATTCGGTGAAGGCGTGGGGTTCGGCCCCGGTGAGAGTTCGCCATGTATCGATGCAGAGGCGGGCGGTGACGGTGTAGAAGTATTGGTTATTGGTCCATTTGTCGTAGAAGAAGGTTCGTTTCCATGGATGGGGAGCGAAGGTGAGAGAGCCGTCGGCCGGCTCGGTGGCGGGTTTGTATTCGCCATGGATGAGTTCGTAGAAGGCGCGATCTTCATCACCCCACATGGATTGATTGATACCGGCGAGGCGGAGGGGGAGGGCGACGACGAGGAGAATGAGGGTGAGAAAGATCCAGAAGTGGCGGCCTTTGGGCGCGAGCGGAGGGGTTTTAAAAGGTGCATCAGCTAGGGGGCGTCGGTTTGCCCAGAGTGGGGCGGTTACTGCGAGGGCGGCGGCGATGATGGCATTGGCGACGGCGGCCCACCAGAGCCCGGTTTCGACAAAGTCATTGAAGCCGGGAGCTTTTCCGACGGCGACGCGCTCGGCCCATTTGGTTTCAGAGGGTTTGGTGCCGGTGAGCACGTAATCGAGAAACATGCCAGCGAGGGCCAGACAGAGGATTGCCGGGAGTGGCCAAGATTGAGAGAAAAAATGCCTGGCGCGGGCGAGGGCCGGGAAGTCTGGAAGGAGGGAAGACACGTGCTGACGATGACGTTGGGAAGGGATCGCGAGGGGAAGCGATTGACTATTTCATGTTTGCGGATTGGCGTTTTGTCGCCCTTTGCCCAACGTTTTTCCTTTCTCTGGTGCGGAGTGGGCGAATTCTTTGGATACCCTATGATTAACAGGATGGAAATAAGCAAAATATTCGGCCTGTCGTCTTGCTTGCCGGGGAGGTTTAGGGTGAGGCTGACAGAGTGAAGAACGTGATCATGACCGTGATTGGCGCGGACCGGCCTGGATTAGTGGAATCATTGGCGGCTCGCGTTGTAGAAGAGGGTGGCAATTGGTTGGAGAGTCGAATGTCACATTTAGGGGGGCAATTGGCAGGGATGCTGCGGGTTCAGGTATCGGCGGAGAACGCAGCGGGTTTGGAAGCGGCATTGCGGGAATTGGAGGGTGAGGGGTTGCACATCTTGATGGCGGTGGAGGGGGATGAAGAAGTGGGAGCGGCTTCTGTAGCGGCGGCAGAGCAAGTGATGGCGGCGGCAATTCTGGAAGTCATGGGGCAGGATCGTCCAGGGATTGTCCGGAAAGTGATGCAGGCCTTAGCGTCCCGTTCGGTAAACGTCGAAGAACTGGACACCGAGTGTGTGAGTGCTCCCATGTCGGGGGAACCGCTTTTCAAGGCTCGGGCTCGCTTACGCGTGCCAGAAGATGTCTCGTTTGACGATTTGAAGCGTGAACTGGAGCGAATTGCAGCGGATCTGATGGTGGATATTTCGATGGGCGTCGAAGAAGCTTGAGTCTTTGGCAAAAATGGGTTGATTTAGGGAGACTGAGTCAGGAGGTCAAGATCATGAAAACAGTATTGAGTATTATTGTAATGAGTGCCGCCGCAGGAGCCTTAATGACGGCTGTAGCGGACGAGAGTGTTACGGTGACGGGCAATTTGGTTTGCGCGCACTGTGATGTGGGAATCGAATCGAAGTGCGCCACTGCTTTGAAAGCAACCGATGCAGTTTATCTGTTGGACGGTGCGGCGGTTGAGAAGTTCTTCGAGGGTGACGAACACGAAGACGTTAGGACAGTGACGGCGACCGGCGCGGTATCGAAGGTTGGCGACAACTCGGTTTTAACGGCGACGAAGATCGAGGCGGCGGAGAGCTAAGTTCTGGCCTCGAGGCTAGGAGCGGATTGGATTAGTAGAGCGTTTCCGGTAAGGAATACCGGGCGGGTGATAGCTATTGTTCAGTTCGGGGGCCAGAAAAAGTAGAGAGCAGGGATCACGACGAGGAAAACTGTGAGGGCAAGAGGGACACCCGTTTTGACATAGTCGATAAATCGATATCCGCCGGGGCCCATGACGAGGACATTGGCGGGGTGTGAAATGGGGCTGGTGAAGGAGGCGGAAGCCGCGATGGCAATGGCCATCATGGCGGTGTAGGGAGACATGGCGAGGTCGTTGGCGGCTTGGATGGCAATGGGAGCGGTGATCATGACGAGGGCGGCGGTGGGGACGATGGTGGTGGCGAGGGCGACGACAAGGTAGAGACCGGCGATGAGAGCCCAGGGTCCGAAGGGACTGACGATGTCGATGGTGAATCCGGCGATCCACGCGGCGGCGCCGGATTGCTGCATTGCGGTGCCAAGTGGGATCATGCCTGCGATGAGGAAAACGGATTTCCAGTCGATAGAGCGATATGCTTCCCTCATGGAGAGGCACTTGGAGAGAACCATGAGGGAAGCGCCAGAGACGGCGGCAATGGCGATGGGCAGAGCGCCGACAAGGACGACGGCAACGACGCCAGCCATGATCACGACGGCGGAAATCCTGTTCATTTTGGGGATGGCGGGTGCGGTGAGTTCTTTGGAGATATCTGAGAGCACGAGGAAATCGGAGTCTTTCGCGAGGGCCTCGAGTTTTTCTCGGGGACCGGAGACGAAGAAGGCGTCTCCGAAAAGGAGGGTCATATTGCGTAGGTAGGATTGGTATGCGTGGCCTTTGCGCCAGATGGCGAGGACGGAGAGGCCGTATCGGGTGCGAAAGCCGATATCTGTCAAGGTGCGTCCGGCGAGGCTACTTTCGGGAGCCAGCGTGACCTCGACGGTGGCGGAATCGTGGTGTTGGCCACCGTTGGGTGGAGGGATATTTTCGCGATTGAGTTTGAAGGCGGGGAGTTCCAGGAGTTGGTCCAGGATTTTCTTGGAGCCTTGAACGAGGAGGATATCGCCTTTTTGGATGCGCTCGTCGCCACGGGGGAGAACGATGGTCTCTTTTTGTCTGGCGATGCCGATGACGCGGAGGCCGAGGAGCTGGACGAGGCCGCTTTCGGCGACGGTTTTTCCGACGGCGAAACCGGCTTCATCGCCGAGGATGAGTTCGAGAAGGCGGTCATCTTCCGGGAAGAGCGCTTTGAAGGCTTCATCGGAGAAGGGATTGAAGTTTTTGAAGTGGTCGAGGTTTGGGAGTTCTTGAAGGACTTCACGCGGGGCGTGGAGGATGAGTTGATCGCCTTCTTTGAGAGTGACGGGGGCGAGGTCGGGAAGGATGAGGCGTTTTTTTCGTTTGATCCCGAGGATATGGGCGTCGAAGCGGTTGCGGAAATCGGTCTCGGCGACGGTGAGACCGTCGAGTTCGGACGCGGGTGCGATCTCGATGGTGGCGGTTTCGAGATCTCGCGAACGGAAGAGGTCGATCATTTCCCGAGAGGCGCCGAGGTCGAAGGCTTTCAGGGCGAGGAATGATTGGAGTTGCTGGTGATCGCCTTGGACGGTGAGTTGATCACCGGGGTAGATGAGGGTTTCGGGGCCGGGGTTCAGGGTGTTCTGGGAGCTGTGAGTGATTTCAAGGATGTTGAAGCCGAGTATGGTTCCGAGACCGAGGTCGTTGAGGGAGCGTCCCTCTGGGGGGAACTCCGGGCCGACACGGAGGTGGAAGCGACGGGCATCGAGTCCGTAATCGAAGCGGGTGGCGGTCCCGTTCTGGCGGCGAGACTGATTGGCGGAATCGGGGAGGGTCGTTTTGGGGAGGAGGTGTCGACCGAAGAGGACCATAAACAGGGTGCCGCCGCCGAGGGCGAAGATGCCGACGGGGGTGAAATCGAAGAGAGAAAATGGTTTGTATCCGGCGGATTCCAGGGAAGAAGCGGCGACAAGGTTTGGCGGCGTACCGACGAGAGTGGTGAGTCCACCGAGAAGAGAGCCATATGCGAGGGGCATGAGAAGGCGTGAGGGGCTATTACCCGTTTTTCGTGCGAGGTCCATGACGACGGGGAGCATGAGAGCGGCGACGCCGATATTGTTCATGAAGGCGGAGAGGCTACCGGCGGAGAGCATGATGACGATGATCATGCGAGCTTCGGATTTGCCCGAGATCTTGAGGAGTTTTTTACCGAGAGCATCGGCGACGCCGGCGTTGCTGAGGCCGGCGCTGAGAATGAACATGGACCAAACGGTGATGACGGCAGGGTTGCTGAACCCTGCGAGTGCTTGGGCCGGGGAGACGAGGCCAGATACACCCAAGGCGGCCAAGACGAGGAGAGCGACGACGTCCATACGAGGCTTCTCGATGATGAAAAGAAAGATGGCGACGACGAGGATGGTGAGGACGGCTGCGATTTCGAGAGTCATTCCGGAAAGGACGGGGAGCGAATCGAATTTTATCGTTCACTGTCGATGATATAGCCTGAGGGACATACGGGAAGGGCGTTTTGCGGGTGATGTTTTTGGGTTGTCTTTGGCTACGGGAAAGCGAATTTTGGGAGAGATGAGGGCCTATGTATGTCTGGTGAGTGTTTGGTTGATGGCTGGCGGAGCGGTGTCATGGGGTCTTGAGCGGCCGAACGTGATTTTGATTTTGGCGGATGATCTGGGTTATGGAGACGTGGGTTGTTTTGGTCAGGCGACGCTGAAGACTCCGAATTTGGATCGGATGGCTGCGGAGGGGCTCAAGCTGACGCGATTTTATGCAGGATCGACGGTGTGCGCGCCATCGCGTTGTGTTTTGATGACGGGATTGCATACGGGGCGCTGTCGGGTGCGAGGGAATGGCCCCGGGCTGTTGAAGCCTGAGGATGTGACGGTGGCGGAAGTTTTAAAGGAGGCCGGCTATGCGACGGCCTGTATTGGGAAGTGGGGAATTGGGAATCCGCCACCGGTGGATGATCCGGCGCGCAACGGCTTTGATTACTTCTTTGGTTATGTGAACATGTTTCATGCGCACAACTTTTACCCTGAGTTTCTTTATCGGAACGGGGAGAAAGTTGCCTTGAGAAATTTGGTTCCCGAAAAGTGGAAAGAAGATCGTGGAGCGACGCTTGAGCGGGAGGGATACGGCGTGGCGGACAAGAAAGTGGATTATGTGCCGGATTTGTTGCTGGCGGATGTACTGCGTTATCTGGATGGGCGTGATGCCGAAGGGGAAGGCCCTTTTTTCCTTTATTACGCGTTGAACGTACCGCATGCGAACAATGAGGGGGGGCGTGCCGAGGAAGGCGGGGATGGGATGGAGGTGCCGGACTGGGGGCGTTTTGCGGGGCGCGAGGAGTGGCCGAAGCCGGAAAGAGGATTTGCGAAGATGGTGGAGGATATCGATCGCGGAGTGGGGGCGATCATGGAGAAGTTGAATGAGACGGGAATGGCTGAAGATACGCTTGTTCTTTTTTCCAGCGATAACGGGCCGCATGGGGAGGGCGGGCATGTGATGGAGTTCTTCAATTCGAACGGTGACTTTCGGGGCATGAAACGTGATTTGACGGAAGGTGGGCTTCGGGTGCCAACGATCGCATGGTGGCCTGGGACGGTGGAGCCTGGCAGTGAGTCGGAGCACATTGGGGGTTTTCAGGATATTTTGGCGACATGTGCGGAATTGGCCGGGGTCGCGGTGCCTGAGGAGACCGACGGCATTTCACTGGTGCCGACTCTAACGGGAGAGGGGGAGCAGCAAAAGCATGCGTATTTGTATTGGGAGTTTTTGGAGAAGGGAGGGAAGCGAGCGATTTTAAAGGGGGACTGGAAGGCGATTCAACTTGAGACGATTCGTAAGCCGGGGCAGGCGATCGCGCTGTATCATGTGGGTGACGATCTCGGGGAGGAGCGAGATTTGGCATTGGATTATCCGGCGCTGGTTGAGGAACTAGAGGCGCTGATGGACGAGGCGCACTTCGAGCCGGAAAAGGGTGAGTAGGGGTGGGTAAAGCCAGGGGCCGGGGGGCGAAGGGCAGAGGGAAAAAGCGGCTCTTCGTGTGACAAATTGCTTGGTCGCTTGGGTTATGCGTGTTACTTGATTTCGCGGCATTTGACGCGATTTTAAACGTTACCATGTCAACCCCCGGCCAAGCCCCTTCGGATCAAACGGAGCCCGTTGTATTAGACGGGTCGTCACCTGCTCAGGAGGATCTCCGCAATGCGGTGATTCGGTTTGCAGGTAATTCGCAGGACGGGATCCAGACGATTGGCGGGTTATTGGCGCGGTTGGCGGGGCGGAGTGCCCGGGAGGTGATGACGTATATGACCATTCCGTCGACGATTTCGGGTGGGCCGTCCATTTTCCAAGTGCATTTGGGGTCTGGTGAAGTTTTGTCGGCGGGAGACGAGGCCGATTTTTTGGTGGCGTTTTACCAGCACAGTTATGACGACCACATAGCGTCGCTCAAAGACGGTGGCGTTTGCATTTATGATTCGGATCATGTGGAACCGGCGGAAGGGGACGATCGCGTGCATTATGTTGCGGTGCCGATTACGAGCACGACGATCGAAGCGATTGGGGGGACTGCAAAAGATCGTGGGAAGAACATGTTTGTTCTTGGGTTGGTTACCGCTTTGTTTGATTTGGATCGTGCGAAATTGACGGCGATCATTGAGCGACAATTTGGTAAGAAGAGTGAGGATGTGTTGCGGAACGCGATGTTGGCCTTTGATGCGGGGTATTCCTACCCGTTGGGAGACATTTTGGATCGTTCATTCAATCTCAAGGGAGGGGAGTCGACGGATGAGCATCGCGTGACGACGGATGGGAACACGGCTTTGACCTATGGTTTGATTGCGGGTGGTGTGCGCTGGGGCTCCGGCTATCCGATTACGCCATGGTCTCCGATCATGGAGACCTTGCGGACGGAATTACCGAAGTATGGCGGGATGTTTTTGCAGGCGGAGGATGAATTGGCGGCGATCTCGATGGCATTGGGTGAGGCTTATGCGGGGCATTTGGCGGTGACGGGAAGTTCGGGGCCGGGATTGTCCTTAAAGATGGAGGCTTTGAGTTACGCGGTGATGGCGGAATTACCGTTGGTGGTAATCAACGTGCAGCGGGGAGGGCCGAGCACTGGTTTACCCACGAGTGTTGAGCAGAGTGATTTGATGCAGGCGATTTATGGGAGTCATGGAGATACGCCACGTGTGGTCTTAGCTCCGAGGAATGTGGAGGATTGTTTTTATACCGCTCTTGAGGCGTGTCATATTGCCAAAGCTTACAGCACGCCGGTGATTATTCTGACTGATCAGGCGTTGGCGACGCGGATCGAGGCGTTTCAAGAGCCTGATTTTGACGCTTTAGTGGTTGAGCCTGTGTTGGAGCTTCAGGCACGGGGCGAGGATTTTGTCCCTTATCCTTTCGACGGTCATACCAAGCATGCGCCTCCGGGGACGAAGATGAAGGGCGGGCAGTATCCGGTGGTCACGGGGTTAGAGCATGATGAATGGGGACATCCATCGGCGAATCCGAACACCCATCAGCGGATGGTGAACAAGCGTCGTGACAAGATAAGGCGCTATGGCGATACGATACCGGTCCCAGATGTTTTTGGCGGGGAAAGCGGGGAAGTTTTGCTTGTGGGCTGGGGGTCGACGTGGGGTCCGATTAGGGAAGCTACGATGCGTGAGCGGAAAGCGGGAGTAGAGGTCTCGGCATTGCATCTTCGCCATTTGAATCCCTTGCCGAAGGGATTGCCGGAGATTTTTGAGAAATTTGAGCGGGTGTGCGTGGTTGAGTTGAATGATCAGGGGTTGTATGGGCATGGGCAGCTGGCGACACTTTTGCGGGCGCGATATTGTGATGAAAGGATTACGAGTCTGACGAAGACGGATGGACTCAATTTTCGTATCAGGGAGATTCTTAAGGGCATCAGACCGCTGCGTGCGGATAGTTGAGATCGCGAAATGAACTTGCCCTGAAGCCTTAGCTAACTGAACTTAACCCCCAGCTCATGCCGACGACAAAACAACCCTCGATTCCGGAAACTGATGAGAAGCTAACGAAAAAGGCCCTCACGGCGGACCATCCAACTTGGTGTCCCGGGTGCGGAGACTTCGCGGTGCTTGCGGCCTTTTTCAAGGTGCTAGAGAAGTTACAAATTCCCCACGAAAGGATTGTGACGATCGCGGGGATCGGGTGTTCCTCTCGATTCCCTTATTTTGTGAACAGTCACGGTCTTCATTTTATCCATGGCCGCGCGTTACCGTTGGCGAGTGGCGTTAGTTTGTCGCGTCCCGATTTGCATGTGTTCGCATTTGGCGGGGACGGGGATGGTTTTTCGATCGGAGGGAATCATTTGGACCATACAGCGCGGAAGAATGTGAATCTTACCTATGTGATCATGGACAACGAAGTCTATGGATTGACGAAGAAGCAGACCTCGCCCACTTCGCCGATTGGATTCAAGTCGAAGACGGATCCTGCGGGTGCGGTTGATCGCCCGATCAATCCGATGAAAAAGCTTGTATCGAACGGTGCGACGTTTGTAGCGCGGACGCATGCGACGCAGGTGAAGCACATGATGGAGATGTTTGAGCGTGCGATTTTGCACCCGGGGTTTTCTGTGGTGGAGACGCTTTCTGAGTGTGTGGTGTTTCACAAGGGAGCATTTGATGATGGTAATCCCCGCAAGGGCGGGGAGTTCGATTTGGTTGAGGAAAGGAAGTGGGACGGAACGCCTGAAGATGAGGCGAGGCATGACGTAACGAACGAAGAAGCGGCGTATGCGCTGGCATCGCTTACGCATCCGGGCAAGTTTGGTGTCTTTATCGAGAAAGACGATGTGCCGACGAAGAATCACCTGGAGGCGCAATGGATTGACAGCGCGCGTGATCAGGTGGGTGAGGCGACGACCGCGGAATTGCTGAAGAAGCGTTTTGCGGTGATGAAGTAGAGAGCGTCGAAGATTTTGAAGAGGTAGCGACGGTTCCGAAGATGGCGTGGATGCGGTGGGAGTGCTCTGGCGGGTAAAGACGGAGGTCGTGCCACGTTACACCAGTGGCCTGGGCAGATCGCTAGTCTTTCTCGGTTGCGAGTTTGGTTTTTCGACTCAGGGGGAGAGTCGTTCAATGGACCAGGTGTTGGATCCTTCTTCGCGTTGGGTATAGAGGAATCGGTCGTGGAGACGGTCAGCGCCCCCTTGCCAAAACTCGAAGGCGCTGGGTTTGATGCGATAGCCTCCCCATGTGGGAGGGAGCGTTATGTCTCGATCAGCGAATCTCTTTTTGATCTCATGTAGTTTCATCTCGAGGATTTTTCGGGATGAGATGATCTGGCTTTGGTCGGAGACCCAGGCACCGAGTTGACTGTTTCGGGGGCGTGACAAGAAGTATTTGAGGGAGGTGGCAACGGGAATTTTTGCGGCGGAACCGCGAATGATGATCTGGCGTTCAAGCGCGATCCACGGAAAACACATGGCGACTTGAGGATTCTCATCGATATCGAGCGCTTTGTGGCTTTGATAGTTTGTGAAGAAGACGAATCCTGACTCGTCAAAGTATTTGAGGAGAACGGTGCGGACGGAAGGGGCGGCATTTGCGCTCGCGGTGGCGAGGCTAAAGGCGTTTGGTTCGGGGATTTCGGAATTGCGGGCGGTCTCGAACCAGTGGGCGAACTGTTCGAAGGGGTTTTCGTCGAGTGTGACCTTGCGGAGTATTTCCTTGGAGTATTGTTCGCGTTGGTTGGAGAGGTCCATTTCTACGGAGTTTAAGCGAAGCGGTTGGGAAATTCAAAGGGGTGTAGGTGAGTGGATAAGGCAGTGGTGTTATTTTGTGATGAATTCCGGGAACCTTCAACGTTTGGAGGAGGGAGTGGATTTCTAAATTACCCATGAACGAAGCGAGAATAAGACTTTTTTTCGCGGCCACGATGACTGTATCTGGCCTTGTTTTGGATGGACGTGCAGACGTATCGACACGTGGTGGGCCGGTGAATATTGTCTATATTTTGTGTGACGATCTTGGGTATGGGGACATTCACTGCATGGCGCCGGAGACTTGCCAGATTGAGACTCCGTGCGCGGACCGATTGGCGAGGGAAGGGATGATTTTTACGGATGCGCACTCCGGGTCGTCGGTGTGCACGCCGACGCGATACGGATTGATGACGGGGCGATACAGTTGGCGGACGCGTTTGCAGAGCGGGGTGGTAACGGGATTTGCTCCGAGTTTGATTGCGGAAGACCGGGTGACGGTGGCGGGTTTTCTGAAGGAACGGGGCTATGACACAGCTGTGATTGGGAAGTGGCATCTCGATTTCGAGTATCTTGATCCGGATACGGGCGATCGCTACCGCCAGAAAGAGCATCCGTTGCCGCCGGTGGGCGCGAAGATTCCGGACGGGCCTTTGCACCGGGGATTCGATTTCTACCATGGGTTTCATCATGCGCGGAACATGGAGGCGGTGATTGAAGATGATGAGGTGATCGCGCATGACGATGTCATTAACATGCTGCCGCGGCTAACGGAGAAGTCAGCGGAGTATATTCTGTCCCGAAAGGGGCAGGAGCGGCCATTTTTCTTGTATATCCCGTTGGGATCGCCGCACACGCCGATTGTGCCATCGGCAGCGTGGCAGGGGAAAAGTCCGCTGGGGGCCTATGGGGATTTTGTGATGGAGACGGATGCGGTTATCGGGGTGGTGTCGGATGCGTTGGAGGAGGCGGGATTGACCGATGACACGCTGGTGATTTTTACGAGTGACAACGGCTGTTCCAAGGCAGCGAAGATTGAGGACATGGCGGAGCAGGGGCATCTCGTGAGTGCGCATTTTCGGGGGTCGAAAGCGGATATTTGGGATGGGGGGCATCGGGTGCCATTTATCGCGCGTTGGCCGGGGATAATTGAGCCGGGATCGATGAGTGATCAGCTGATTTGCCATGTGGACCTATTTGCGACGGTGGCGGCAATTTTAGCGGTGGAAATTCCAGCGGGAGCGGCGGAGGACAGTGTGAGTTTTCTTCCGGCGTTTTCTGGGGAGGAGATAGTGTCGACGCGGAACGGGGTGATTCATCACTCGATCAGTGGGCATTTTGCGTATCGGCACGGCAAGTGGAAGCTGGCTTTGGCGCGGGCGTCTGGGGGCTGGAGCTCGCCGAAAGAAGGTGAGACAGGAGCGGCCGCACCCAAGGGGCAGCTTTACGACATGGAGGTAGATGTGGCGGAGACGAATAACTTGTTCGACAGCCAGCCGGAGGTCGTGGCGCGATTGTTGGCGATGCTTGAGGAGGATGTGGTGCGCGGGCGGAGCACGGAGGGGGCGGAAGCGAAGAATGATGTGGAGGGAATTGTGCTTTGGAAAACGGAGGCGAAGAAGCGCGGAAAAGGATCGGATAAGCAGAGTAAGAAGGAGAAGGAAGCAGGCTCCGTTTCGAGTTAATGAACATCCACACGATCGACTTGTGGTTTTGTGGTGAACCCGGCTTGATTGCGGGATACCTCGTGGAGGGGGCGAGAGGACTAGCCGTTGTGGAGACGGGCCCGGCATCGACCGGAGAGAAGCTGAGGAGTGGGATTGAGCGCTTAGGATTTTCGACCGGTGATGTGCGTGATGTTTTGGTGACGCACATTCATCTGGATCACAGCGGGGGTGCGGGGTGGTGGGCGAGGGACGGAGCGACGGTTCACGTGCATCCACGGGGGGCGCGACACTTGGTTGATCCGACGAAATTGCTTGCAGGAGCGGCACAGATTTACGGTGAGCGGATGGACGAGTTGTGGGGGGAGACCGTGGCGTGTCCCGGGGAGCGGGTGAAGGTGGTGGAAGACGGGGAGAGAGTGAAGGTGGGAGACTTGGTCTTTACGTCGTGGGACACTCCGGGGCATGCGCGACATCATCACTGCTGGGCGATAGAGGATGTGGCTTTCGTGGGAGATGTGGCGGGGGTGACGTTACCCGGGTCACGATACGTGAGCGTTGCGGCGGCGCCGCCGCAGTTTGATCCGGTAGCGTATGGTGAATCGATTGACCGGTTGACGGGGGCGGGATTGAGAGAAATTTATCCGACGCATTTTGGGCTGATCGAGGATGTGGAGGGGCATTTAGAGCGTTATCGGGAATTGTTGGGGGGCGCTTCACAAGTGGTGCGCGCGGAGGTGGAGCGGGGAGCGACGCGGGGAGAAATGGGGAACATTTATAGGGAGTTTTTGAGTGAAATGGCGATTGCGCAGGGAGAGGGGCAAGACGGCTGGCGGGCGCATGAGCGGCACAATCCGGCTGCGATGAATGCGGACGGCATCGCATTGTATTGGCAGGCGAAGAAAGAAGGTGCGAAGTAGATCGTTTTTTAGAATCAACCTGAGTCTCTCTCATTTTATGAAATTGATTGTGTTCTCTATACTCGTTGGATTGTTGGGATTCGTCACCATTTCCTTGGCAGAAGTGCGACCAAATCCTCTGTTTGGTGACCACATGGTTCTTCAGCGAGGCCAGGTGGTGCCGGTTTGGGGGACGGCGGATGCGGAAGAGGTGGTTAAGGTGGCATTCGCGGGGCAAGAGTTGAGAACGAACGCAGATGGAGAAGGAAAGTGGATGGTGAAACTGAAGCCAATGGAGGCGAATGCGACGGGAGGCGAATTACGGATCAACGACCTCGTTATTTCGGATGTGCTGGTGGGTGAAGTGTGGGTTTGTTCGGGGCAATCCAACATGGCGATGCCGGTGAGGAACACCACGGATGGGGACGAGGCGATGGTGGCTGCTGGGGAAGGTGCGTATCCGACGTTACGTTTGTTCAAAGTTCCTGTGGATGGGGCAGACGAGCCACGCGGGAGCGTGGACGCGGCCTGGTCGAAGAGTGATGGCGAGACGGTGGGCGCGTTTTCGGCGACGGGCTTTTATTTTGGGAGAGCGTTGAATCGCGATTTGGGAGTGCCCTTGGGATTGATTCAGTCGGCGAGCGGGGGGACCAATGCGAATTCTTGGATAAACAGCGAAACGTATGCGAACGAAGATGTGGGCGCGGTGAGTCGGGAGCGGTTTGAAGCGGCGGTGGTGGCGTATCCTGCGGCGAAGGAGCGGTTTGAAGCGGCATTGGCAAAGTGGCGAGCGGATGCGAAAGCTGCGCGAGAGGCGGGGAATCCTGTGGAAGGGCGAGCCCCGCGTGAGCCGATTGGGCCGAATCATGTGAAGCGTCCAGCCGGGCATTACAATGCGATGATCGCGCCGCTACAGCCATACGCGATCGCAGGAGCTGTATGGTATCAAGGCGAAGGAAATTCGCGAGTGCCATTTGCGGATGGATACCGAGATTTGATGTTGGCACTCATTGAAGATTGGCGTGAGGATTGGGCGGCAGCAGGTGGAGAGTCGGGAGATTTTCCATTTTACGTGGTGCAGTTGCCGAACTTCGCGAACGGGGATGCGTGGGGTTGGCCGGTGATTCGAGAGCAAATGATGAAGATTTGGAAGGACGGAGAGAATACGGGGACGGTGGTTACGATTGATGTGGGGGATGCGACGGATATTCATCCGAAAAACAAGGTGCCGGTGGGCGAGCGTCTGGCGATTTTTGCGCGGGGGAATGCCTATAATGAGGGCCTTGTTTACTCGGGACCGGTATTGAAGCGCGTGAAGATGGAGGGGCCATCAGCCGTCTTGAGCTTTGATCATGTCGGGGGTGGTTTGAAAGCTTCGGACGGAGAGGCTTTGCGTTGGTTTGAGATCGCGGGAGAGGATATGGAGTTTGTTCCGGCGACGGCAAAGATCAAGGGGAAGCGGATTGTAGTGAGCGCGGATAGTGTGACGACGCCTGAGGCGGTGCGTTATGCTTGGACGAACAATCCCGAGAATCCCAACTTTGTGAATGCGGAAGGTTTATGGGCGTCGCCTTTCCGGACCGATGAGGGTGAGATACCGGCGCCTGTGACAGAGCGAGAATGATGCGGGAACTGATTTGGTATGTATTGGTATGGAGTTTGGTTGCGAGCGCGGAAGCGGCCTCGGATCGGCCAAACATTTTGTTTATGTACACCGATGATCACGCGTGGCATGCGATGGGGGCTTATGGATCGACGATCAACGAGACGCCCAATCTGGATCGATTGGCGGCAGAAGGAATGCGGTTTGATCGCTGCCTGGTGACGAACGCGATTTGTGGTCCGGCTCGGGCGGTCGTATTGACGGGAAAATACAGTCATTTGAACGGATTTTTGGGGAATGCGGATACCTTTGACGGATCACAGCAAACGGCCCCGAAGTTGTTGCAGAAGGCGGGGTATGAGACGGCCGTGATTGGGAAGTGGCATTTGAAGAGCACGCCCACGGGATTTGATCATTTTGACGTGTTGCTAGGGCAAGGGAAGTATTACAACACGCCGACAAAGACGACGAATGATGCGGGGGAAGTGGTGACGATTCAGAACGAGGGATATACCACCGATGTGATTACGGACAAGGCTTTGGCCTGGCTTGAGGGGCGGGATTCCGACAAACCGTTCTTTTTGATGTATCAGCACAAGGCGCCACATGGGAAGTGGGAGCCAGCGCTTCGTCATTTGGAGTTGTACGCGGATGTGAAGATCCCTGAGCCGGCAAGTCTATTTGATGAATACGAGGGACGGGCATCGGGGGCGGCGACGCAGGACATGAATTTTGTGAGCAGTTTCGGGCCGGATCGTGCGCAGTATACGAGTCCGCCGGGATTGACGGAAGAGGAGTTCATGAAGTGGCATCGGGCGTATGACCCGGACGGGCATTTTGACCGGATGATCAACGAAGCGGGCACGGGATATCGGCACAACAAGAGCACGCGGAATGCCGAGCAAGAAGCGGCGTGGCAGGCGGTGTTTGGGCCTCGGAATGCGGAGTTGGCAGATGCTGGATTGACGGGCAAGGAACTGGTGCGTTGGCGATTCCAACGGTATATCAAGAATTACCTGAGGTGTGTGACTGCTGTGGACGAGAACGTGGGCCGGATGCTTGAGTATTTGGAGGATGCAGATCTGGCCGAGGACACTGTGGTGATCTACAGCTCGGACCAGGGCTTTTACCTTGGCGATCACGGGTGGTTCGACAAGCGCTGGATTTATGAAGAAAGCTTGCGGGCGCCACTGGTTGCGCGATGGCCCGGCGTGACAAAAGCGGGATCGGTGAGCGATGCGATCGTATCGAATCTGGACTTTGCGGAGACATTTTTAGACATCGCGGGGGCGAAGATTCCGAAAGACATGCAGGGTTTGAGTCTCGTGCCATTGTTGAAAGGTGAGAGGCCTGAGGACTGGCGAAGCTCGTTTTATTATCACTACTATGAAGGCGATGCAGATCCGGAAACGAATACGGCGCACAATGTGCCTCGGCATTATGGGGTGGTGACGGATCGTTTCAAATTGGCCAGTTACTATGAGATTGGAGAGTGGGAGCTCTTTGACTTGGAGAATGATCCGGACGAGATGCGCAGCCAGTATGGGAATCCGGAATATGAGTCCGTGCGCGAGGAATTGGAGGAAGAACTGGCGCGGTTGCGAGAGCAATACAAGGTGCCAGACGTCGATCCAGACCGTGGCGCGAACTGATGCGGAAAAGCCTTGTCGGGAGGGAAGGATTTTCGATCAACAAGCCACTTTGCGATGGCTCGAAGAGCGATTGGAAGGGGGTAGAAGGCAGATTGAGACTGACACCGAAACTGAGGAGGTGGGAAGACCTTTGAGCCGTCTTCGGAGCGGTGCTAAAGGTCTTAGAAATCCTGGAAGGGCCCGCGTGGTTCGGCAGCATTCATTTTGTCCAACCAACTATTGAAGCGTTTTTTGAGGCGATTGAGGATATCAGGGTGATCAGTCGCGAGATTATTTTGTTCGCCGATGTCTTCCTCTAGGTTGAAGAGATACTCGTTGTTGTTCATGACGACGTATTTCCAGGGACCGACTCGGGCACCGAGGGAATTTTTCCGTTTCCAGAACATATCTTGTCTTGGTGACTCCGTTTCCCCTAGGAGAGTGGGGAGCATATTGAAGCCATCGAGTTTGATTTCCTCGGGAACGGTAAACTGGCATGCGTAGGCCAGGGTAGGGAGGATTTCTAAGGATGTGAGGAACGCGTGCGAGACGGTTCCCGCGGGGATTTGCGCCGGCCAGCGGATAAGGCATGGCACGCGGATGCCGCCTTCGAAAGTATCTCCTTTTTTTCCGCGAAGGGGGCTGTTGTCGGCGTCGCCTGAGCCACCGTTGTCGGAGAAGAAGATGACAATGGTGTTTTGGGCGAGCTGGTTTTCGTCGAGAAAATCGAGGATAGACCCGATCGATTTGTCCATGGCAGTGACGCAAGCTCGGTATTCCTGGATGCGACCGGCTTTCGTAATGCGCTCGCGTTCGCCGAAGAATTCTGAGATGGGGGAGTATTTATCGATCGCACCGGGTTGAAAGCGTGGGCCATCGATGGGGTAGAGATCTCGATATTCTTTTGGGGCTTGGGTGCCGCTCCGGATTTTGGGGTCAAGTCCGGAAGCGCTATGGGGCGCGTTAAACGGCACGTAGAGGAAGAAGGGGCTTTTGTAGTTTTCGTTGAGAAAGCGGATGGCTTCTCGCTCAAACAGCCAGGTGCAGTAGGTGCCTTTGTCTTCCTCGGTGAGGGTATTATTTCGATACATGCTAGGCACGCCGTATCGTTTGTGGGTATAGAAATCGACACCAGTATTGACGATGCCGTAAAAATCGTCGAATCCTTTCTGGAGTGGGAGGAAGCGGAGAAGTGAACCGAGATCCCATTTTCCGAAGATACCCGAAGTGTAGCCGACGGATTCAAGGTAGTGGGGAAGGATGAGTTCTCGGGTATCCATCCCTCCAATGCGTTCGAAAGTGACCTCGTATTCTTCAGGTGAGTATTGATAGCCGTAGTCGGGAGCTTCGTTACGAATCATGTCATAGACTCCGTTTCTCTGGGGGTAGCGTCCCGTCAGAAAAGCAGCGCGTGAGGGCGTGCACGCAGGCCACGCGACGTAAAAGGATGTGAGGCGGGCGCCCTCCTTGGCAAGGCGATCGAGGTTTGGTGTTTTTATTTCCGGCAAGAGGACACCGAGATCGTTGTAGCCCTGATCATCTGACACGATCATCACGATGTTGGGTGGTGGTATATCTGCAGACGTAGAGAACGGCGAGGAGCAGAGACCAGTGACAAAGACAAAGGTTGGCCAGAGGGTTTGATTCATGATTGTATGGCGTTCATTAAACGGGATTCAGGAAACGAATATGTCAACGAGTCGTGGCCAAGGGCGGCGGGTGTCTTTGTGTTGGTTATCGTTGCTTTGCTCGCGGGGGGCTGTGGGAGAGCGGCTGATGTTACGGGGACTGAGGAGAGTCAACGTTTTGAAATTGCCACGGTTGCTTTCGGTGGGCGGGTGGTGATTCCGACTGGGCGGTATCGGTTAGAAGAGACGCTTGAAGTTCGGCTGGCGGATGTGGGGGCGACGTCGATCATGGCGGACGGACCGGTGACGATCGAGATGGCGGGGGCGGGGCCAGCGATACGGATTGTGGGGTCGCACGAGGGAAGTGCAAATCCCGGTTCTTTCAAGGAAGATACATGGTTGCAACGGATGCCTCTGATTGATGGCATTGAGATCATTGGCGGGCATCCCGAAGCGGATGGAATTGAATTGGAAAAGACGATGCAAGCGACGATCACGCGGGTTGTGATTCGGAAGGCGCATCATGGGATACGGTTGGTGAATCGCAACCGGAATGTAATTCTCACGGGTTGTCATTTGTATGAGAACTCCGGAGCAGGCGTTTATCTTGATGACGTCGACCTCCATCAAATTAGCATCGGGGACAGTCACATCAGCTACAATCAGGGAGGAGGAGTGGTGGTGGAAAATGGTAATGTGAGAAATCTTCATATTGGCAACTGTGATTTGGAGAGCAACATGCCGGATCGTTCGGATGCGGAGGCGGTGCGGGCGGCGAACGTATTGATTGACGTGTCGGAGGGAGCGGGGCGGCAATCGGTGGCGGAAGTGGCGATTACGGGATGCACGTTGCAGCACAACAATGAGGCTGCTGAAGGGGCGAACGTTCGTTTATTAGGGCGGGAAGATTACCCGATAAGTGTGGTGACAATTGGGAACAATGTCTTTAGTGACGTGAAGCTTGGGTTACACTTTGAGCGTGTTCGGGAGTTCACGGTGACGGGAAATGTTTTTTTTACGAGTCAGCCCGGGGATCTCTTTATGGTTCGTTGTGAACGTGGGGCATTCTCGGGGAATCAATTTGATCCCCGGGACTTGGAAGGCAAGGAGGGTTCGGTGGGAGGAGCGGCGTTTGTATTTTGCCATGATCTCGTATTGAACGGGATGCAGTTTAGCGAGGTTCGGAATCCAAACGGGACTTTGATTTTTGATCAGTGTGAGCGGGTGATTGTCAATGCTTGCGGGTTTCGAGACTGTTTGAATGGAATGGTCTTTGTGGGTTGTAAGGACAGTGTAGTTTCAAATTGTCTCGTAAGTGGAACAGGAGAGGGAGGGTTGGATCTGGATGTTTATGAGGGACGAAATATGCGTGTGTCAGGGAATCTTTTTGAAGGGGTGACGCGATTGAAGGGTGTCGATCAGAAGGATATCCGATGAGTCAGGCCTCGACGTCAGGTGGGCGCCAAGAAGCGGGATCGAGTTGATAGAAATTCACGAATTCCTGGTAGAGATCTGGGTATTCCTTTTTCATGCGGCGTGCTTTTTCGAAGAAGGTTTCGGTCGCGACGGCGAAGAATTCGGCGGGATTGGTGGCGCCATACTCATCGAAGAGAGTGCGTTGTCCACGGTCGATGCGACGATTGAAGCGTTCATAGGCAGATTTCATTGTCGCGGACCAAGCGCCGTATCGTTCCGAGCTGGATAATTCGGGGGTGCCGTCAGTGTTACCACTGACTTGGTCGAGTTGGTGTGCGAACTCATGGAAGACGACATTGAGGCCGTCGTCGATAATTCTTGCGCCTTGGCGCACATGTTTCCATGAAAGGACCACGGAGCCGGAGTGCCACGATTCCCCGATAAGGACACGTTCATCGCGTTCGTCATGATCGGAGCGGAGAATGAGGCCGCGGCGGTTAATATATTCATCGGGGTAGACGAGAATGGAGCGCAGATTCGGGTAAAAATTACCGCGGTTGTTGAGGAGTAGGAGACAGGCTTGGGCGGCGATGGAAACCCGTATTTCTTCGGTGATTTCGAGACCTCCGCAGCCTTCATACGATTTCTCCGCGAGAAATACGTGCATGTATTGGTGGAGGTGGGATTTGATGTCTTGGGGAATAAGGCGGTAGAGGGGGAAATTCTTTTCGAGGGTGGGCGGCCAGGCATCTGGGGTGGGCTGGCGCATGAGATTTTTGCGTGCCCGGAGTTTCAGATAGCGCTCCAGGAAAAATACGCCTGCGACCAAGGCAATCACTCCCAGAAGGGAGGCGATGGTGATCCATGTTGAAATCACGATAGAAGAATGGACTCACTGGATGGAGTCGTTTTCCAATGTGGAAAAGGGAGTTGGAGTTTCGCACGATGCCGAGCGGGACTCAATAAAATGCTATTTTCGTTTTTTGGCGCGGTGGAATCTTGATCTGGACTCTTCGGGCGTGCTTTTAGAGGGTTCGCTTGTGGTTTCTTCGAAAGTGGTGGTTGATGATGTTTCCATGGATGTATTGGGTTCCAGCGGAGTGGAAATGGGTTTTTTTGCTTTTGTTTTACGATGACCGGTGCGGGGAAGTCGCGAGTTTGTCATGTTGAGGATAGGCATTCGCCAACCGAGGCGGGAAACGAGAATTTCAAAGAGAGCGACGAACAGCAGGGTGGCTAGCAACCAGGTTCGAATACTTGAAAAGTCCTTTCGTGTTGGTTTCAGCCATGCGGAACCAAGGTCAAGGAGGTTGCGCCCGCCGCTAATGAGTGAAAGTTCTTGGAGCTCTTCGATACGGGTGGCATCGAAGGCCCATTCCGGACTTGCGCCGATCACTAGAGGTCCAAAAGGGATGGCGTGGGGACCGACCTGCACGACGCCGCGAATGGTTTCTCCTGGATCGAGGTGGCGGGTCGTCGAAAAGTGGCCAGGTGAGAGTCTCTGCCAGACCAAGGAGTTCAGACTCCTGGTCAAATCTGAGGAGCTAATGAGGCAGCGTGGGGGATTTTCCGTGAAGCGTTCGCTCCAATCGTCGTCGTAGAAGAGATCGATGGTGAGCTGGGTACCGACGATTTCCGTGCGAACTCCGATACCAGGGGGAACTTCGTCGCCCATGAGCCATCTAGTGAGGGTTTGGACAAAGTCGCCCAGTTTGTTCCATTGGTAAACTGCCTCGGAGAAGTCTCCGCCAATGGCAAATGAGATTGCGGCGGATCGTCCGATTCCGCGTTGGGCAAATGCGACGAGAGGCGCCCTGTAGCTGTCGGTTGTTACGAGCGCACTGGTGGCGTTCTCCCGGAGATAGCTGAGATTGTATCCGTCGACTGTTTGCAGCCAGGAGAGTGGATCGGCGGAGAGTTCGAACCAACCGCCTGTAGGCTGAGTGCCGGTGGGGTCGGTGACGAAAGTTGAACGGGCGACCGAAACTGTTTCTTGGGCGAAAATGTTTGGGAGATTACCGGCTTCTATTGTGAAGAACATTCGGCCGTTCCCCAGCGTGGCGATATCCTTGAGAAACGCGGCGTCGGCATCACCTTCATCGCCAAGTCCTATCACGCTAACGGATCCACCGTCTGCAACAACGGAACGCAGCAGCGACCGGTATTGCGCGGGTTGTTCGGAATCGGAGGCATCTGAGAAGAGAATGATATGGCGTTGCCCGAGTTCTGCGTTTTTGAGCTCGTTCCAGGCGGCGTTTAGGCCGTTGTAGACGTAGATCCCTCCGCCCATACTTTCGATTCGTCTGATTCGCGAAGTGATTTCGTTTCTGTGCGCACCGACCTCAAGAGGAGGAACGATTGAATGAGCTTCGCTATCAACGGCAAACACTGTGATCACGTCCTGATCACCCAACAATTCGACTGCTCTAGCAGCGCCCTCGTTTGCTAGTTGCATCTTTGAGAGTCCGCCTGGGACGGTCATACTCATACTTCCTGATCGATCCATGACGACGGCCATCGCTACTGCTAGTTTGCGATGTTCTGTTTTCAGCTCCAGAGAGACGGGAAGAAGGTCATCGATGGCAGATTCAAAATATCCACCTGAGCCGAAGCTGTTTCGACCTCCGCACATAAGTAGTCCGCCGCCTTGGTTGCGGATGTAGAAATCGATTGCGTCGAGGAAGCTGTCATTGATTTCGAATGCGCCAACGTTGTTCAGGATGATTGCCTCGGCGCCGCTTATTTGCCCCGCGTTTAGGGAGCGAGTGTCGGTCACCAATTCGACGTTGAATCCCTGTTTCTTTAGAATTTCGGCGATAGGGTCATCGAGATATTTGCTGACCAGAAGAATGCGTGGGCCTCCTGCAATTTCGATCCAGGATTGGTAGCGGTTGTTGCCTTGGTGGGCGTCCTGATCCGGGGTTACTATTGCTTCATACAAATAGGAACCGGTTTGGTCGAGACGGTCGGTGAAGCGGACTTCGCCGGATCCATCGGTGAGTTGGATGTCTGTTTTTGCGATAGGTTGCCCGTTTCGAAGGACAGACAGAGGCACAGATCCGGTCGAAGTGCCCACGACATTCACCTCGATTAGAAAGGGTTCTCCGATTTGTTGACGGGGGGGGATCTTGAGGCTGGCAATGCGCGCATCGCTCTTGTCTTCGTGCGTTATAAGGCGATAATCCAGAGGGACTTCCGTTTCGATGAGTTTATCTCTTGAAACGCCAATTGGTTCGGTGCTGTAGCCATCGGAAAATAGGAGAAGCCGAGAGTGCCGATCTTCGTCGGTTTGCGCCAAGGCGTGATGTATCGCGAGATTCGCTCGAGACAGAGTGTTTGCCAAGATGCCTGATTCCGCATGCAGGTCCGAATCGTTTGAGTCGATTACACCATTTGCATATTCGACATAGAACAATCGATCGTTTGAGGTTGGTTTGCTTTGTTCAAGGAGTTGTTTCCATTCATCGATATTTTGAATGACTATTTCTTCCGCGGACGCGGATCGGTCGACGAGAACCCAGAGGTCCATACCTTTTGAGAGTCGTCTCAATTGTGGTTCTGAAAGTATCAAGACCGTGAGAAGGAGAATGAGGGCGCGGAGCGGACGCCAAAGCTGCAATTGGGGAAGGAACCAAGCAAGTGTGGCGAGAAGGGGAATCAGGATGAGCCACTCGGGTGATTTTAGTATCATGCGGGCGACGAAGGTGAGGGCGACTTGTGTTGAGACCTTGTGCGCTTGGACCGCAGGTGCCAGTTGAGGAGAAGCACAACGGCGGCCAGGATGACCCAGATTTTCCAGTATGGGTCCTCTCGTGTGTGGTAATAGACAAGGGCGGAGGTTGCTGAGTCCAAGTTCGATGCGGTGACGGCATTGCGGAAGTCGGCTTCGCGAGTATCGGCGAAGGAGGCAGCTCCTTTGAGGATGACCTTGTCCCCTTGTGAGATTTCGAAGAAGCCTGGTTTGTTTGGCGCGTGCAAGGAGGAGAGCTGTGTGACAGGTATTGCTTTATCGTCCTTCGGAGGCGACGAGGGCAAACCCAGTGTCAGGTTCTGTGCGTTGTCGCCGGTTTCTGCGGCAATTTGTAAGGCTTGGCCGGTTTCCACATTTAGGTTTACGAGACCGACTTTTTGATTGCGCATATGTTCGATGAACCGGCTTACGAGAATTACGAAGGCGGGGAGGCGATTGGCATTTGAAGCGGTGAGATCAAAGTTAAAGATGAGGCGTTGTGGCCCTCCAACGGTACGTAGAAAAATGAGGGGCCTGTCTCCTTGCCAAAGGAGAACATTGTCGGTCTCGAGCTTTGGAATTCTAAGTGATGATCGAGCGATAAGACCCTGCCAATTCAGGCCTCGGATCAGCGGATCTTCGACGGCGATAATCTGGCCTTGGAACGCCTTTTTATTGGCCAAACGGTCGGAGATACTGACGATGGAATTCTCGTTGGGAATTGAGGGATTGAAAGGATTGTAGGTGGCAACCAAGACATCGGGAGGAGTATCGGCGGGCGGATTTGTATTGATGCCACTGAGGCTCGCAAGGACTGGGGCGAATGGGTTGTTTTCATCTGTGTCTTTGCCAAAGGAAACGGTGATGATTTTTGGGGATGGCCGGATGATAGGCAAGCGGTCATCCAATGCGAATTCGTCGGGTTGTAGATCTAGTGAGAAGCGTTCAACCTGATTGGGGAATGGGCCGCTAATGGTGAGAGTCTGGCCTGGTTTTAGACTAATAGGGCGTGGGGGTTGCTGATTGTCGTTGATAGAGACAGACCATTGTCTTTCCTGAGGCAGGGTGCTGTAGTTTTTGATCAGGGCTTTCCATTGCAGCGATCCCTTTTCGCTTGAAATGCTGGAACCTGTGAAACCGACATTTTGCGTTTCTTTGCCAACGGCAAGCAAGTAAGCGCCGAAGGGAAGATCGGAGGTTTTGTGGTCGGTTACAAAAATAACGAGACCATCTTTACCGACGAGACCACGAGCGACTTCGAGCGCCGGTGTCGGGTCGTGTTCTCCTTCGTAGGGCAGCCAATTGTCTATGCTCTTAATCAATTCTGATTGGTTGTCACCGTGATAAATGCCTTCGTTCTGGAGTGAGGAATCGATCGCGACGAATTCGGCAGTGGTTCCGAGGGGGCCGATCTTGGCGAGTGTGTCGGGGAGCGTGGAGAGGAGAGGTTTTTTAAATGCCTGCATCGAGGCGGAGCTGTCGAGGACGAGGGCGATTCGTTGAACCGAGTTTTTGTTATGCCAACGTGGCTCGACGAGAAGCCACGTTATGATGAGGACGAGGAGAAGTTGCAGCCAGAGTGGAACGGAAGAGCGCAGCCTCTCTATGCGGCGGCCCTCCGTGCTATCGGATCGAGTATTCTCGAGAAGAAAGAGCGTGCTGATCGTGATTTGCGTGGCTTGGCGTTGGAGGAGATGAATGGCCAGGACTACGGGGATTCCCAGTAGTGTCCAAAGGCCGGCGGGGTTGGTGAAGAAGATGTCCAAGTCGAGGTGATTTGTAGCTTGAATCGAGTCTAAGTCCAGAGGCCGACGGCTTCCGATATGAGCGCTTCGTTTCGTAGAGAATCCATAAAGCCTGGTTCGGAGGGAACCCGTGCGAGCCGCACGTCAAAGCGGCGGGATTGACTGGTCCATATGGCAAAGTGGTTTTTGTAAGCGGATAGGTAGCGCTTTAGGGCGGGTGGCTCCAGCCGATGAGGATGGCGCGTTTGGTCTTCCGCATCGATGAACTCGTAGTTGCCGTCCCAATCGGGGTTGGCTTCGTCGTTGGTGTACGGAGCGAAGATGATTCCTCTCCCTTTTCTTTCGACAAGAGAGCGGAGAGTGGCTTCGGGCGGGGCGTCAAATAAGAGATCGCTCACGAGGACGCGCATCGCTTGTGAGCGAAACGGGACAGCACTCAGATCTGGAGGTGCGGCGGCAGGGGCTTCATCGAGTTCTTGGGCATGATGGGACCAGGCATGGGCAAGGAGTGCATCGGCTGTCAGAGTGCGATGGTTTGTACCTTTGACCAGATGCGCCGTCAGCGAAGCGCCGCTGTGTTGCACACTGTGAACGATAAAGTAGAAGAGATCGAGGGAGCGGCGTTGTTTTTTGGGATCATAGAACATGGAATTTGACACGTCGAAAACGAGATCGATGAGAGGGCGTACCTCTTCACGATATAGTTTCATGGTGTAATTTCCGGTCCGAGCGTAGGCTTGCCAGTTTATATGGCGCGGATCGTCGCCTGGCGAGTAAGCACGGTGGTCTTGGAAGTCGAGGGAGCTTCCGGTGCCGCTTCCAGCGAAGTCTCCTGTTTGGCCTCGCCACACTTATTTGTGAAAAGGGAGTCGGAGAACTTTAGTGACCGCCTCTGCTTCCGAGCTAATTCCTTCGAGCAAGCCAATTTCCTGAGCGAAAGAATTGGAACCGGCTACTGACATGTGTTGACTTTGCGGAATTGAGAAGGTGGATCAGGGGTGGTGGTGTATTAAGTAAAGCGAGGGTGCCGCTTACGTGGGCGAGTGTTGCATGTCTGATGGGGAGTCGGACTGCGCACTATCATTGTCCGTTGGAGACTGTGAGTTGGTCTTTAGTTCGCTCATAATCGAAGACATCTGATTGTAGAGGGGGCGGGCTCGAAGCGCCGATACAATAACCGTTCCAATGATAATCACGGCTTGGAAGGAACCGATAAGTGGAGCGGCCCCGGCTGATTCCATTAGAAGAACAAACGACGTATGTGGCAGAAAGAACAGTGCCCAAAGAAAGGTGTCAGTTCCAAGTATAGCGGTTGGCATAGCAATGATCGCAGTTAGGCAGCTGCATACCATTTGGATAATGATGAATGTTTTAAAGGCGCTATCTGTTGGACGTCGCGACAGGTGGATCAAGAGCATCGGGAAAGCCAGTGCTGAAAAATACGTAATGAGGGCCCAGTAAAAATTCTCTTCATGAGTAGTGGCTGGAAACAGAAACGTGACGCTGGCGATGAAGAATATTGCGGCGGCGATCAGGAAGTAGAATATCCCTGTGTGCCAACCCGGGGCTAGGAAGTAGGCTGCCCGAGCGGGAAGAAAGCGAGAATTTACGAAATTACGCAGGACGATTCGACTGACGGCGGCTTTTTCCGTGAGGGCATCAATGAGGACCGGTGTGAGAATCACGATAGCGAAGCCAAGGCAAAGTTCTTCGTTGATTCCGATCAGGGGGAGGAGCAGCGTCAGAATCAAAGCTACGAGTGATAGAAGGCGTTTGGTGGTGGAGTAGTTCTCTGAGACGGCAGCAATGCGACTAGCTCCCATTGCGATAAAGTAGAATGTAAAAAAAACACCGACGACGAAAACGAAGATCAAACTGGGAAGGATAATGGAACTTCCGGATACCAGTGTGGATGGTATAACGCCACCGAATTGAACCGCTGTGAAGATGATTTGAAAACCGGTGAATACCAGGAATCCTATGGCGAAAAAGAGCAAGCCTCGGAGCAGTATCGAGCGAAATGCGGAGATACCGACTGCGAAGGCGGTAAAGGTGGAAGAGATCAGGAGGAGAAATCCGAGACCGACAAGGTCTTGGAGAAGATTTACCCCACCGAAGAAGTAGCGGAGTACGACGTAGGGGAGGACGGCTATCGTAAGAAGGAGTGATTGGGAAAAAAGGGCAGCCCATTTTCCTGAGACGATGCGGTAGGCGGAGAGTTGGGTAACTGAGACTAGTTCGAGCGTATTCTCTTTTTGTTCTCGAGACAAGGCATTGATGCCGCGGAGGGGCATGATAAAAGCGAGGGCCAGTCCGAGAAAAAACCAGAAAAATCCGTCGAGGACTTCAGAAGCCTGGCCTGCGGCTGAGGCTACGACCATGGTAAAGACCAATACGGCCTGAAGAAGAAGAAATGCGGAAGTGAAAGTTCGTGTACGGAGCCCTTGGCGGAGCTCTTTTACGAGCATAGGGCTGAGACGGTCGCTGAAGTCTTTTGGTAGGGTCATTGTGGCGACTATCCTTTGGAATCAGAGGGCGTGTGATTGTTCGGCAACGGAGGTGGTTCTGCATTTTCGGGCTGACTCAGGCGGCTTAGGATATCGACAAAGGCATCTTCGAGGCGTCGCTCGATGCGTTTGAATTCGGTGACTCTCAGACCACTTTCGATCATTCGCCGTAGGGTATCCGCGAGAACTTCGCCTTCGGCGGAGTCGAGAGCAACTTGGCCGCCGTGTTTCGTGGATTCGATAAACTCAACATGAGGGGTCATTTCCGTCCAAGACTGAAGGGAAGCCGGGTCTCCTGCGATCTCAACATGGACGAGGAGAGACTCTTTTGATGAGCGCTTCAGCTCCTCTGCAGTTCCGTGGTGAACGATACGTCCCTGGTCGATAAAGAGCAGGCTGTCGCACATTTCTTCAAGTTCCGACAATATGTGAGAGCTGATGAAAATCGATTTGCCGTCTTGCGCAAGTATGCGGATCAGGTGTTTGAGTTCGACTCTTGCTTTTGGATCGAGGCCGGCGGCGGGCTCATCCAGAATGAGGACCTCGGGATCATGAATGAGTGCGCGTCCCAGGCAAAGTCTTTGCGCCATGCCTTTTGAGAGTTTATCAATTAGTCGATCGGCAATGTCTGTTAGTTCCGTGAATTCCATCACGTCACGAACTCTTGAGATGCGTTCTTCGTCGTGGATGCCTTGGGCACGGGCGAAGAAGTCGAGATAGTCACTCACGGTCATGTTCTCGTATGTGCCGTAATTGTCAGGCATCCAACCGAGCAGCGACCGGACCTTGTTTGATTCTTCGACGACGTCATAACCCATAACATGTGCGCGGCCATGTGTCGGAGTATCCAGTGTTGCGAGGATGCGCATTGTCGTTGTTTTACCTGCACCATTTGCACCAACAAATCCTGTGACTTGGCCTCGAGCGATGGAAAATGAGATGTCATCAACTGCTCGCAGTTCTCCAAAGCTCCGAGAGAGATTCTCGATGACGACGGCGTCGTTTTTTGATGGGGAATTCAGTGATTTTACCATTTTATGATGTTGATGCGGAATTGGGATGATTGATGGGAGTTTGAATTGTGGAAGCGGGGCCGGCTTCATCCTCTTGCGGAACCGCCTCATTGACAGAGAGTGGGGAACCGAAAACGAGTATCTTAGAGTTTGACCAACGAATGAAATCTCCGGCGTCTATCGGATTTGCCCGATCGTCCTTTGTGGATAGTAGGAAAGTATTTCTCCCTTCATCCAGAACGAGTTGAAGTCGGCGGGCCAGATTTCTGGACGCGTGTGTCGACTGAGACGACCACCACGTTTTTGCGTCCGACCGGGCGCATGCTTCGAGGTCGACGGGATGACCTGTTTTGACGGTTGATACAGAGCGCCAGAATTCCCCATCACTGTCCACGTAGTAGAGCTGGTCTGCATCAAAGCCCAAGCTTGAAAACAATCTCGGGGGCTTGCCATCTTCCTTGTCTTGATTTACGAGTTCGATTCTTCCACGAGTAGGCCGCGCTGCTTGGACAAGGTGTGCAGATTCGCTTCGGCTTCTGAACCAATGTCCCGTCATGTGTTGGTTCTGGATCGCGAGTTTATTGGAACGAGAGTGATCGGTATCGTAGTGACTCCAACGCGTGGCTTGCAAGCGGAGAGGGGTAAGCATGGCATGGTCTTCCATTTCAAAAGCCGTTCGTAAGAGGAGGCCTGTTCTGGCGACTTGTTCTTGAGTGATGTAGGCGCGTCGCTCGCCAGCTGCCGGTTCGAGATTAATGGCGACGAAGCGCAGGCCTTTTCCTCCAATGCCATCGCCAATGAGAATGATGAGGCCGAGGATGACGCTCGCAGTGATGGAGAGAAGAGGGGTGGTTATGAAGAGACGGTGTCTTTGGTCTGGTTTCGCAAGAATCCAGAAATTTACCGGACCGACAGCAATTCCAAAGGCGGCGAGGACGATGAGGACGACCCAAGAGTTGAACGAACGTGTGCCGAATTCCTGCAGAACACCCCAGTTAGAACGGTAGTCGGTATCGAATTGCTGGGTCTTTGGAGTATACTTTTGGAAGGTCCTTATCGTGGCCTTGGCACCCAAGGTTTTACTTTTGTGGAGTTGGACCTTGCCCAGGGAGCGGTATTTGTGCTCGCCTGGCAGTAGACTGGTGGTGTCATCCAACTGGAGTGATTGGGAACCATTGGACTGGGATGAGGGATAGAAATGAATGACTCCTCCCAGTCGATTCCACTCGAGAATCGCTTTTTTGGGCGGAGCGGAAAGGTTTTGCCATTCGTCCACGGAGATCATCATCGCATCCAAACCTGATAGCGCCCGCCAATCTGAGGGAAGCTCAGAGGGATTGAAGGTGTGAGCGAAGTGGGCGTTGCCACCTCGAAACCGCCCCAAGCGATCCATTTCATCGGTGAGATCTTTGAGAAAAGGACCGGCAAGCTTTTCACTGATTGCGATACTCGGCCATTGCCTAGTGGAGGAACTTTGAAGGTTAGCGGACCGCTGACCGAGACTTGGTTCAGCTATGTTAAAGCGAACGTTTTGCCCGTAGCCTTCTCCATCTGCCGCGATGGGAACCATGATTGAATGAACTGCAGAGGATGAGGCTTTGCAGGGAAGGGGAAAGGAGGATTCAACCATGAGATTGCCGTAGGGATCTCGTGAGGTTGAGCGAAGGCGCCACTGGCGGTCGCGGTCGGTGGAGTTGACGATTTCGACAAGAAGCGGCGCGTAGCCCGAATTTGGGATGGTTTCGAAGACACTCTTTAGGATGACAGTGGTTCCGGGTGCATCAGGGTATTCTATCCGACTGATTACGCGGGCGGCGTCTGCGGAAAAGACCAGGCTGAGAGAAAGTGCCGCAATTGAGAAGAGTAGTATCAGCGTCGAGGAACGGCGGGAGAGAGTGCATGGCCGGGTAGACTTGCTGGTGGCCGCCAGAGGTTTGGATGCGAGACCTGGAAGTTTGATGGTAATCATTCGGCGCTCGCGACTGCGACGGATTTCGGTTTTTCAAGTTCCTGAGCGGGAATCTCTGCCAAGAGCTGTTGGACTATTTCCCGATTGCTGACGCCGTCAATGCGGGTGCTGTAATCGAGGACGATTCGATGTTGAAGGACGGGAATAGCGATCGCTTTTACGTCTTCGAAGCTTGCGTTGATACGTCTCTTTATGAGGGCTCGCGCTTTGGATGCCGCGGCCATGCTTATTGCCGCACGGGGACTGGCTCCATATTGGATCTTCTCCGATGTGGCGGATTGGCCCCGGTGGGTGCCATCGACGAGGCGGGCGATATAGTTGGCCACGACTGGAGGAAGGTAGATTCTTCGAGCAATGTCGATGATTTCATTCAGGTGATCTCGCGACATTACGGCTTCGACTTCGGGCTCGACCCCAAGTTCACGGTTGAGGACGATTTGCTCCAGCGTGGACGCACTATTTCTGAGTACTTCAACTTTGAAGAGAAAGCGATCAAGTTGCGCTTCTGGGAGCGGGTATGTGCCTTCGAGTTCGATGGGATTCTGAGTGGCGAGGACGAAGAAGGGTTCTGGAAGCGAGTGGCTTGTTCCCAGAACGGTTACTCTTCGTTCCTGCATGGCCTCGAGGAGAGCGGATTGAGTTTTCGGGGAGGCACGGTTGATCTCGTCTGCCAAACACAGATTTGTGAAGAGGGGGCCCGGCGAGAACACAAATTCTCGCCGTCCTTCGACTTCTTGGAGAACGGGATTTCCGGTGATGTCTCCGGGCAGAAGGTCAGGGGTGAATTGAACCCGATTGGTTTCCAATTCGAGTGATTTCGCCAAACCCTTGACGAGTTCGGTTTTGCCGAGGCCGGGCAAGCCTTCCAAGAGCATGTGTCCTCCGGCGAAGAGTCCGCTGACGACGGTATCGATGAGTGGTTCTTGATCAAAAAGGACTTTATTTAGGGTGCCGATAAGGTTCTTTATTTTATCGGAGGCGCCTTCAACTTCGGATTCGGTCGCATTCATGGAGTTTGCGGGGTGCGATTGATAAATTTTTGAATGCCTCTTATTCGAAGAATTTTCTCAGGATTTCTTTTTCGTTTGGCATCAGTGAATCGCGCCAAATGCGATCTCCACCGCTTCCAGTGGATTCAATGCTTCCGGCTGTCGTTGGGCCGGTGATGGTTGTGTCGACCTCATGCTGGCCGTCAGATATTGACAGGGTATCTCCCAAGCTGGCGCGAGAGTAGTCATCGGTTCGGACCTGTTCTGGGTTGTTAGTGCGTAGATTGGTTGGAGTTTCGGACAGGGTAATGGGGGCTGTTCCGGGGCCTCGGGAGACTCCTCCTCGTCCGGGTATTTGACCACTGCCTAGAGGATAAGCGTTGCCTTCTCTCAAAGTGATCAGATCCAAGCCTTGTTCCCATCCGTACGGAAGTTCGCCGTCGCCCATGCCGAGACATTGTTTGCAGGCTCCGGCAGAATTTTTGAGTTGATTTGAAAGGCGTTGAAGTTGCTCTGTGCTGAGCTGTTTCAGTTGTGCCGGGTTGATGCTTTGGAGTTGTTTTAGAAGCTCAGAGTTGGGCGACAACTGATTGGATGCGAGGTTTTTGAGGGCGTCCTGGTATTTCTGAACCAGATTGTCGCGGGTGGTTGCCGAGAGGTCATCTTGAAATTTTTGGAGCGAAGAGAGAGTTCTTTCTGCGGTGTGAGCATTTTTCCCGAGTTCATTGATCGATTGGCGTAATTGTTCGGCTAGGCTGTCGGTGGCTTCGAGACTACTGTGGCTGAACCAATCCTTATTGTCGTGATCGCGAAGTTGTTGGACTTGCTCACGGACTTTCTCCAGGGCCTCCGGTTCGGCGACTTTTTCTTCCTCCAACTCGTCGAGCCATGATTCCATTTTGGACCACGAGAGGGGTTCGCTGGGTGCCAGGTTGACTGCGGAATCGGGACGATTGACCGGAACCATAATGGCAGCGGCCAGTGCTCCGAAGGCAAGGGACATCGGAATGAGCAGGCGTTTCCATCGAAACCGCAGTCCGTTGTAATTCAGGGATGATTTGGGTGGGTGAGGCCATGGGCGAATTCCTTCGCGAGCGGCGGTGAGGGCATTGTTGAGTCGCAAGTGTTCCTCCAGGAGGACAAACCCGCTTTCGACGTGTGAAAATCGTTTTCGAGCCATGAAAAGTGATATGAGAGCGCCCAAGAGGAAAAGGCCGGCGCTGCCGACGAAGAGAATTTGGTGGGAGAAAATTTCAAAATGAGATCGGATTAGCAGCAGCGCGGCTGCAGAGATCAATCCGAGAGACACTATGACCGGGGCAAAAATATCTACCCACCAACCGAAGTTGATAAGAGCGACGGTTCGTTTGGCGAGCCGGCACCATTCATTCTGGGCTGGATTTTCCATTAAATGTGAATCCTGTGTTTGTCGTCAAAACGCGACGGTGCAGCTGTTTTGACCCGATAATGAACCGTAGGTTCAATCATCTGGCGACTATGTTAAGCGAATCCCTGTTCGTTTGCCAAGAACGGGTTGCAAGTGGCCTTGGCGGGCGAGGCCATGATTGCTGAGCGCTCCCCCTAGTCGATTCTTTGGGTACTGTCCGAATGCAGTGGAATCGAATTCACGAGGTTGCCGACGAGGGGGTGCTGGCTTTGGCGAGTTCTTGTTGGAGTTCTTCGGGGTCGCCGGAGCGTATGGAGGCGGCTTGTTCGATGAAGACGGTGTCGCGGGAGATGTTGATGGCGTGATCTCCGATGCGTTCGAGGGAGCGGAGGATGAAGATAAGATGGAGGTAGGGTTTGATATTGGTGGGGGACTCCTCCATTCGTTTGGTAAGCTTTTTAGCGAGCTTGCGTTCGACGGAATCAAGTTCGCGATCGCGTTCCTTGAGGGAGAGGGCGAGTTCCGTATCGCCTTCGGCGAGGGATTTTACGGCATCAGTGAGGATGCCGGTGGCCATATCGTAGATGGGTTCGACGAGTTTGGTTTCGTCGAGTTCCATGTATTTCAGGATTTTGCGGGCGCGGCGCCCGATATTGCAGGCTTGATCGGAGACTCGCTCGAGGTCTTTCGAAATGCGCATGGTGGAGAGCACGACACGGAGGTCATGTGCGACGGGTTGGTATCTCATGATGAGCTGGAGTCCTTCGGCATCGATTTCCTTTTCGAGGATGTCGACATCTTCGTCGTCGGCGATGGCTTGGTTACAGAGCTCGAGATTGCGTTCGAAGAGACCTTTCATCCCATTGGCGAGATTGCGCTGCGCGATGGAGGCCATGGTGAGGACTTTCTCGCGACAATCCAAGAGACTGGCTTCGAAGTTACCGAGAATATGACTCATAAGGAAAAGGTAAAGTGGGGCCCCTTATAAGATAGCCTTTATCCGAAGCGACCGCGAATGTAATCGTCGGTTTCTTTCACGGCGGGTTTGGAGAACAGAGTAACGGTATCGTTTTCTTCGACCAGTTCGCCCAGATAGAAGAAAGCGGTGCGATCTGAGACGCGGGTCGCTTGCTGCATGTTATGAGTGACGATGACGATGGTGAAATCGGTTTTGAGGCTAGAGATGAGTTCCTCGATTTTAGCGGTCGCGATGGGGTCGAGAGCGGAGCAGGGTTCGTCCATGAGGATGATCTCGGGCTTGACCGCGATGGTGCGTGCGATGCACAGGCGTTGCTGTTGGCCTCCTGAGAGGCCGAACGCGCTTTCGGCGAGGCGATCTTTTGTTTCGTCCCAGAGTGCGGCAGCTTGGAGACTCCTTTCGACGGATTCGTCGAGGCGGCTCTTTTCGTTGATGCCGTCGATGCGAAGTCCGTATGCGACGTTTTCGTAGATCGATCGTGGGAAGGGTGTGGATTTCTGAAAGACCATGCCAATGCGTTTCCGGAGGGCGATGACATCAATTGAGGGATCATAGATATTGACGCCATCGACAGCGATGGAGCCTTTTGAGATGTGCGCACCCGGAACGAGATCGTTCATGCGATTGAAGCAGCGCAGGAGCGTAGATTTTCCACAGCCAGATGGGCCGATGAAGGCAGTGACTTGGTTTTTCGGAACGCGGAGATTTATTCCTTTGAGGGCGCGGACGGGCCCATAGGAGAAGTCGAGGTCGCGGATAGCGATTACTGGTTCTGAAAGGGTGCCGGGCAAAACATTTTCCTCTAGTATTTCTTTGGAAACACTGGATGGAATGGAGCTGGACGTGGTGCCTGAGGATGACGGATCCAGGAACATGCTAGAAGACCTTTCGGCATTCATACCTTGGGAATATGTGCTAATCCAGAGGAAAAAGAGAATTGAATCGGAGGGGATCTTGAAATCTGTGACGATTCCGTTGCAATGCCGGAAAATTCTTGCTGTGCCAGGGCTTGTCCCGTATGAGCGAAGGAACTTAACCAACACATGAAGAGTAAACGAGTGCAGTTTGGGTTGTTTTGGGGGCTGGTCGCCGTAGCGGTGACTCTTACTTCCTGTACGACGACGTATATCACGCCTCTGGCAGTCGCTTTGCCGAAGCGTTTGGATGCTGCGGTGAGTCAATCGGCGGTGGCGTCTGAGAAGACCTTTATCTTGCCGCACAACTGGCAATATGGGAATTGGATCGTGAAGGAGGGAGCGAAGATCACGTTTTATGCGGACGGATTTGGGACCTTTGAGGCGACTGTGTTCAGTCAATTTGGTGTCGGTCCAGACGAACTGCATTTTCAGTCCATCCAGTATGCAAAGGACGGGAATGCGTTGTTTACGTTTCCGGGGACAGACGTGGGGATGCGGATGACGATGCGGAACACGTTTACGGATTATCCGTATAAGGCGAATTTCGCGTTTGATCAGCGTTTTTTTGACGACATCTACGATGTGAAGTGGTTTGGGCGTTTGCGATTAAAGGATGAGAATGTGGGGGATGCGATGGCGCGGAGATCATCTTATGTGGAGCATGGTCGCCCCGACAACTTCGGTTCGCGACCCGATGTGTTACCACCGTCTCCGTAGATACGAGAGGGGAATGAAGATATGAAGGCGATTCGTCGGGCTTGGTTGATCTTTGTGGTGTTAGGTTTGATGGGTACAGGAGCCGGTTGTGTGAAGCGGCAAATCCAGGTGCCGACGATGACACCGCCGTATGTGCAACCGGGTGGGTATGGAGACGATGGTTGGGGATCGAAGTAGAGCTCTCGGCAAGGAAAGTATTCGGGGGCTTCAGCACCTCTCCAGCGTTTTCCTGAGTCCTTAGAGGGAGGTATCAAGGTGCGAGTGGAGGGAGGACTTCACTGGTTCCATCGGGATAGAGGCGGCGCAATAGTTGGAGTCGTTTTAAGAGCGAGGCATCCTTTTGAAA
>JBCDBW010000010.1:0-64035 GCA_039182965.1 Verrucomicrobiota bacterium
AGGGAGATCACACTGTTTGCAGGCAGCTTTTAAGGTATCAAGGACCGTGCCATCGCTGATGGTGCTAGTGAAGAGGAGGGCTTTCTCCGGAGTGGTAGACGGTGTTCGGACCGTCTGGAAGCGGGTGAGGTCGACGGTATTAAAGACGACATCAATCTTATCCGCGGGAATGTTGAATTCCTCTTTGAACCACGGCATATAACGGGGGGTAATGACGGCGTAGCGAATGATGCGAGGGTGTATGAGGGGTGTTTCCTGCCAGCGACCGCTGCTATGGCAATGAAAGAGGGCAGGGCAAAGGGGAAAGGCGAGGAGGGCAGCGAGGGTTTCGAAATGGTGTTGTCCATGGATGAGGTCGGGGGTGAAGGGGATATCCGCAGGGTCGTCGACCACAGGAATGCCGGCTGCGCGAATTTCTTCAGCGACTTTTCCGAGGCGGGTGCTGAAGACGGCGACTTGGTGATCGCGTTTTTTAAGGGCAGTGGTGAGCTCCCGCACAAAGAGTTCGGTCCCGGTGTAGTGGGTTAGTTGGTGATTGGTGAAGAGAAGGCGCATGGTCGAGAGGCGATGTTATCCGGCCTTCTCCTCGAGTGCACGTGCGCAATCCGTGATGGCAGTGAGGGCGTCGGGCAACGAGGAAGGAACAGCTGCGAGGATAAGATCTCCGCGGAGTGCATTTCTTTTAAGGCAGCGGGGGAGATGATCTTTATTTGTGACGAGAAAGGTTGAGATACCGCGATTTCGGAGATCGCGTGCCAGTTTGTGCGGGCTGAAGGGTGGGCCGTCGTGTTGGACGTTGTTGAAGTGCGGGAGAACGATAACGCGGTCTGCCTCGGCGAGCGCCTCAGGAAGCTGTTTTTGTTGAAAGTCGTCGGCGTTACCGGTGAAGCGGGGTTGGATGACGACGAGAATGGGTTTGCGAGGGTAGTGTTTTTTCGCAGAGCGGATCCAATCTGCGATGGAGTCGGGATGATAGCCGTGGTCGGCGATCACGGGGGTATCGGGGGAGTCGTGGAGGATTTCTTGTCGTTCATTGATACCTTTGAATTTCGTGAGGGCGCGGCGGGCAGTGGCGGGGCGAACTCCGGCATGGCGGGCAGCAGTGACGGCCATGGCGGCATTGAGAACGTTTACGCGACCGTGCATGGGAAGCGTGAAGTCTTGATTAAGGAGGCGGAAGGAAAGGGAACGTGGATGATATTTGAGGCGAGTGATTCTGAAATCGGCTTTTGGGCTGAAGCCGACCCATTCGATCGGGGACTTGCTCTGACGGGCAACGACCGGGGAATACTGGTTGTCTGCATTCAGGATGAGGCGTCCTTTAGAAGGCAGGGTATCGACCAAATAGAGGAAGGCCTGAACGTATTCGCGAAGGTCACGATAGACGTCGGCATGGTCTCTCGCGAGATTAGTGATTACGAGCGTTTTGGGTTTGTAATAGAGGAATTTCGGGTTGCGATTGCCGAAGCGGGCCGGGAATTCGTCTCCTTCGAGGACGGCGTGGCTTGTCATTCCAAAGCGGGCCGGCCGCGGGAAGTTACGGGCCATCGCGCCGATCAGGTAGTTGGGTTTTTTTTGGGCGAACTCAAGGATCCACGTGAGGAGGGCGGTAGTTGTCGATTTGCCGTTGGTCCCGGCGACCACCAAGTTGCGGGTTTCTTGGAGGAGAAATTCGCCGGCAAACTCGGCGAGGGAGAGGATGGTGATATCTTTATTCAGGGCGGCTTCCACCTCGGCGTCGCGCCGACCCCAATGGCCACTGACGACAACGATGTCAATGTCACGGGTAATATTGTGAGCGCCGTGCTTGGGGAAGACGTGGACTTTGGAGCGATTGACGTATTCGTCCATTGGCGGATAGGCCGAGCGATCGGAGCCTGTAATTCGCCATTGGGCTGGCTTGCGAGCAAGGGCGACGGCGACGGAACCGGTGGCGCGGCCGTAGATCCCCACGAAGTGGACGCAGAGCGGTTTTTTATTTGGGCAACTCACAAAAAAAGGCTCTCCGATGACAGCGGGGAGCCTAAAGGGGATTCTATCTATCCCCAAGACAAACCGGGACGAGTCTCTCTGGTCTCAGAGCCGGGGAAGACGAGGAACGACGGGCTCGGACGCATCAAGCGGGTCGGCTTCGTTCGCGACTCCGTTTTCGAGTTTCGGAAGAGGGGGGGACACTGGCTCGTTGGACCGGAGACCTGTGCTTGGCGACGGGAATGGGCCTCCCGTATTTCGGTTATCGTTTCCGTTGCTATTCTTGAATCGCATGAATACTACCTTTCAGGGTTGGCGGGTGACTATAGGGACACCAAAGGAGACTTCAAAGTTTGGGGAGACGTGGCACAACGAAGTCATCCTCAGAAGTAAGACCGTCGAAGCCGTTCGAATTTTGGTCCACCTGCAACACGGGCAGGGGGGACGGGTTGTGTTCTTCTTTCTTGGAGAAAGCAGGATTGAAGGTGGCGTTGGTATTCATGGATGTGTGGCTGGGTTGCGTGGTATCACAGGAGTGTTGCCGAGTGCTTTGGCTTGGCAGACATTCCAAACGAGACAGGGAGTGAGGATATGACAGGATTGGGTTTTGTGTCAACGCCAATTCAGTCCGGGGGGCTTCCCATGGAGGAAATGGCCACTGGGCCGAGGTGATCTGCGATTCGTGTAAGGGGCTGGGAGTTACTGGAACTTGATGGTGATGGCTTCCTCTCCTTCAAACTTCATTCCGTCGATGTCTTGAAGGGAATTCTTGATTCTATGGAAATTGTCTTCGTTTTCGAGGGCCTGCATCTTGGTGATATTGGCGGGATCGGCGAGCATTTTGCCCATTTCCATGGAGAAGATGGTCGTATTATTGCCGTCTTGATAGGTAGCATTACTTTCGACGACTTCGCCTTCGACGGCGACGACGAGCCCGAAACGCATGTCCCCGAGCATCTGCTGGGCCATGGCCAACTGGGTGGGATCAGGAGTTCCGGTTGGTTCTGATTTAGTTGAGTTGGGGGCAAGACTTTCAGGATCTGGGGCGGGCATATTGATGGTGAGGGAGGCGGGGGAGCCAGGGGTGAAAGAAAAGGTAATGGGATCTTTTTTTGAGGCTGCCTTACTTTGAGAGGAATTGTCTCCGGCGGCTCCGGCCATTTGTTCGCTCATTTCGGAAAGCTCACTCATGGCGCCGAAGGCGTCTTCCGGGGCGACTTTGACAGCGTTGATATTGTCAAAGGCGTAGGTCACCTTTGAACCGACGCTTCCGTTGGGGTCGTTGATCTCTTCGATGCCGATGAAGGTGACGCCTACGCCAAAATCAGCGGCAGTGGCCTTCAGTTTTTCCTCGTCAGGGAGAAGAGGATTGCTGGGTCTAGAGCCAGCCTCACCGCCGAGTTGTTGGGTCATGCCCTGCATCATTTGGACGAGAGCGCCTCCCATAGTGGTTTGGGTGACGATGGTGCCGGAGCCGTCGGGTTTGACGGTAACGGTCGACTCGGACTGGATACAGCCGGTGAGCATGAGAGTGGCAACAGCGAGGAAGGCGCCGACGTGGCGGAAGGGTGATTTTGAGTCCATCAGTTTTGTTGGGTGTTTGGTTTGGAGGTGCGTTGTAGCGTGAAAGGATACGGAAAGGTCAGCACGAGGCGATGACAAAAGAGAGGAAATCCCAGAAGGGGTTGTTTGTGACGAGGCGTTGGCGGATTGATCGGCCTGGTCCAGGCGCCGCGTTGGAGTAGGGATACGGCGTTTACAAAGGCGTGGAGTGCGGGTAGTTTTGCGGCGTTTCGGCGGCGGTAGGGCCTGCCGACGTTACTGGATGTCCACGGAACTGACACGGAATTTTTCGATCATCGCGCACATTGATCATGGGAAGACCACGCTTTCCGACCGTTTGCTAGAGAGGACGAACACCGTGTCACAGCGAGAGCAGCAGGATCAGCATTTGGACTCGATGGATTTGGAGCGTGAGCGTGGGATTACGATCAAATCGCATCCTGTGACAATGATGTATCGGGCGAAGGACGGAAGGGAATACAAGCTGAACCTTCTGGACACGCCGGGGCACGTGGATTTTTCTTATGAAGTGTCGCGGAGTCTCGCGGCGTGCGAGGGGGCGTTGTTGTTGGTGGATGCGGCGCAGGGGGTGGAGGCGCAGACGGTGGCAAACGTCCATTTGGCGTTTGAGCAGGATTTGACGGTGATTCCGGTGATCAACAAGATTGATTTGCCGAGTGCGGATTTGCCGATGGTGCACCGGCAGCTTGAGGATATTCTGGCAATTCCTGCGGAAGAAGCGGTTGAGGCGAGTGCGAAGAACGGGATTGGGATTGAGGACGTGTTGGAAGCGGTCGTGACTCGGGTGCCGCCGCCTGAGGAGCCCGACGATGAATTGTTACGCGCGGTGGTTTTTGATTCTGTGTATGATTCGTTTCGTGGGGTGGTGAGCTATGTGCGGGTGATATCAGGGAAGATCAAGCGGGGATCGAGGATCAAGATGTTCAGCACGGATAAGTCCTATGAGGTGAAGGAAGTCGGTGTCTTCACGCCGCGGCAGGAGAAGCGGGGTGAACTGGGGCCGGGAGACGTGGGCTATTTGATCGCGAACATGAAGTCGTCGAGTGAAGTCAAGATCGGCGACACGGTTACGGAGAGTGGGGATCCGTGCGTGGAAGCGTTACCGGGTTTCAAGGAGGTGCAGCCGATGGTGTTTAGCGGAATCTACCCAGTGAGTTCCGATGATTTTGAGCAATTGAAGTTGGCGATGGGGAAGTTGCAGATCAATGACGCGGCATTTTCCTATCAGGCGGAGAGTTCGGCTGCGTTGGGGTTCGGGTTTCGCTGCGGATTTTTGGGATTGTTGCACATGGAGATTGTACAGGAGCGACTGCGACGTGAGTTTGGGATGGATGTTATATCGACCTATCCGGGTGTGGTGTATGAGATCACGCAGACGAACGGTGAGGAGATGCGGATCGACAATCCGACATTCATGCCGGATGCCTCCGTGATTGAGGAAGTGCGGGAGCCGATTGTGCGGATCTTTTTGCTGGTGCCGAACGAGTATATCGGGGACATGATGCAATTGGTGATGGAAAAGCGTGGGGTTCTGGAGAACACGGAGACCTTGGACGACAAGCGGGTCATGCTAACCTGCACGGTGCCTTTGAATGAGATCTTGGTGGATTTCAACGACCGATTGAAGAGTTTGACGCGGGGATACGGGAGCATGGATTACGAGCATGCAGGGTATCAGGCTTCGAAGCTGGTCAAGTTGGACATGATGATCAATGGGGAACCGGTGGATGCCTTTTCGACGATTGTGCACACGAGCAAGGCGCAGGGCCGGGGGCGTCATTTAGCGGCGCGGTTGAAGGACGTGATTCCCAAGCAATTGTTTAAAGTGGCGATCCAAGCGGCGGTGGGTGGGAACGTGGTGGCTCGGGAGACCTTGAGTGCGATGAGGAAGGACGTGACGGCGAAGTGTTATGGCGGTGATATTTCGCGGAAGCGGAAGTTATTGGAGAAGCAGAAAGAGGGAAAGAAGAAGATGAAGGCTATCGGAAAGGTTAATATTCCGCAAGAGGCCTTCATTCAGGTATTGAAGACCAGTGATTAGGCTTCGAGAGAGAGCTGAAATCGGGACCACGAGTTAGGAGAAAAGGAATTGAGATGTTTCAAGCGCGTTATTTGAAAGAGGGGAAGATGTTGTGCAAGGGGGTGAAGAAATTCGTGCGATACAAGCGCGATTTGATTTCGGAGGAGCGGATGGCGAAGATAGACAATGCCTACGCAGCTTTTGAGCAGTCTTTACGGGATCGCGACCCGGAAAAAGCTGAGAAACTGGCGAAGGAACTGACCACCGTATGCGAGAAATCGGTGCAGGATTACCGGAGCTCGGCGTGGGGGGAGAATGTGGAAGTGATTTTTGTGGCGGTGGTGGTGGCGCTTGGGGTGCGAGCCTATTTTCTTCAGCCATTCAAGATTCCGACGGGCTCGATGCAGCCGACCTTGAATGGCGTGATTGCCACGCCAGCGGCGGAGCGAGAGGGGGCTTCTTTTGCGGAGCCCAACATGGTGTATCGGTTGTGGGACAAAATCGTTCGGGGTCGAACCTGGGTGGATTCGGAGGTTAAGACGGATGATCGAGTGGTGCGTATTGAGCAGCATACGCGGATGAAGTTTTTCACGTCGACGAAAGTGATATGCGAAAGTGGGCAAGTATATTCGATTGCGACCCCGTTGGAAAAGGCAAGCGAGTTGGGGAGTTTGGCGTTTTTTGGCCAGTTTCGGAAGTTGAATCCAGGGAGTCCGGAGTTCATGCAGAACAACCCGAGTGGGCGGGCGCAGGAGATACTGATACCGAGGCGAGATCCGAGCGGGATACCGGTGGATGTGAGGATCCGGGAGGGGGAGATACTGGCGCGGGGTTTTGTGGACACGGGGGATCAAGTTCTAGTGGATAAGATGAGTTATCATTTTCGGAAGCCGAAGCGCGGGGAGGTATTTGTATTTACGACGAAGGATTTGCCGATTGCGGTGAATCCGAGTTTCGGTTCGCAGCATTATATCAAGCGGTTGGTAGGGGTGCCGGGAGATGATCTTCGCGTTTCCGAGCCGAATTTGTATGTCAACGGGGATTTGGCAGCGGAGTCAGGCATGCAACGTGTGATGTCAATGGAGAACGGACACAAGGGATATACGGAAAGTGGGACGAATCTAACAGCCGCCCTGGGGGATGGTGAATATTGGGCAATGGGCGACAACAGTGGGAACAGTTTGGACAGTCGGTCGTGGGGGGCGGTGCCGCAGGCGAATCTTGTGGGGCCAGCTTTGGTAGTATATTGGCCCTTTACGAGTCATTGGGGGAGGATTAGGTGATCTATTTCAGACAGTTTAAGTGTTAGGTTTTTTGTTTCTTTGGGGAGGGTGGAGTGATGAACAGTGTGGAGTGGGAGGCCATTGCGCGGTGGGAGGGGTTACTGTGGCTTGCTGGGATTGTGGGTGGATATCTTTGTTTTGTCCTATTTCAGCCCTATCGGTGGGCTTTTGGAGCATCGTATCGGATATTGCGGGGGGCGAGTTTTCTTTGGATTGGTGTGGGGCTATTTGGGGTGGCCCGGGAGTGTTGGGAGGTGGGAGGCGAGCTTTGGCGGGATGAGATATCGCCAGCGGAATTCTTGTCGGTGGGTGAGCTAGGGTATGCGCCGGTGGTGCGTGATCTTGCGCGGCCGGCCTTCGATGGGTTGTTGGAGGGCTTGTTGCGGATGGGAACGGTCGTGGTGGAGGCGTGGCCACTCTCAATGTTGGTGGCAGTGTTGTTGCTTCTGAACGCGGGGGGGTGTCTGGGTGTATTGGTGCGGAGGGAAGGCGAGGGGATTACCGTTCTGCGCGTGGGAGTAGTTGTTTTGGTGGTGTTGGCGGCATTGACACATTTGGGAGACGGTCTCTTGAGATGGCGTCCCAGTCTTTTTGTTGGAGGAGCACTGTGGGCGCGTGGCTTCCTAGCCCAGGCGGGCGGGTTGTTCCCGTTCATGACGGGTTTTGCCGTCCTGGTGTGGGTCTTTTGGTGGATGGCGCGGTTGGGGGAAGGATGGCGTGAGGTGTTGCGGGGTCGTGATGCTGTGGCAAAGGCGGGGACATTGATTGTATGGCCAGTCTTGATGTGGGGGGTGTTGTTCATTTGGCGGGGAGATGTGGTGTTTTGGGATGTGGTGGCGCGAAACGTGTGGGTACTGGTGGCAATCGCGACGGCGTGGGGATTCCTTGTGGCGTTGATTTTGTTTAGCTCCGGTGAGGTGCGGATGCGTGACTGTTTGTTCCGGAAACAGTGGGGATGGTGGCTGAATTACTGGGAGCGGATGATCTGGTGGGGATTTATGGTTATTCTGCATCTTTTTCTGCTAGAGCTATGTGCGGTTTCGGCGGCGGCGGTGCTTGACGGGGCCACGGTGGCGGCGTTCGGGTGGTCGGTGTTTCTTTCTTTATTGAAAGGAGCCGTGTATGTGTGGTTGTTGGGAGCGCTTGTACGACTGGTGAATGATTTAGAAGAATAGTCATTTGGTGACGACTCCAGCTTCAGAGACGGGCACCTTGAGTGCGGACGAGATTGCGCGGCGAAGCGGGTCGAATCTTGCGTTTGCGTTGGCATGTTTACCTCTGGAGAAGCGGCACGACATGAGGGTGTTTTATGCATTTTGCCGGGTGGTGGACGATATTGCGGACGACGAGGGGCGGGCGCAGGAGGACCGGTTGGAGGCGTTGGAGAAGTGGCGCAGAAGTGTGCGAGACGGACCTGGTGGGCCGGGGCAGTTGGAGAGCGAGGTGGAAGAACTGATTCGCAAGTATGATCTCTCGCGTGACCTGTTGTTGGAGATTATCGCGGGAGTGGAGATGGATATTGGAGAGGTGCGCTTTGGCAGCTTTGAAGAGTTAGAGCGATATTGCTACCGGGTGGCTTGTGTTGTGGGCGTGGTCAGTGCAGAGATCTTTGGATATCGCAACGCCAAGACGCTGGAATATGCCGAGGTCTTGGGGTATGCCTTGCAGTTCACGAACATATTGCGTGACGTGGGGCAGGACATGCGAATGGAGAGGCGCATTTATCTTCCACGTGATGTGATGGCGGCGGCGCGATATGAGGAGGAGGATTTGGAGAGCGAAGTGTGGGACGACCGATTTCGACAAGTGGCGGGACGGCTGGCCGAGCGGGCGCGAGGCTACTATGCCAAGGCGGCGGCGATGCTGCCTGATGAGGATCGTGGGACGATGGCGGCGGCGGAGGTGATGCGCTCTGTTTATTCAGGTATTCTGAAGAAGATGGAACAAGACGGATACCGGGTGTTTGAAAAAAGATATCGCCTTAGTCGGGCGCGAATGTCAGGAATTCTATTGGCGGGATACCTGAGGAGTCGACTAAGGAGGTATTGCCGGCAAGCTTCATTGTGATGACATGCAAGAATTGCGATTTAGTTGTCCGCGCTGCAACCGGCCGCTTGGATGTGGCCCTGAGCTAGCGGGGAAACCGGGGCGATGTCCGACTTGCGGGCAGGCATTCTTCGCGCCTTTGTCCTTTGTAGGAGGGCGTGTGGAGGGAGGGCAGTTTTATGAGCCGCAGCCGGGCGAGCGGATACCTGACTTTGTGGACGAGGGGGCTTTTGGGGCCATGGAGGTGGACAAGGCGCTTGAGGAGAAGCGGGTTCTTCGAGAGCGGCGCAAGAAGATAGGGCGCGCGAGGCAGAAGGGCCGCTGGCGTCGTCGTTTTGAGAAGGTTGCGGTGATCTTGGTAGTGGTTGTGGGTCTCTTGTTGTTGGCGGGCTATGGCTGGTCGACATGGAACTCGCGGCAATCGCTTCCTGCCGAACTGGTGGAGGTGCGAGACGTGGGGAGTGAAGAAATGGCGAAGACGAATGACGCGCGGGAGGTGGTGTTTTCGTTTTTGGATTCAGGGACAGTTGAGGAGCGGTTGAAGTGGGTGCGAGATGTCGATCGGGTGGAGCCCTTGATGCGGGAGTATTACGGTCGCCGTGGAATGGAGGAAGAGCCCTATCGGAGGCTTATGGATCCGGCCTCGGCTGGGGCGGGTTGGACGTTTTTTGATTTGGCAGGTTTGCAATTTGTATTGGTGGAGATGGAGAATTACACCCTGAAGGTGTTGGTGTTGGAGTTTACGGAAGAGGGGCCGAAAGTGGATTGGGAATCGTGGGTGATTTACGGGGAAATGGAGTGGACTGATTTCAAGGCAGAGCGACCGACGATACCGGTATTGATGCGTCCGGTAGTGATGGAGTCGGATTATTTTAATTTTGGTTATTCCGACTCGGAGAAGTGGGCATGCTATCGGCTCACGGATCCCGAGTTGGGTGACGGGATATTTGGATATGTGGCGAGAGGGTCAGGGATTGACAAGGCGCTAGAAGAATTGATTGCGCAGAAAGGATCGGCCTGGCCGGTATTGACGCTGAGATGGCCTGAGGGAGGGAAGTCCCGTCAGCAGGTTGAGATTGTTGAATTGTTGAGCAAGCGCTGGGTGATGGACTGACGCGAGGTTAGTCCAATTTGCGTTCGAGCCTTTTGCGCGTGGACTCCCATCCTTCGTTGGGGTGGGCATCCCAGATTTTGAGGTTTCTGAAGGAGACGGATTCTCCGGCAATGGTGAAGCCGATAGATGCTTTTTCGACTTCGGCGATCAGTTCGTGGGCACCGAAGGAGACGTGGTCTTCGTCGTCAACCTGGGCGAGGAGAGTGTCGCCGTGAATTTCAATGAGGACGGTGTGCCATTTTTCGGGATCGAAAGTCATCTCATGAGTGGTGAATTTCACGGCGGTATCGGGTCCTCCGTGATCGTGATCATCCTTTTGAGTGGATAGACCTCTTTCGTTGAAGAGGACGCGGCAGACGTGATCGACATCATCGTTGACGCTAAGGGTTGTGGCTCGGGCGCCGTTAATTTTGAAGGAGTATTGGATGATTGCGTTCTGGAAGTTGATTTTTCGTTTATAGGTCGCGGCGTGATCATCGGCTTCCAACTCCATTCCCTGGAGGGCTCCATCGACGACTTCCCATTGTCCGTTCGCTGCCTTCCAGCCTTCCGTTTTTTCGGCGAGAGTGTCTTCGAAAATGAGATTTCCTGGTTTCGTCATGAGTGGCTGGATCATCAGTCCGGCTTCATCGAGGGAAGCCTGAGCGTCGGAGGCTTTTTGTGAATCAAGCCACTCGATATCTGTTTGTGAGAGGTTTGCGAGGGCGACATCGTATGATTTGCCGTTGCGCAGGATGAGCGTGACGTTTTCGTCGGATTTAGTTTTGAGTCGAGCTTCAATGGATTTGCCTTCGCGATTGGTCCATGTGCGATAGATGTCGGTATCGAGGGCGGAAGAAATGGGGAGGATGCCGATGGCAAAACCGAGAGTGAGGCTGACAATGCGAAAAGCCGGTGTGTTCATGTTGGAGGAATCCTAGAGGCCCGATGAGGTGAGGTCAACTGGCTGAATAATGTAGAGACAGTTGGGGGAATGAACGATAGCATTTCAGAATGCGAGTTGGCGATAGGCATTATCGAACGATTTGGGATGAGGATGGGTCTGTGAAGATCATCGACCAGCGCCGATTGCCGTGGGCGTTTGAGATAGAGGACTTGCGAACCGTGTCTGAAGTTTGTGCGGCCATTCGTGACATGCACGTACGGGGGGCGGGGTGCATTGGTGCGACGGCGGGGTATGGGATGGTGGTGGCGGCGGTGAACGGGGATGACTTGAACGAGGCGGCGTCCCTCTTAAGAGCGACCCGGCCGACTGCGATGAATTTGGCATGGGCGGTGGAAAGGCAGCTTTCTGCGGTAGCGGAGGGGGGTGAGGAAAGCGCGGTAGAGTCAACCTTGGCGACGGCGCGCGCGATTGCGGACGAGGATGCGGAATGGTGCCGGCGCATCGGCGAGCATGGGTTTCGTTTGGTGGAAGAAGTTTTTGCGAGGAAAGGACGAGTGGGAGTGGTAAACATTCTTACGCATTGCAATGCGGGGTGGCTGGCCTTTGTGGACTATGGTTCGGCGACGGCACCTATTTATGCGGCGCACGATGCGGGGATCCCTGTGCATGTGTGGGTGGACGAGACGCGTCCGCGGAATCAAGGGGCGCGTCTGACGGCATGGGAACTGGGTCAACATGGCGTGCCGCACACGGTCGTGGCGGACAATGTGGGTGGGCATCTCATGCAGCATGGGATGGTGGATCTGGTGATCACGGGAACGGATCGAACGACTTGGACGGGGGATGTAGCGAATAAGATCGGCACTTATTTAAAGGCTTTAGCGGCGCGGGACTGCGAGGTGCCGTTTTATGTGGCGTTGCCGTCTTCGACTTTTGACTGGGAGGCGCGGGACGGCGTGCGGGAAATTCCGATTGAGGAGCGTCCGGGAGAGGAAGTAAGGCTCATGGAGGGAGTCGTGAATGGGGGGAAAGAACCGGTTGCGGTGGATGTGGTGTCGCCGGGCAGTGCGGTGGTGAACTATGCTTTTGACGTTACCCCGGCAAGACTTGTGACGGGATTGATCACCGAACGCGGGGTTTGTGAGGCGAGTGAGGGGGGTGTTTTTGGGTTGTATCCGGAGCGAAGGGAATCAGGGGCATGACGGGCGAGTTAAGCCGGGAGCAATTGCGCGAGGCGATGCGCGCGATATTGAACTTGTCGGGTGGGTTCGGCATTGAGCGCTCGGCGACGGGAAAGTTTAACGAGACCTACTTCGTGGAGGGTGGTGGGTTGGAGCGCCCGGTGGTTGTGCGGGTGGCGCCCCCGGAAGACCGGGCGACGATGCTGTTTTATGAGCACCGGATGATGCGTCAGGAACCCAGGTTGCATGCGCTTTTGCGAGAGGGGACATCGATGCCGGTCCCGGAAGTATTGTATTTTGAGGAGGAGAACGAGCTTTTGGGGCGAGATGTCATCGTTATGGAGCGGTTGCTTGGCAGTCCCAACGGGGGCGGGACGTCGGCGGTGCAGCGGGAGTTAGGGAAGCGACTGCGGGAGGTGCATGATCGCGTGCGTGCGGAGGGGGGTGGCTATGGTTATTTAGGGGAACATGCCCCGATGGAGGCGCAAAGCACTTGGGGCGAGGCATTTTGCGTAATGTGGGAATTATTGCTCCAGGACATTGGGAGGTGCGAGGGGGCGAGTGAGGAGGAATTGGAACACTGGCATGATTTAGCGTTTCGGCATCGCAGCTGTTTTGATCATTTTGAGGAACCGGCCAGTTTGCTTCATATGGACATTTGGGCGGAGAACATTCTTGTGGATGAAGGGGGGCAATTGAGCGGCTTGGTTGACTGGGATCGGGCGCTGTGGGGGGATGTGGAAATTGAATTTGCTGTACTGGACTACTGCGGAGTATCGACCCCAGCGTTCTGGGAGGGATACGGGCTGGAGCGCCGTTTAGACCGAGAAGCTCAAATTCGGAGGGTATTTTATTTGTTGTATGAAGTCTTGAAATACATCGTGATACGGATTGCGCGACAGGACAACCGGCCGGGGGCGGACCGATATAGGGCGATGGCCGGCGAATTGATTACGAGTTTGGAGTGAAAAGAAAGTGAACGAGGGGAGGAGGCGAGAGGCGATGAAAGGGAGTCTTGCTTTTGGGATGCTTTGTTTGATTGGGTTGGGAAGCGGTTCCGCCGAGGAAGCGGCACCGGTCCTGCGGATAGCGGTGGTTGATATGTCGGCTTTATTTGAGGCGCATCCTGACGCGAGGGCAGCGGAGGCGCGGGTGACCCAAGCGCGTGATGCGGCGCGAAAAATCTTTCGGGACAAGAGTAACGAATTGAAGAAGGTTTTGCAGCAGCATCAGGAGATGGTGGCGTCGGGGCAAGTGGAGGGGGGGCGCGAGGCGTTGGAGGAGGCTAGAGTGATAGAGCGCGAGTTAGCAGCCATGAAGACCACCAAAGAGCGAGATTTGGAGAAGGCGTTTTTGGAGGAGAAACGGGCGATTTTGGCTTCCATTGAGAGGGCGGTGCGGACTTTTAACGAGGGAGCAGGATACGCGCTAATTCTGGATCGTTCGGCTGCGGCGGCGAACGGGATACCGATGGTCGTGGATGCGAAGGGGGTGGATGATATTACTGAGGCGGTGAGGCGTGTAGTAGCACCATGAGTCGTGTCATCCTTCCGGTGGATCGGTTAGAGGAGCTTTGGCGCCCGGGCAAGGTGCGAGTTGGGGCGTTGCTTCACGGTGCTTCGGTGAATGCCCGGCTCGAGTCGACGCTGACGATTCTGGAGCGACTGCAAGCGGTGGGCATGATGGAATTGAGAGCCTTATTTGGGCCCCAGCACGGCTTTTTGGCGACGACGCAAGACAATATGGTGGAGTGGAAGGGATACCAGCATCCGCGGCTGGGCATACCGGTATACAGTCTTTACGGTCAGGATCGGGAACCGACATTGGAAATGCTGGAGGCAATCGATGTCCTATTGGTCGATTTGGTCGATGTTGGTGCTCGTTACTACACTTTTATTTGGACCTTATTTCTTTGCATGAAGGCGTGTGAGCGTGCGGGGGTAAGAGTCGTGGTTTGTGATCGCCCGAACCCGCTTGGGGGCCTTGCGGTGGAGGGTGTGTCGCAACGAGAGGAGTATTTTTCGTTTGTGGGTTTATGGCCTCTCGCAAATCGCCATGGGAAGACGATCGGCGAGGTGGCTCAGATGTTTCAGCGGGAGGTATTTCCGCGTTGTGATTTGGAAGTCTTACCGATGCGTGGTTGGGAGCGATCGATGTGGTATGACGAGACGGGCTTGCCTTGGGTGATGCCGTCGCCCAACATGCCAACTTTGGATGCGGCAACGGTCTATCCAGGAATGTGTTTGCTGGAAGGAACAAATGTGAGTGAGGGGCGCGGGACGACCCGTCCGTTTGAGATGATCGGCGCGCCCTGGGTAGACGGGGAGGATTTGGCGGAGGCTTTGAATGACCGGGCTTTGCAAGGAGTGAGGTTCCGTCCGTGTTCGTTTGAGCCGACGTTTCAGAAGCATGCGAGGCGGGTCTGTCATGGAGTGCAGGTTCATGTGTGCGATCGGGCACGGTTTGAGTCGGTCTTGACGGGGACGGTTGTGATCCAGGTATTGTGGCGTGAGTATGACGAGTTCCGGTGGAAAGTGCCGCCCTATGAATATGAGACGGAGAAACTACCAATTGAGATTCTCGTTGGGCGTTCTGTGGAAGAATTTTTTGGGCATCGTGGCGATGTTCGTTGTTCTTTTGACGATCTTGCCGAGAATTGAAGCCGGGAGTGTTTTCCTGCGTTCAGCAGAAACGCGGGCGGGATTTTTTGCTGATACAGATGAATTTTGCAGGGTGGCCCCCACAGAATCCGTACCCCGGACCGCGCTGACCTTTGCGGAGGCGGCGCAGGCGGAGGTGGAACAGTTGCGGCTAGAGGGGAAGACCCCTCTGCTGGTGCATTTTTTCTGCACCATTTATTATACGCCGCGAGAGCTAGGATTTACCGAGGAAGCCGGGTACGACATGAGGCAGGAAACGCGGGGGCCTTTTGGTGGACGTTACTATGCTCGAAGTTTTTTGAAGGCGACCACGATGGAGGGGTTTTCCCGATTGAGCGCACCGGTGGGAGAGCTCGGTTACCTCAAATATGACGGCACTTGGGGGTATGGGAAGTATCCGTTGGGCAATCGGAATAATGCGCTGGAAGACCGGAAATCCGCGGCGGTGCACAGGGGAAACAGTCTCTTCGGTAAGGGGACCCGATTTTTGATCTGGCATCCGGAGATCTATCGTCTTTTCGGGAGTATGCATTTCGAGGCGGCGGACACAGGCGGTGGTCTATATGAAAGTCAGATCGATTTGTATTGGGGAGAAGACGACCCGGCGGGCCCCTATCCGGGGACTGCAATGGCCGCGAGCTGTCCGGTGGGTGTTTGGTGGATCGTGCCCGTAATCTTGGCACGATAGGAGCATGAAGAAGAAGGAGGGGATAGTGAGAGCACTGTGAGCGAGTCTGACGCAGCGGGCGGAGATCGGGTGAGTTTGGTCCCGGCGGTAGCGATTGTGGTGGGCAACATGATTGGAATCGGAGTCTTTACGGGCTTAGGATTTCAGGCGGCTGCCTTCCAGTCGCCATTTGCCTTGTTAATGGTATGGGTCTTGGGGGGTGTGGTAGCCTTTTGTGGGGCGCTTTGCTACGCGGAGCTGGCGGCAGCGATTCCGCGTTCGGGAGGGGAGTATCATTTCTTGTCACGTGTCTATCATCCGTTCTTTGGATTTTTATCGGGCTGGGTATCGGTCACGGTGGGATTTGCGGCTCCCGTAGCGGCAGCGGCGATGGCCTTTGGCGGCTATCTTTCCGAGTTGTATGGCGTGCCGAGAAAAGTTGCGTCATGCTTGCTAGTGGCGGTGGTGACGGGGGTGCATCTCTGCTCTGTAAGAGTGGGAGGGCGATTTCAAAGCGTCTTCACAATTGCCAAGGTGGGACTGATCCTCGGGATCGTCTTTTGGGCTTTTGCGGTAGCGAGTGGCGTTGGGGTATCTTTTGTGCCCCGAGCAGGGGACTGGGAAACGATGTTTAGCGGACCGTTCGCCATCGCCATGTTTTATGTGATGTATGCGTATTCGGGTTGGAACGCCTCTACGTATATAATGGATGATGTCGTCGAACCGCGTCGCACCGTCCCGCGTTCACTGTTGCTGGGTACGGGATTGGTAATGGTTATTTACGTGCTCTTGAACGCGGCTTTTCTCTATACGACACCGATGGACGCGCTGGCGGGATCGAGGGAGAAAGTGGCTTTGGTGGCGTGTCGCGAAATATTTGGGATCAAGGGTGGAGAAGCGGTGACCCTTTTGATTGGCTTTGGCTTAATTTCCACGGTGAGTGCGATGACTTGGGCGGGACCACGGGTGGCGATGACGATGGGAGAAGATCGGCGCTTGTTATCGTGGTTGAGTTGGAAGTCACGACATGGCGTTCCTCGCGTGGCGTTGTTGTGGCAGGCCTTGGTTGTGTTGGCTTTGGTGGCGACCTCAAGTTTTGAAGCCGTTGTTATTTACATCGAGGTTATTCTTGTGGCGGCATCTTTTTTGACGGTCGGCGGGATTTTCTATCTGCGGTGGCGGGAACCTGAACTGGAACGTCCCTACCGGGCATGGGGTTATCCCTTTACCCCTCTTCTATTCATGGGGATGAGCATTTGGATGCTTGTTTACGGCGTCATGGAACGTCCAGCGGAGACATTTTGGGGAGCGGTGACGCTTGCAACAGGTGCGAGTGGCTACGGGGTCTCGCGATATCTTGAGAGGCGACGGCACGACTGAGCCGCGACGTTATTGACCGTCTTTATTTCCGGCTTGGTTGAAGAGGCTCAAGTATTTGCCCAGTCCCTCCTTTTCAAGATCTTCCTTGGGAATGAAGCGAAGGGATGCGGAATTCATGCAGTAGCGGAGGCCGGTGGGCTTGGGGCCATCTTCGAAAACGTGCCCGAGGTGTGAGTCAGCGGTCTTTGAGCGGACTTCGGTTCTTTTCATAAAGAGTTTCCGATCTTCCTTCTCGACAATTTCGTCTTCATCAATGGGTTGCCAGAAGCTGGGCCAACCAGTGCCGGATTCGTATTTGTGTGTCGAAGAAAACAGTGGCTTGCCTGAGATGATATCGACGTAGATCCCATCTCTTTTATTGTCCCAATACTCGTTTTTGAAGGGTGGCTCGGTGCCATCTTCGCGGGTAACCTTGTATTGTAGAGGGGTCAAATCCTGTCTCAATTGTTCTTCGGAAGGCATAGCAAAATTCTCAGTTTTGGGTAATTCTTTATCACGGGCGACAGATTGATCAGAGGATGGTTTCGAGGAGGTTGTTTGGTGATCAGGCTTGGGTTCGGATGCGATGGCAGGTTGGTTTCCGCAGGATGCGAGCAACAAGGCAGCGGCAGCTGCGGCAGAGGCGAGCATGACGGGAGCGGAAGAAGGATGTTGTTTAAGGCTCATCATTTACAAGTATAGGGAAGGAAAGCGTGGGGCGCAAATGGCGGAAGGGTGGATGGGAAAGGAGCATGTCTTTCGATCAATTATTGTAACAAATTAACAATAAATGGTTTGTGATTCACGTGGAATACGAAATGAGTTTGGAGGTATTGGGATTTTTCGAGTTATTTGTTCTTTGGGGGTGTTGGGGATGACGCCGATTCAAGGTCTCTTGTTCACCGCTGCGTGACGGGTAGTCTTCTATCTTTGGAAGATCGTAGCCGTCTTTGCGTTGCTTGTTTTTGGCTTGGCCGAAGGTTTCCCGGCAAGCAGTTGAAAGAGATGCCCGGTAGTCGTTGCCAGTGTCGGTAGAAAAGTCGCGAGTAGTTGAGTTCATGTCCGGTGCCGATGTTAATTCAGGTTTTTATTGGCGATCAAGCAAGTGGCAATATCCATGACGGAGAGCCCCTTGCGGGGCGGCTCGTTCGGAGCTTCTCTGCTTTACTACCGTGCTGGTGGCGAGCTACATTGTCCGGTCGGTGTTGGCCACCGGCTGAATTGATTTTTCGGTGCGACATGAAGTCAGACCCCGCAAGTGAAAAGCCTATTTTCATCTGGTGCCCCGGAGTAGGTGGCAAGTTGAACGCATTTATTGTTGGGGCAGTGCGAGCCGGATTGGAAGCGCGTGGAATTCCGTGTCGCCTAGAAGAGTTGGACGGAACGGCGCGACTGGATGGGTGTGGTGCCGCTGCTCGCATTGATTTCGTCAGGATTGGGGAGGGTCGCGAGACGGAGAGCGATCGGGAAGTTGAGGAACAGATAGCCTTACTTGGCATTTCGATTGTGAGAGTGACGCTTCCGGAGGTTGATTGGCTTGATCCTCGGAAATTGGAAGAAGTGGAAATGAGGGAATGGCGGGACAAGTTGTCGGCTTTTTGGACGGCGGAAATCGAGGGATTGGCTTTGCAATTAGGCGCCTCAGATCTTGGGGAGAAAAGGACTCGGCGAGTGCAGAAGCGAAAGAAGCGAGCGGGGTATATGCAGCAGCTTCGCAAGGCGTTCGGAGACCAGAGGGCTCAAGAGCTCGGCGTCTACTACCGGTCGGCGATTGGTGCGGCGAAAGCGGCTGACGTTAGACCCGAGGAGGCGGCAAGTGAGAAGGGTGAGACTTTTCCTGAGGCGGCTGCTGAATTGAAACCGATATCGAAGACGGGGATGGGCGCATTGTTGAAGCCCCGAGGACTGGTGATGGAGCCCACGATACCGCTAAGTGGTCGGAGTGATTCGGCAACGATAAAGAGTGTCGCAAGTCGAGTAGACCCGGGTCTGGTTCTTGAACCAACGATCATTGCGTCGGGTAGGGATAGTTCCTGCGTGGGCAAAGGAGACGAGTCGAGGAGTGAGCCTGTGAGCAGAGAACAGCCTGCTGAGGTGAGGAGGATTGCAGATACGGCGGGTGAAGCGCACCAGCGTATCCGGAGATTGCGGAGTGACGAAGCGGCTACGGAGTCCGAGGGCGATGTGGATGAGGAAAAGGAGGAAGAGGATTGGGAGGATGTGAGAGGTGGATTGATGCCGTGGGTGGTGGGTATCTGTATGCTGCTGGTGCTAGCCGGGGTCGTTTGGATCGTATCCGGTGGAGAGGAGGATGTAAGGAAGCAAAATGTCACGGCACTCGAGAATCTGGGAGTAGCGCTCAATTTGTATGCGGAGAAACATGAGGGGCGTCTTCCGGCTTCATTGGATGAGCCTGGCCTTTGGCCGAATGAGGGAGGGATGCCGGTTTGGAGAGATGAGGCGACAGGTGAAGTGCGGTCGTTTATTTACTTTGGGGGGCATGATTGGGAGGCGCACGGGGCGACGGTTGTTGCAGCGGCGCCCGTCCCTTACTTAGACGGCAAGCGGGCAGTATTGTATTTGGACTCGGTGGTTGAGCACCTCCCTGAGCGGATATTTGATCGACGATTGAAGGCGGGGAGCATTGGTGAAGCTTGGAATTATTAGAAAAAAGCGTGATTACCTCGGTATTAACGGGATATTTGAGCGTTGACAGTGCTTTCATTTTCCGCAAAATGGAGGAGTGTTGGGCGAAACACGTCCACTTTTACAATTATTACCATGATGTCTCTCAAACATTTTTTTTATTCCGTGTACGTCGCCGGAGTTCTTTGTGTGCCCGGTATGCTTACGGCCGGCCCCTCCGGCAAGAGCCCTATTTGTGAAGAAGCGGGCAGGAGCGTTACCAATTCCATATATGGTCTAATGGGTCAGCCGGATGCGAATCCGAACAGCAAAGCATTCAAGGATGCATTGGCACAGATTTTGGTGAGCCATTTGGGTGCGCAATGCGACTGTATTGAGGAGATTGCTTGGGCCGCATACAGCGCGGTTGATCCCGACAATAGTGCTCTGCTGACGTCGACAGGTGCGAATCTGGATAACCTCGTAACGGATACGATTCTTGGTCACTGCGGTCAGGGCTACGCTGGTCTTTTAGCTCAGATCTTCAGCGAGGTGCGGGGAGAAGACGAATACGGTCCGGGTGCGGGAAAGAGCGCTGTTTCTATTATTGCTCCTGCAGCAGCGACTGCGATCCCTTTCAGTGGTGACATCGACGGTGGGGTTGATCCGGTAGCAGATGATCGGGTGATCATTGTGATCACAACGACGACTCCACCACCGATCTCTCCGACGAACACGGGCGGTTGATTCGATACCGAATCGTATTGGCTCATGCATCGTTTTAGTGCCCCGCAAGTGCGGGGCTTTTTTGTGGCGTGATGCGCTTCATTTTGAGTGTTACTCGTGGGCCGGGGTGGTATTTTTCATGAGATTATGAAGGCGCTTGTTGTTTGTTTTGTTTCAGTGGTTTTGTGCGCATGCGGATATGGGAAGGATTGGCCGGAGTGGCGCGGAGAAGGGCGGCGGGGGGTATGGAAAGAGGATGGCCTTGTGACTTCATTTGAAGACGGGGCCTTGAAGTTCTTGTGGCGGGCGCCGATCGGTCCGGGATACAATGGTCCGACCGTAAAGGGCCCGCGCATTTATGCGATGGATCGCGGGCTAGATGCTCAGGCCAACCTGGATATTGAGCGAGTCATATGCTATGACCGCGAGACCGGGGAGGTGTTGTGGGAACATCAATATTTGTGTCGATATCAGGAGATCGGCTATCCACTGGGCCCGCGGGGGAGCGTTACGGTCGTCGGTGGTCGTTCATACGCTATGGGAGCGATGGGCCATTTGCATTGCCTGGATGCGGCGACTGGTGAAGTGATTTGGCGGCAAGACCTTGCGGAGGAATATGAAATCGCGATGCCGGTTTGGGGATTATCGAGTTCTCCTTTGGTGGAGGGCGGCCTGGTGATTGTCAATGTGGGTGCGGCGAGTGAGAGAGCTTCCGTCGTGGCGTTTGACAGGGAATCGGGGAAGGAGGTGTGGCGTCAGTTTGACGATAGGATTGGCTACACCTCACCGATGGTGATTGTTCAGGGAGGACGCCGGGTGGTTGTAGTGTGGACGGGTTTTCGCATTGCAGGTTTAGATGTTCCGACTGGTGAAGTGCTGTGGGAACATGAGACCAAGCCAAACCGGATGCCGATTAATGTGCCAGACGCGGCATTGGATGAAATTGGGGAGAGACTGTTTTTGTCGACTTTCTATGACGGATCGCGGGTTTTGGAGCTGGGACAAGGTGAAAACCTGGGAATTGCGGAAGTGTGGCGGCGGCGAGGGGTGAGTGAGCGGAGAACAGACGCGCTGCATTGCATGATCAGTCCACCGTATCTTTATAAAGGATTTGTCTACGGGATTGACAGCTACGGAGAGCTGCGGTGTCTGGATTTGGCGACGGGGGATCGCATTTGGGAGAGCATTGGCGAGGTGGTTCCGACGGGGCGATGGTCGACGGTTTTCATGGTGCGAAATGGAGAGCACACGTGGATGTTTACCGAGCGTGGCGAACTGATTTTGGCTCGATTGAGTCCTGAGGGTTATGAGGAAGTGAGCAGGGCGCAATTGCTAGAACCGACGACTTCATTGAGGAGAAGGGGCGAGCGGGAGCCGGTCAGAGTCGTTTGGTCACACCCTGCGTTTGCGAACCGATGTATTTATGCTCGGAACGATCATGAACTGGTGTGTGTCGACCTTTCAGCATCGCCTCGAGCGCCGGATGCGACGAAATAGCTATGTTGGAATGGCAATGTGTTCGAAGTCATCGGATTCGGTATTGTAGAATCCGAATGACGGACAACCGAATCGGCCCATCACTTCCCCGGGATTCGCCCAAAGCGTTCGCGGGGCGATGCGGTGGACGTATTGTTGGTGGTCGTGGCCGCTGAACACGGCATCGTAGGCTTGGGATTCGGCGAGGCGCTTTGAAATTTCCGGGTAGTGATTCAGGGCAATTATTTTCCCAGCGATTTCAAGTTCGGCGAACTGGCCATGAATGGTGAAGTGAGGGTATTTTCCGGCGACGGAGGAGAGGAGGAATGGGTCGCCGTCGTTGTTTCCAAAGATGGCGTCGATGGGTCCGCGTGTGAAGCCGGCGGCGAGAGCGTCAAGGGTAAAGGGGGCGCAGAAATCTCCGAGGAAGAGGGCATGGTCTGCCTTTTTGTCATTGATGAGTTCGAGAGCGGACTCGAGATAATCGAGCCGGTCGTGAATGTCGGAGAGGATTGCGATGATCATCAAGTAAGTGGGGGCTCTTTCCTTGCGCGGGTCTAGGATTAGTGGGGATGGGGGAGCGGTAGCAAAAGAACGGGTCAAGCGGCGAATGGATCTTCGTCTGCCTGAGCTCGGATATGAGCCCAAGCGTGCACGTGGGGGGCTCCCCGAAAATACCAAACCATGGCAGGCCCTTCGATTTGCCACACGTCCCAAATACGGTCGTTCCCGATATCGCCTCTTTGGTAGAATGCCATGTGGAGATTCTCGAAGCCGTTTTGGCTGATGTATCTCATTGATTCTTCTCGCTCGGTTTCCCGAAAAGGGGCGAGTAGGTCTTTGAGAACCTTTTTGACGAGATCTTGTTGATCGTGCGATATCTCGGAAAGAGCAATGCCGTCTAGGCCCTTTCTCTTGCCGGTCAGTTCGATGGTCTGGTTGCCTTGCTCCGGGCGACCTCTATGGAGGAGCGCGACCTCGCGCTGTTTGCCATCGAGGGCTTCGAAGACTTCATTGGCGCGCAGGGCCTGGAACCAGTAGGCATTGTTCGGGTGGTCTTTGCTTTCGTTAAAACTGTCGGCGGCGTGGCCGTAGAATATGGGGCCACCAAATGCGGTACCTTCGACGGAGTCCCCGTCGCAACGACGTGTGCAATGGCGTCCGGTGAGAACAAATTGAAACTTACCGGTGCCGGGTTCACCGAAGATCGCGATGGACGAACCGCCCTTGAATCCGCGCCGTCCGGAGTCGTGTTCAACCTGGTTGTAAACGGTTTTTGCGTATTCGGGGGAGTGCATGCTCATGAAGATTTCTTTGATCATGGCCTGCTGATCTCGATTGAACGATGCGACGGAGGATTGAGTGATATTCCAATTGTTATCTACGCGGCTCCGAAGTGCATGATCGAAGGGAAAGCAAATAGCATTCCGTTGCTGGTGGGAGAGGGAGTCATAGAGGGATTTGACGATGGTCTCGCTTTCGGGGCCGTTTTTTGAGCCCTTCGCGGCTTCGGCAACCACTGGTATGTAGGAACCGGTGGTCACGGCAGCAGTGGTGGCAACTGACTGCCTGAGGAAGTCTCTTCGGGTCAGGGAATCTGTAGCTGAGCAATCATGACATGGAGAGCCGGGCGTTTTCATCGTCTCGAAGCGGAGGTTATGTTCGAAGATGAAACCAGAGGAAAGGCGATCGGTTGCGGCGAAATTAAGGGGAGAGGGCCCGTGCGTAGGCTTGAGGCGTGGGGTTCTTTGAAGTAAAAACTTTGATGCCTATCTTTTTGCTTCGAACTCTCGTGCCGCTCCGGCGAGTTGATTGGAGAAGTTCTTTGTTAGAGAACCAACGGGTTCGTTTACAGGGAACACCGTCCAGTCTTTCCCCATTTGGTGCTTGTCGAATACGAGACGTGAGAATTCGGGTAGGCTGGCGAGGTCTTGTGGGTTGACTCCGAAGGCAAAGTTTCCAGTGATCGAATAATCAGGTGGTTTCGTGACGAAACGGCCTTTCATTTCGGCGAAGCTTCCGAAGGTGAGTGAGAAGTCGGAAAAGTCAAAAGCGTTTCCCTGCGATGAGAATTTGGCTATACCGTTGGAGATGAAGAGCCGGCGAAAGCGCGAGTCAGCGTAGACGGCGGAAAGAGTAGCGAGCAAATCGAGATCACGGACGACACCATTTAAAACTTGGACGTCACCATCTATGGTGATGCCTTTCTGTTTGTTCATGGAGCCAGCCATTTTGAGGACACCGTCGATTTCGCCGCTAATGAGCGTGGCGGTTTGGGGGTTTAGCAGGGCTTTGAGGGGGACCTTTGTGAGGTCGAAGGTTATCTCCGGTGAAGGGAAGTCGCCGGTTACAACGCTTCCCTCCAGAGATATTGTTCCGTTCTCGCCAATAGTCGCTTGACCTTTTTTGAGGAGTATCGTGGGATGTTGGTAATCAATTTCGAGGGATTTGAGACGGATGTTGCGTAGCCAATTCTGGGAAAAAGTTCCGGACGAGCAATTCAGGAGCCAGCGTTTGTCATTTAGAGAGGCTTTAAAGGAGGCGTCTACGAGGCTCCCTTTCGAGGCTTGATTGTGGCCCCAGCGGATGTTTGCGGCAGCGACGATGATTTCGTCGAAGGACAGTTGATGGAAGTCAGGGCTGACACCAAAGCCAGCTAGGAGGAGAGCGTTAGGATTTGAGGAAAAATAGTGTGGCGGGGCGTGAGAGGCAGATTGGCGGGTGGCTGTCCCGGATCGAAGTTCGATTTCCAGATCACGAATCGTTATGGTGGGGAGGTGCCATTTCTGGCTAAAGCGTGCGGTCCATGGAATCTCGAAGCGAATTCCTGTGGCACGGATTGATTTGAAGAATGATGAATCTGACCCGGTGGCTTCTAGAGCGGCGATGAAGGCTTCGTCCCCCTTCCATGTGATGGAAGGGCAAATGACGGAATCGGCGTTGAGTATTTTCTCGCATTCAGCCGCGAAGGTTTCGGCAAATGCTGGGCTGCCGAGGTGTCGTTTGAGGATCAGGCTATAGAGGCCAGCGATAAGAACGATAAGGGCGATGGCGCGGGCGAGGGCACCGAGGATCCAGTTTGGACCCGAAGCGCCGGGGGGGGGTAGGAGGACGCCGTGAACGAAGCGATCCCAGCGGGAAAGGTGATGTTTTTGAACCCACCGTTCGTGGGCTTCAGAAAAGGTGTCTTTGTCGGGGTGTGGGCCGTGGGGCATGTGGGGGGAGGGGTTTTTTGATCGGACAGCGTCCTAAGGGGCACCATAGGTTAATAGTTGTGGTGTGGGAAATCAATGGTCTCGGAAGGGTGTTTCTTCGGAGGGACGGGGATAAGGTGATAAATCATTTCGCGTGGCAGGGATTTTTTGCTGGCACGTTATTTGTGGATTGGCTTAGGTCCAAGCCAGTGGATTCCGACTATAAAGTCTCGCTCGATATCTTTGAGGGGCCGCTTGATCTTCTTTTATATCTGATCAAGAGGGACGAGATCGACATTTACGACATCTCTATTGACCGGATAACGAAGCAATATCTGGAATATATGGAGACTTTCAAGATGCTGAACATCGACCTTGCGAGCGAGTTCATCGTGATGGCGGCGAACTTGATGTATATCAAGAGCCGGACCTTGCTGCCGCGGCATCAGCAGCCACCGGAGGAGGAAGCAGAGGAAGAGGATCCGCGATGGGAATTGATTCGTCAGTTGATTGAATATAAGAAGTTCAAGGATGCGGCGGGTTATTTGCAGGATCGGGCCGAGGAGCAGGCCAATCTCTTCCCCCATTTGCCTGATGAGCAGAAAGATGAGGAGAGCGAGGGGCCGCGACCGTTGGCGGAAGTTGGGATATTTGATTTGATTCGTGCTTTTCAGAACGTGTTGGATCGTTTCGAGGAAGAGCATTCACTGGGAGAGATCGTTGACGACCGGTTTACGGTGAGCGACAAGATTGATCATTTGTTGGCGACGGTGTTGCCTGGTGGAACGGTGAAGTTTTTCGAGGTTTTTAGCGAGGCGCGGACCAAAGGGGAAGTGATCGTCACGTTCCTTGCTGTCTTGGAGCTAATGAAACTGCGCTATTTTCGGATCAATCAAGAGGGAGTTCTTGGGGAAATTGAATTGTTTCGCAATGAGCAATTGTAGTTAAGATGGTGGTAGGATCGGGAACGACGAGAGGCTGTTGAGTTATGGAATTAAGGAAGATAGTAGAAGCACTATTATTTGCGTCGCATGAGCCGGTGACGGCCAAGGAGCTTATGGGAGTGATTCGAACAGGCGTACGTGAGGCGGGTCGGGAGGAGAGAGCGGCCCGACAAGAGGGAGAGGCAGGTGAGGATGGATTATTGAAAGAGAGCGATCTGATGGGTGGCGAGGATAGCGACGAGTCTGGCGGGATACGTGAGGAGTTAGGGCCTGTGAGTGAGAAGGCGGTAACGGAGGCATTGGAGGCGCTTGCGGAGTATTACCGGGATGGTGATTCGGCGATCACGGTGGTGGAAGGGCCTGAGGGTTGGAAGCATTACACCCGGCCAGAGATGGCACCTTGGGTGCGGCATTTGTTTCCGGGGCAGAAGGCGGAGCGGTTGAGCGCACCGGCGCTGGAAACGCTGGCAATCATCGCTTATCGTCAACCGATCACGAAGGCAAACATAGAGGCGGTTCGCGGTGTGAGTGTGGACGGGGTATTGCAAAAAGTGTTAGATCGGGGGCTGGTTCGTATTGGTGGTAAGGCTGAATTACCGGGGAGACCTTTGTTGTATGAGACCACTGACATTTTTTTGGAGCATTTTGGTATCAAGAGTCTGGAGGATTTACCGAATTCGGCAGAGCTGAAGCGGGTGGAGTTGCCTACGGCAGAAGCTGGGGAAGCGAGTGAAGACGGTTCGACTGATGGGGAGCAGCAGATGACTTTTGGTGAAGCGAAAGGGGAAGAGAGTGGGGTCGGGGACGCAGCGGTGGCAAAGGCAGTGGAAGAGTCTTAGGTGTAGGCTTATAGGAATCAGGAGAGAGGATAAGGGGCAGATGAGTCTTGAGGATTTACGTGAGAAAATCGACAGAGTCGACGATCAGCTGATAGCATTGCTAAACGAGCGGGCGGACTTGGTACACGAGGTGGGGGAGATCAAGAAGGAGGGGGGGCTGGAGATCTATGCACCGGAGCGTGAAGAGAAGCTTTTAAAGTCCTTGGTTGGGAAGAGTGAGGGACGATTACCGGAAAAGGCGATTCGGGCGATTTACCGAGAGATTATGTCAGCTTCACTTGATTTAGAGCGGGGCTTGCAGATTGCATACCTCGGTCCGGAGGGGACGTGGACTCATCAGGCGGCGATCAGCAAGTTTGGTGCGAGTGTAGACTATGTGCCTCAGGCTAACCTAAGTGATGTTTTTGATCGGGTGACGCGTGAGAAGGCGGACTATGGCGTGGCACCGATTGAGAATTCTACGGAGGGGGCGGTAACGCACACGCTGGATTTGTTCGCGGACTCAAATTTGAAGATATGTGCGCAGGTATTGTTACGAATTGAGAATAATCTGATGGCAATGATCCCGCGTGAGGAGATTACGAAATTGATTTCGCATCCTCAGGTCTTTGGGCAGTGTCGGGACTATATATTGCAGAATTTTCCAGAAGCTGACTTAGTTGAGTCCTCGAGCACGGCGGCCGCGGCGAAGGTGGCGGAGGAGCGTGGGGACGAGGGGTATGCGGTATTGGGTGGGGCGTTGTTAGCGGATGTGCACCACTTGGATGTTCTAGAGGAGTCGGTGCAGGATAGCATGACCAACACGACACGGTTCTTGGTTTTGGGGAAGCGCACGTGTCCACCCACTGGGAGGGATCGGACATCGATTATGTTTTCCGTGAGGGATGAGCCGGGTTCCTTGTATGATGCTTTAAAACCCTTTAATCAGTTTGAGATCAACATGTCCAAGATTGAGAGTCGGCCGTCGAAGCGGCGGGAGTGGGAGTATTTTTTCTTTGTTGACGTAGCAGGGCATTGTGAGGATGCGGAACTTCTGACGGCATTGAGGGAACTTGAGAAGCATTGTCGATTTGTGAAGTTGTTGGGGAGTTATCCGGATAAAGAACGTTGAGGCATGATTAAGAGTGGTTTGGGATTGGCGTTGCTGGGTATTTTAAAGGATTTTTAGAATTTTCAGATTGGAGAATAGCGTTACAGGGGTTGCGCTTACGGTCAAAATGGCTAGGATAATCGTTGGAAAGTTGGTAGCGAGGCATGGCCAGCGATCCCCTTGCATTTGGCTTTCGTGAATGGTTCGGCCCGGACGAGAGCACTGGTAGCGCGATTTTTTCGGCGGTTGGGTGTTTTGCAACGGGAGCGCCACCTTGTTGCGATTCGCACCGGTGAGATTATGAATAGGTACTACCAAGAACAGCTGAAAGTGGAAGGAACGCTGCACTCTGCCGAGAGCGAGCGGGACGCATGTGGAGTTGGAGTGGTGGCTCATGTGAAGGGTGAGCGCAGCCACCGTGTGCTTCGATACGGAATTCAGTCTTGTTGTAATGTGATCCATCGGGGGGCGATTGATGCGGATCAAAAGACGGGAGACGGCGCAGGAATTCTAACGCATGTTCCCTATGGAATATTGATTCCTGAAGCGGAGAAGATGGGAGCGAGTCTCGATCGGCCGGAGGATTTAGGCGTGGGCGTTTTTTTTCTGCCACGTGGCAGCGAGGAGGGCCAGTTGAAAGCGCGTGTATTGGCGGAAGGGATTGCTCGCAATCGTGGTATTCGGCTAATCGGATGGCGTGACGTTCCTTTGCATGAGAATGCGTTGGGCGAGAAAGCGCGGGCAACGATGCCGAAGATCATGCATTTTTTAGTGCGTCGTCCGGAAGGGATGGAAAACGATGATTTTGAACGGCGACTATTCCTCACTCGACGTGAGATCGAGTTGAAGGCTATTGAGGAAGGGATTGCCGGATTGTATATTTCTAGCTTTTCGCATCGCTTGGTTAGCTACAAGGCGCTTTTGATCGCAACAGCATTGGAGAAATTTTATGCGGACCTGCAGGATCCGGCATATGAGACGGCGGTTTGTTTGTATCACCAGCGATTCAGCACCAATACCTTCCCCACTTGGCCCTTGGGGCAGCCGTTTCGCATGCTAGCGCACAACGGGGAGATCAACACATTGCGTGGCAATCGCAACTGGATGTCCGCGAGGGAGGGTTATTTTGAGAGTGGTGTGTGGGGCGAAGACGTCGATCAGTTGCGCAACTTGCTCGATGGTGAGGCGTCGGATTCGGCGAGTTTGGATGGGGCCTTAGAACTGTTGGTGTTGAGTGGGCGATCCGTATCGCATGCCATGAGTATGCTTGTGCCGCCGGCGTGGAAGATTGACCCGGACACGACGGCGGAGCAGGAAGCCTTTTATCAGTATCATCGGTGTTTCTCGGAGCCTTGGGATGGGCCTGCGGCTCTGGCTTACACGGATGGGATTCGGGTGTCAGCTTGTTTGGATCGCAACGGATTGCGGCCGATTCGATACAAGTTGACGGAGGATGGAGTTTTTTCTTTAGGGTCTGAAGTCGGGGTGGTGGAATTGGATGATGCGGCGGTGATCGAGAAGGGGCGCCTTGGCCCCGGGCAGATGATTGAGGTGGACATGGAGCAGGGTGCGGTGTTCAGGGATGGCGACATCAAGCATCGGCTTGCGAGTGCCCAGCCGTATGGCGATTGGATTCGCAAGCATCGGTTGGACATGAACGAAAAGGTATCGCCGGAACCGGTGGAACCCGCCGAGGAGTTGGACATTCTAACAGTGACGCAACGTCAGATTGCCTGTGGGTATAACAAGGAAGAGGTCGAGATGATTCTGACTCCGATGTTGCGGGACGGTATGGAATCGACCTACAGCATGGGAGATGATGCGGCATTGTCGGTTTTGTCTGTCAAAAGCAAGCCGTTGTTCACCTATTTTAAACAGCTTTTTGCACAGGTGACAAACCCGCCGATCGATCCGATTCGAGAGCGTCTCGTCATGTCTTTGGCGGCGGACTTGGGGCGAGAGCGCAACTTGCTAGCGGAGACCCCGGAGCATGCGCGTGTGATTCATTTGGAGAATCCCTTTTTGTTGGATCACCAATTGGAAGCCATTAAAACGATCAGTGACGAGTATCCGGCGGCAACCATTGATATCACTTGGTTGACTGGAGAGGGTGCGGCCGGTTTGGAACAGGCCGTAGGACGCATTTGCTCGGAGGCGGAAGCGGCGGTGGATGAGGGTGCGAGGATTTTGGTGTTGAGTGATCGCGCGATCGATCATGAGCGGGTACCGATCCCGTCTTTGCTTGCTACGGGAGCGGTGCATCATCATTTAGTGAGTCGCAAGAAGCGGATGCTAACGAGCTTAGTAGCAGATACAGCCGAGGCTCGAGATGTACATGGGATTGCGTGTCTGATTGGATTTGGAGCGACAGCGGTTTGTCCTTACCTTGCCTACGAGACGATCCGTGAGGTCGTCTCCAATGACCCACGGAACAAGTTGGAGGGTTTGAGTTACGTGGATGGGGTCAAGAACTATTTAGCGGCGCTTGAGAAGGGGGTATTGAAGATCATGTCGAAGATGGGCATCTCGGTGCTTAATAGTTACCAAGGGGCGCAGATATTCGAGGCGGTGGGGTTGGGTCCTGAACTTGTTGAGCGTTGCTTTGCGGGGACGCCTTCGCAAGTTGGGGGAATCGGCTTCAGGGAGATTGCGGAAGAGAGTTTGGCGCGTCATCGGATGGCCTATGCGTCGGTTCCTGCTGAGGAGGGCGAGACGGCATCGCCGCCTAAATTGGATGACCCGGGTTATCTGCGTGCGCGGCGCGATGGCGAGATGCGTTCGGTTACAGGCCAGGTCATCAAGCCGTTTCATGCTTTTGTAAAGACCAACGAGAAGGAGAAGTATGAGGAGTATATTGCGGCTTTGAAGACCAATCGACCGGTGGCATTGCATGATTTGTTTGAGCTAGTGCCATTGTCTTCTGGGCCGATACCCGTAGACGAAGTAGAGCCGATCGAAGATATTCGAATTCGGTTCACCACGGCAGCGATGTCGCTTGGGGCGATTAGTCCGGAGGCACATGAAACCCTGGCGATCGCAATGAATGAGATCGGAGGCAAATCGGATTCCGGTGAAGGTGGTGAGGATCCCCGGCGGTTCAAGCGCTGGGAGGATGGTCGCTGGGCGAATAGCAAGATCAAGCAGGTGGCTTCGGGGCGCTTTGGTGTGTCTGCGGAGTATTTGGCGAATGCGGAGGAGATAGAAATTAAGATGGCGCAGGGTGCGAAACCGGGTGAAGGGGGGCAACTGCCTGGTCACAAGGTGAATGGGTTGATCGCGCGGTTACGGCACACGCAGCCAGGAGTCCCCTTGATTAGTCCTCCCCCGCACCATGATATCTATTCGATTGAGGATTTGGCTCAGTTGATTCACGACTTGAAGGAAGTTAATCCTCGCGCTCGAGTGACCGTTAAACTGGTGGCGAGGACCGGGGTTGGGACCATTGCAGCAGGTGTGGCGAAAGCGAATGCGGATATCATTCTCGTAAGTGGCCATGAAGGCGGGACGGGAGCTTCTCCGCTGAGCTCGATCAAGCACGCTGGATTGCCTTGGGAGATCGGGTTGGCAGAGACTCAGCAGGTATTAATGCTGAATGGTCTTCGGGATCGGGTGACACTCAGGACAGACGGGGGATTACGTAGCGGCATGGATATTATTCATGCGGCCGCGCTGGGCGCAGAGGAGTTTAACTTTGGGACGATTGCTCTGATCGCCATGGGGTGTGTCTACGTCCGCAAGTGCCATTTGAACACTTGCCCAGTGGGTATTGCCACGCAGGATCCTAAGTATCGGGACAAGTTCAAGGGGACGGTTGAGAATGTTGTGAACTATTTCAATGCTGTTTCCGAAGACACTCGCGAGATCATGGCGAGTCTTGGTGTGCGCAAGTTAGACGATCTGATTGGGCGCCCTGGATTTTTGAGAGTACGGGAGGTGCCGGATCATCCGAAAGCAAACCTCTTGGATTTTGGTAAAATTTTGAAAGATGTAGCCGAGGAGGCGCAAGAGGATATTCCGCGCATATGTTTGAATGATCGCAATGACGGAATTCACGCGCATCCATTGGACGATCGCATTATTCAGCAGACGAAAGATGCGATTACCGACAAGACGCCGGTTGCCTTGGAATATAAGGTGGTAAATACCAACCGTAACGTTGGGACGAAATTGTCGGGACAGATCGCTTATGAGCATGGCAATCATGGATTACCGGATGGAACGATTGATTTAAAGTTCAGGGGGAGTGCCGGGCAGAGTTTTGGCACGTTTCTTGTGAGCGGCGTTCGGATGCGCTTGGAAGGTGAAGCGAATGACTATGTGGGCAAGGGAATGTGTGGGGGTGAGATCATCGTCCGACCTCCGGCGACCCGGCATCCGGACTTCGTTCCCGCGGAGAATAGTATTATGGGGAACGTTGTGATGTATGGAGCAACCGGGGGGCATCTATATGGATGCGGAGTGGCGGGTGAGCGTTTTTGCGTTCGGAACTCCGGAGGGACAGCAGTCATTGAGGGTGTGGGAGATCATGGCTGCGAATACATGACGAATGGCTTAGTTGTGGTGCTCGGGGATACGGGCAAGAATTTCGGAGCGGGGATGAGTGGGGGGGTTGCCTATGTCTTGGATGAGGGAGGGGCATTTGAGAAGAAAATGAATCCTGAAATGGTGAAAGCAGGGCCTTTGACGGAAGACGCCGATATCAAGACCTTGCAGGAACTGATTTACCAGCATGGTGACTACACGGAGAGCGATCGGGCCAAGGAAATCATGACGAATTGGCCGGTATATCAGCCGAAGTTTCTCAAAGTTGAGCCGAAGAGCAAGCCCGCGCCCCCGCCCGGAGACGAGGAAGAGGCTGATGCGGTGGCGAAAGCCGAGATGGTCCGGTAGTTGGTCTCGAGATATTCGCCGGCTGTTGAGCGATGGGGCAAACGAACGGCGCAAGGATTGGAGTCTACAGGGGGCGTGCTTTTCCCTTAGGGGTAAGTGCCGATAGGGAGCGGCCGGGCGGCTTTAATTTTGCTATATTTTCGCGTCACGCGACGGCGGTTGATTTGTGTTTGTATCATCCTGGTGAGCGAGGACAAGCGGTGGCGCGGGTGCGGATGCCGAATGAGGATGACGGAGTTTGGTATGCGGGTTTGGAGGGGGGCTTGGAGGGGTTGGAATACGGATATCGGGTTTATGGGCCATACGAACCTGGGAATGGGCATCGGTTTAATCCGAGCAAATTGTTGATTGATCCCTATGCGCGCGCGTTGTCAGGGAGGAGCATCTGGCATGCGTCAATGATTGGAGGCAGCGACGACAGCCCGGATCATGTGGATAGCGCCCGATATGTTACAAAGGGAGTGATAATAGACACCGGATTTGACTGGCGTGGTGATGTGCGGCCCGAGATTCCAATGGAGGAAACGGTCGTGTACGAGGCACATGTCAAAGGGTTAACGCAACAGTTTCCGATGCTTGAGGAGGGTTTGCGGGGGACTTATGCGGGTTTGGGGTCGGATGCGATGATCGAGTATCTAAAGCGTCTTGGAGTGACATCGGTGCAATTGCTTCCTGTTCATCAGCATTTGGATGACGGATTTCTGGTCGGAAGGAATTTGAGCAACTACTGGGGATACAACACGGTCTCATTTTTTGCACCGGAAGCGAGGTATGCGGGTGAAGGTTTCCAAAGTGGTGGACAAGTGGCGGAGTTTAAGGAAATGGTTCGCCGGCTTCACGCAGCGGGTTTGGAAGTGATCTTAGACGTGGTCTACAATCATACGGCGGAAGGAAATCATGAGGGACCGACGCTGAGTTTCCGCGGCATTGACAATGCGTCGTATTACCGTCTTAGCCCCAAGCACCCTGAGCGATATATGGATTTTACGGGAACGGGGAACACGCTTGATGCGTCAGCTCCGCCCGTTTTGCAGTTGGTGATGGATAGCCTGCGGTATTGGGTGGAAGAAATGCACGTCGACGGGTTTCGGTTTGATCTTGCAGTAACGGTGGGGCGCGTTTCGACTGATTTCAGTAAGGAAGCTGCCTTTTTTCAAGCGATCCAGCAGGATCCGATTCTCTCTCGAGTCAAATTGATTGCGGAGCCATGGGATTTGGGATATGGGGGTTATCAATTGGGTAATTTTCCCGGTGGCTGGAGTGAGCTCAATGGGAATTTTCGTGATGTGGTGCGACAGTTTTGGAAGGGGGATTATCACATGCTGCCGGCGTTCAGCTCTCGCTTGAGCGGAAGCGAGGATATTTTTGGACACGATGGCCGGCGTCCTCAGGCGAGCATTAATTTCGTAACATCTCACGATGGGTTTACCATGAATGACTTGGTAAGTTACAACGAGAAGCACAACGCGGCGAATGGCGAAGAGAACCGCGATGGGGACAACCACAACAACTCTTGGAATTGTGGTGAGGAGGGTCCAAGCAACGACGATGCTATTGAGTCGCTTCGGTATCAGCAGCGGCGCAATTTTTTTGCGACCCTTTTGCTTTCGCACGGAGTACCGTTTATTTGTGCAGGGGATGAGATCGGGCGAACCCAGCGGGGCAACAACAACGCCTACTGCCAAGATAACGAGATTAGCTGGCTGGATTGGGACTTGGATCGTAGTCAGGAGCGATTTCTTGAGTTTGTGTGTCGTTTGGTGCGCTTCCGAAAGGATCAAATTGTGTGTGGGCGAACCGAGTTTTTCCATGGGGAGTTCTTGCGTGGGGAGCCGATCAGGGATGTTGCGTGGTTTGACGTCAAAGGGCAGCCCATGGAGAATGATCAGTGGCATCGTGATGCTCCAGGCGAGGTAGCGACAGTGATTAGTGGGAGCGCGGCGGCGGACGCGGAGGATTGGCGTCGCGACCGCCGAGCGCGCGCTCTTTTGTTCTTGCTGAATGCGACGGCTCGACAGCGGAGTTTTGTAGTACCTGGCTCAAAGGATGTCCGATGGCGCGATGAATTGGATACTTCGAGGGTGGGCGGCTTTAGTGATCGGGATCGGCTTATCGGAGGAGGGGGCCGCTATGTTGTCGCGAAACGATCGATGTCGGTCTTAACTCTGTGGTCGGGTTCAGAGGCGGCTGCGCAAGAGGCGGCGCCGTTGCCGCGAGGAGTTGTCAAGCGGGCAAAATCCTGAGAGAACGCCGTTGTCGGCAAGGTGATGTCGGATAGGATGCGAATGAAGTTTTCGAGATAAGAAATGATTCGGAAGACAAAGATCATTGCGACACTGGGACCTGCGACAGAGAGTGTGGAGCGTGTGTGCGAGTTGCTTGAGGCCGGGGCCGGCATCGTTAGGATGAATATGACTCATGCCCGCGCGGATTGGGTGCGTGACGTTGTGGGTAGGGTGCGTGAGGCGAGCCTGTTGGTGAATCGGCCCGTAGCCATCCTGATGGATTTGACCGGGCCATCTATTCGGACGGGCAAATTGGACGAGCCAATTGACTTGGAACCGGGTGATCAGATTGAAATCACGTTAGGAGACGCGTCATCAACAATGCACCGTTCGACTTCCGTCAATTATCCGGGATTGGGTGAGGATTTGTCGGTCGGTGACATGGTCTTGGTCGACAATGGAGTGATTCACTTGAAGGTTCAATCTAAGGATGAGGAGCGTTTGCTTTGCGAGGTGATGGCGGGAGGGCAGTTAGGCTCCCGCCGGCATATCAACTTGCCGGGGATACGGGTCAGTCTTCCAGCCCTCAGTGAAAAGGATTTTTTGGATATCAAGCTTGCGGGTGAGGTTGGAGTGGATTTTGTGGCAATGAGTTTTGTGCGAGACGCGGCGCACATTGAGGAATTACGCGGTTTATTGGAGTCTGAGGACTGTCACGCGGAGATCATTGCGAAGATTGAGGATCAGGAGGCGGTGAAGAATTTGGATCAGATTGTGATTGCTTCGGACGCGGTAATGGTGGCTCGGGGTGATTTAGGAATTGAGGTGCATATGGAGGAGATGCCGATTGTGCAACGCATCATTGTGAAGCGATGTCATGCGCTGGGTAAGAAGGTGATCGTGGCGACTCATTTGCTTGAGTCGATGATTGATAATCCAGTTCCCACGCGAGCTGAGGTAACCGATGTTGCGAATGCGGTGTTTGAGCAGGCGGACGCGCTGATGTTAAGTGGCGAGACGAGCATTGGGGCACATCCGGGTGCGTGTGTGCGGGCGTTGGACAAGATCGCGAGGCGGATTGAGACAAGTGGCGGGGCGGGCTACTCCGAGGCGGCGCGATTGGACACGCGGAAGAAAAAGTCAGTGCGCTCCGCGGTCAGCTTGGCGGAGTCGATCACGAACTCGAGTATTGTGGTCTTCACAGACCGCGGTGTCTTGGGTAACTACGTGGCAATCATGAGACCGGAGCGGGCTCCGATTTTTGCATTTACAGCGGATGAGAAGGTTTATCGCAAACTGTTGATGAATCGTGCGGTGGAGCCTTTTTTGATGGAGATATCAGAGCCGAGAGCGCTCCTTGTAGAAAAGGCAACGGCGATTTTGCGAGAGACGCAGATGGTCGAGGCAGGTGATCCGATCGTCGTGTTGATCGACGTATTGGCGGAAAGAGACCAAGGAGCGGTTGATTCGATTCATCTTCAAACCGTGTAAAGAAAAGGCACGCTTTATGCGTGCCTTTTCTGAGACTTAGTTTTGCGTTGGTCGTAAGCTCTGATTAGGCAGCGCCAACGAGTGCATTCTTCCTGGGACGACCGCGTTTTCGCTTCACGGGTGGGGCTTCATCGGTGGTGGCTTGATCACTGACCAAGTCCGGCCCTCCCTGCTCTAAGGCGTCTTCGAAGCTCTCCTCGTCTCCCTCATCTGAAGCGCTCGCGCTTCGCAAGGGGCGCGGACCCGGATCTTCTCGTTTCTGCAGTGCTCTGCGTAGTTTCTTAAGAGCAATATTCTGCAATTGGCGAATCCGCTCGCGAGTAACGCCGAATTCCTGACCCACTTCTTCGAGTGTTTTCGGCTTCTGACCGTTGAGTCCGAAACGAGCATCGATGATTTTCCGCTCCCGCTCGTCGAGGACATCAAGAAGGCCGTCCAGCTGACCGTGCATGTTTTTGTGCGTGAGCTGCTCAAGAGGCGTCTGCGCCTTATCGTCCCCTATAATCTCACCAAATTCAGTCGTATCATCGTCACTAATCGGAGCGTCAAGCGAGGCCGGTCGAAGGGCGGCTGACTTGAGGTGCGATAGTTTTGCGCGATCAATTCCAATTTCTTCAGCCAACTCTTCGTCAGTAGGTTCGCGGCCCAGTTCTTCGCTGAGCACCATGGCCACCCGACGCATTTTTGAGATTTTATCCACCATGTGGACCGGGAGCCGGATGGTCTTGCTTTGGTTTGCAAGAGCTCGCTTGATTGACTGCTTGATCCACCACGCAGCGTAGGTGCTGAGCTTGCCGCCCTTGTTGGGATCAAAGCGCTCGACTGCCTTCATAAGACCGATATTGCCCTCTGAAATGAGGTCGAGTAGAGGGAGCCCATAATTGGCATAGTCTTGGGCGATTTTGACCACGAGCCGCAGGTTGGCCTTGATCATGTGAGCACGAGCCTCTTTGTCGCCGGCCTTAATGCGGTCGGCGAGCTGAACCTCTTCTTCTCGGGTTAGGAGTGGCGTTTTGCCGATTTCGCGGAGATAAATTTTAATTCCACCGTCTAGTTCCAAATTGGACATAGTATTCTTTCCTTTTTCAATTAGCTGGATGCGATTAGCGCCATTGACATCTCTGAACGATTAGGCGCGAGGAGTGTGCGTATTCGATTACCATCGAGGTGCCGGGCTTCGGGCCCATGTGGACTGACGCTGATGATATGAATCGGTAAATGGCGGCACTCCGCTTACTTTCAGAGACTGAATAACGCAAGTCTTTGTTCAAATTTTTCAGACAAACTCTGGGCCAATGGGAATTTTTTCAAGCTTACCAAAATTTCAATAACGAATACAAGTACCAATTAGTTTTTTTGGTATCTTTTTTTCGGATGTCAAGGGTCGTTTCGCTGCCCGCTGTTATGGAGTGGCTCACTTCGCTTACGGGTGGGTGACGGATGAGAAAGTGGGATATGCAAGGCGAAGGGATTCTTGTCAAGCACTGTTCAAATGTGCACATTAGGTCAAGATGAAACTTACGAGAGTTTATTCGGCGGCATTGCAGGGGGTGGATGCCATGGAGGTGGAGATAGAGGTCAACGAAGGGGCTGGAGATCCAAAAATAGTCATCGTGGGGTTACCTGATGCGGCGGTTCGGGAGAGTCGGGATCGAGTGTGGACCGCGATGGCGAACAGCGGATTTAGGCGACCTCGCGGGCGGACGACGATCAACTTGGCCCCTGCGGATTTGAAGAAGGAGGGACCGAGCTTTGATTTGCCGATTGCTTTGGGGATGGTAACGTTAGAAGAAGAAGTAGAGGCGGGGGTGATGGCGGACTATGGGGTGGTAGGGGAATTGGCATTGAACGGGGCGGTGCGGCCCGTGCGCGGTATTTTGTCCTTGGCGATTGAAGCGCGCAATCGGGGGCGGCGTGCGATATTGGTGCCGCAAGATAATGCGGCTGAGGCCAGTGTGGTGGATGGAATCGACGTTTATGGTGTGGCGAATTTGCGGGAGGCGTTTGATTTGATCCGGACGGGGAATGGCATTTTTCCGGTGAATGGGGACATGGCCGCTTTGTTTGCGCAGACCCAGCGCTATGAGGAGGATTTTTCCGATGTAAAGGGTCAGGTGCATGTAAAGCGAGCGATTGAGGTCGCGGTGGCCGGGGGGCACAACATTTTGATGATTGGTCCTCCGGGGACGGGGAAGTCAATGCTGGCGAAGCGCTTGCCGACGATTATGCCGACGATGTCTGAAGACGAAGCGATTGAGACGACGAAGATCCACAGCATCAGCGGATTGTTGGACAGCAAACACTCATTTTTGGCAACGCGACCTTTTCGGGCGCCACATCACACGATATCCGACGTCGGTTTGCTGGGTGGGTCGAACAATCCTCGACCTGGGGAGGTAAGTCTGGCGCATCACGGAGTTTTGTTTCTGGATGAGTTGCCGGAGTTTCGCCGGTCGACGCTAGAGGTGTTGCGGCAGCCTCTGGAGGATGGTTGCGTGACCATTTCACGCGCGGCGGGTTCGATGACGTTCCCTTCGCAATTTATATTGGTGGCAGCGATGAATCCGTGTCCGTGCGGGTATATGGGCGATCCGAAACGGGAGTGCCGGTGTAGTCCCAATCAGATTGCAAAGTACCGGCAGCGGATCAGCGGTCCTTTGTTGGATCGGATTGATTTGCACGTGGAGGTGCCGATTGTGGATTACAGGGAATTGGCGGGAGATGCAGTGGGCGAGAGTTCAGGGATGATTCGCGAGCGGGTGATGGCGGCGCGGGCGGCACAGGAAGTTCGATATCGGGAGGAGACAAGGGTGCGCTGCAATCGGGCGATGACTCCCAAGTTGGTAAGAGCGCATTGTGTGCTGGACCGAGAAGGGGCGGATTTATTGGAGCAGGCGATGGGGGATTTGAATTTCAGTGCGCGGGCGCATGATCGGATATTAAAGGTGGCGCTGACCTTGGCGGATTTGGATGGGAGCGAGGGGATCCAGTGTGAGCATGTGTTGGAAGCAATTCAGTATCGGACTTTGGATCGGAATTTGTGGGTTTAGGAAATGCTTTTTGAATTGCTTCTGGCGGACGTAGCCTTCTTTGCGTGAAATGCGGGGGTCGTGTGAATGAGTGTATTCGTGGCAAAACGGTGAGATCAGTGTTGCCGCCAAGAGAGTCTTCAGCCCTGGAGCGCAGAGGCATCGCTACGCGTTCGAAGAGCGGTGGCAGAGAAGGGGATGGCCGATGTTGTTCTGAGGGTAGCTGGAGAGGACGGGGGTGGGAGTGGTCAACATGCACAATCATGCGTGGAGTGAGGGGTGGTTCGCGCTTCTTTTCTTACTGGTGCGGCTATCTCTAGTCGCCCGGTGGGACGCAGATGGGAAATCAGCTTTCAGGTTTTATAATTTTGATAAATGGCCCGGCCGGATGCCGGCGGGCGCAAGGGAATTGGGATTGCGATGGGCGGCATGCTTCGGATTGATCGTGTAGCGCGTCGGTTGGTTGGTTGGGTGGTCTGGTTTGGCGGTGGCATACCGGGTAATTGGGACTGAGGGGGAGCTTGACGGTAGCTGGATTCCAGAGAAGGATGCTGAGCCCTTCTTTGGGAGGCCTTTCCCAGAGGGCATTTCGTTGAGCGCATGAAAAAGAAGAGCAGCAAAGAGAAGCGGGTCGCATTGGATCGGCGGTATTCCTCTGCGGTTGTGGATGGTCCCGACAGAGCTCCGAGCCGTGCGATGCTGCACGCGGTGGGATTCGGCCGGAAGGATTTCCGGAAAAATCAGATCGGTGTCGTCTCGGCATGGGGCGAGGTAACGCCGTGCAACATTCATTTGAACCGTCTGGCGGCGCAATCAGCCAAGGGGGTGGAGGCAGCGGGGGGGAAACCCGTGCAGTTCAACACGATCACCATATCGGATGGTATTTCGATGGGGACGGAGGGGATGAAGTATTCTCTTGTATCCCGCGAGGTGATTGCCGATTCGATTGAGACCGTGGCCGGCTGTGAAGGCTTTGACGGTCTGGTGGGCTTAGGTGCGTGCGACAAGAATATGCCGGGATTTATCATGGCGATGTCCCGGCTCAATCGACCCGCGGTTTTTGTGTACGGCGGCTCGATATTGCCGGGGTGTTTGGACGGTGAGGAATTGGATATTGTGTCGGTGTTTGAGGCAGTGGGGCAGCATGCTACGGGACGAATTTCTGATCGACGTTTGCAGCAGATCGAGGAGAACGCGATTCCCGGAGAGGGTGCGTGTGGGGGGATGTATACGGCCAATACGATGGCGACGGCAATTGAAGCGCTGGGTCTGAGCTTGCCGAACAGTTCTTCGCAGACAGCGGTCTCTGATGAGAAGATGATGGACTGTCATGATGCGGGTGCAGCGGTGCTGCATCTGATTCAACGTGGGATTCGTCCTAGCGATATTCTATCGCGTGAGGCGTTTGAGAATGCCATTACGATGGTGATGGCTGTGGGCGGGTCGACGAATGCGGTTCTGCACCTGCTGGCGATGGCGGACACGGCTGGGGTGCGTTTGTCGATTGATGATTTCACGCGAATCGGCAAGCGAGTCCCCGTGCTGGCGGATTTGAAGCCGAGTGGCAAATACGAGATGGCTCACCTCGTATCGATTGGCGGCACGTTGCCATTGATGAAGACCCTTTTGAAGGAGGGGCTTTTGCATGGGGATTGTCTAACGGTGACAGGGAAGACTCTGAAGCAGAATTTGGCCAGGGTAAAGGGTCGTTATCCGCGTGGACAAGAAATCATTCGACCGATGGGTAACCCGATCAAAAAGGACGGGCATCTTGTCATTTTGTATGGCAGTCTTGCTCCGGAAGGGGCGGTCGCCAAGATCAGTGGTAAGGAAGGGGAGCGTTTCACGGGGAGGGCTCGCGTTTACGATTCAGAGGAGGCGGCTATGAAAGCGATTCTAGGAGGAAAGGTCAGGAAAGGGGATGTCATTGTCATTCGCATGGAAGGCCCCAAGGGCGGTCCAGGGATGCGCGAAATGTTAGGGCCGACGGGCGCGATCATGGGGCGCGGCTTGGGGGACGACGTGGCCTTGATCACAGACGGTCGTTTTTCCGGGGGGAGTCATGGTTTTGTTGCGGGGCACATAACCCCGGAAGCTTATGTGGGTGGGCCGATTGGATTAGTAAAGAACGGGGATGAGATCACGATTGACGCGAAGAAGCGGGTGATTGACTGGAAGGTTTCCAAGGCGGAAATGAAGCGGCGGAAAGCGGCTTGGAAGCAACCAAAGCCACGATATCGCCGAGGGGTCCTGGCGAAATATGCGAGACTTGTGACATCCGCCTCGAAGGGTGCGGTAACGGACAAGGGTTAGCGAAACTGCGAGGGGTCGCATCCCATTCAGTCGGTTTGAAGTGGAAACTCGTCAGCGGACTGCTTGCCGAGCTCGAGTGAGCGGGAATGGGCGGCCTCGATCGCACTGCGGATGGTTTCATCGAAGTGGTTCGCCTGCATGGATTGGAGGGCGGCAAAAGTTGTACCATTTGGGCTGGTCACGTTTTCTCGCAGCTGAGCGGGTGATTCTCCTGTTTCGGCGACCATTTCTGCCGCACCAATTACGGTTTGAAGGGTGAGATGGCGGGCGGTGGAGGGATTGAGTCCGAGGTCGATGGCTCCAGCAATCATTGATTCGATCATTGCAAAAATGTAGGCAGGGCCGCTGCCGCTGAGGGCGGTGACGGCATCAAGAAGATTCTCGGGGACGCGTTCGATGAGACCCACGGCGCCAAGGATTCTCTCGGCCGAGGCGGCATCGGATTCGGTGGCGGTGGAACCGATAGTGTAGGCGGATGCGGCTTTTCTGATGAGAGCGGGCGTGTTGGGCATCACGCGTATGATGCGATGGTGGCTTTGCGGGATTTCGAGTGCTTGTTCAAGGGTGGAAATTCGAATTCCGGCAGCGATTGAGATGAACAGCGTGGGCGTGTTGGTGTGGGTGAGCTGTGTCAGCAATGAGACGATGTCTGAGGGTTTGACAGCCAGGATGACGGTGTCTGCTTGGTCGGCAACCGCTTGGTTGGAACCGGCGGCGTGGAGACCGAGCGTGGAGACCAAGTGGTTGACTGGTTCGGCAAACCTATCGTGGATGGTGATTTCCTCGTGGGCGCAGAGTTGGGCATGCAGGACACCTTTGATGAGGGCTTGACCCATTTTTCCGCAGCCGATGAGACCGAGATGCATAGTGAATGGATAGCGGTTCGAGTGCGGAGCGGGAAAGGTTTTTTTGGGGCTGATCTAGGAAAGGAGGGTTGAATTGACGGGCGATAGGGCGTTCTTTTAGAATTATTCTTGATATAAAGAAGTCGTTCGCTACCTTTTTTATTGATTCTAAGTCTCAAGAAATGAAAACCGATACCACTTGTGAGAGCCGTTTAGCTGAGGAACTGGGCGATTTTCGAATGACCAAGCAGCGCCGTGTGGTTTACGACGTCTTAATGTCTGAGCGTGATCATCCAACGGCTTCGGAGGTTTTTGATCGAACAAGAAGTCGTGTTCCCAGCATTTCGTTGGCGACCGTTTACAACTGCCTGGAGACCTTGACGCAGTGTGGGTTGGTGAAACAAGTGAACGTGGATCGAGAAGCCTCGCGGTATTGCCCGAACTTGCGTGAGCACGCCCATTTTTTTTGTGAGTCCTGCGGTGAGGTGTCTGATGTGGTTTTGAAGGAAGGTATGGAGGCCACGGGCGCGTGGGAACTACCCCGTGGGAGCGTGGTTGATCACGTTGAATTTGCAATCAAGGGATTTTGTCCGAAGTGTTCCGGCAACGGGGATTAAACCGTCGTTGGGCTTACAGCGTAGATAGTTAAACCAAATCATGAGTTCATTAGCGATCAGAGCATTGAGGGCGGGCATCGAGGGCCGAGAGATCATCAAGGGATTTGACTTAGAAGTTCCCAACGGGGAGGTCCATGCCATCATGGGACCGAATGGGTCGGGGAAGAGCACGCTCGCCAAGGTTTTGGCGGGGCATGAAGACTATGAGGTGACCGGTGGTGAGGTGACGTTGGGCGGGCAGGATTTGATGTCGTTGGACATCGATGAGCGGTCTCGGGCGGGGTTTTTTTTGGCCTTCCAGTATCCGATCGAAATCCCCGGGGTCAGCAATGCGAATTTTATACGAGCCGCTTTGCAGGCGCGGATGCCGAAAGGGGAAGAGCTCGATGCAGTGGCCTTCTATAAGTCTCTTTATGAAAAGATGGACGAGTTGGAGATTGATCGTTCGTTTACGGGACGCTCGGTGAACGAGAGTTTTTCGGGCGGTGAAAAGAAGCGTAATGAGGTGCTGCAGATGATGATGTTGGAGCCCAAATTCGCAGTCCTAGACGAGACCGACAGTGGATTGGACATTGACGCGCTCAAAGTCGTTGCGAAGGGAGTGAATGCCATGCGATCTCCCGAATGCGGTTTTCTGGTTATTACTCATTACCAGCGTTTGTTGGATTATATTGTTCCGGATGTTGTGCACGTGATGGCGGACGGCCAAGTCGTGAGAACGGGTGGGAAGGAGCTTGCCTTGGAGTTGGAGGAAAAGGGATACGACTGGGTCAAGGGTGAATTAGCCGGCGCCGGTTTGTGATTAGGTCATTTAGGAATCGAACAGAATAATTATCATGGAAAAGACGCAGGATGATCAGACGACGGCAGTCGTATCAATCGACCAATCACAAGGCGACTTTGTTTATCCGGAGGATTACCGTTTCGATGCGGGGACGGGTTTGAGCGAGGCGACGATTGACTACATCTCCGAGGTGAAGAAAGAGGCAGAGTGGGTGCGAGACTTTCGTAAGCGTGCGCTGAAAGTGTTTGAGAGCAAGCCGATGCCGACCCATTGGGCAAGTGGGGATTTGGAGAACATCGACTTTGACAAAATTCGGTATTACCTGTCCAAGGGTCAGCAACCGACGCGCAGTTGGGAAGAAGTTCCGGACGATGTGAAGGAGACCTTTGAACGGTTAGGTATACCTGAGAAGGAGCGAAAGTTTCTAGCGGGAGTAGAGGCGCAATTCGACAGTGAGGCGGCATACTCCAATGTGAAGGAGGAGTTGGAGAAGGACGGAGTAATTTTTGTCAATAGCACGGAGGGCTTGCGTGAGCATGGCGAACTGTTTCGCAGATGGTTCGGAAAAGTCATTCCTACGGGTGACAATAAGTTTTCCGCATTGAACAGTGCCGTGTTTAGTGGGGGAAGCTTTATTTACGTGCCTCCGGGAGTAAAGGTGAGGCATCCTCTTCAGGCGTATTTCCGAATCAATGCAGAGAATTTTGGGCAATTTGAGCGAACGCTAATTGTTGTCGATGAAGGAGCGGAAGTGACTTACATGGAGGGTTGCACTGCACCCAAGTTCGAAACCTCGACTCTCCACAGTGCGGTAGTGGAACTAGTGGCGATGAAAGATGCGAAGATTCAATATATCACGGTCCAAAATTGGAGTGCGAATGTATTCAATCTTGTTACAAAGCGTGGCGTCGCGCATGAAAACGCTGAGATTCGTTGGATTGACTGCAATATTGGATCCCGGCTGACGATGAAGTATCCCGGGGTGATCATGAAAGGCCGTAAAGCCCGCGGAGAGGTGATTAGCATCGCCCTTGCGAACGACGGCCAGCATCAGGACACAGGGGCCAAGATGGTGCACGCGGCGGACGAGACGAGTTCCAATATTGTTTCAAAATCGATCAGTGTTGGCAAAGGGCAAGCGACCTATCGTGGATTGGTTCATATACCGAAGCATCTGAAGGGATGTAAAAACAACACCGAGTGTGATGCGTTGCTCATCAATGCGAACAGTCGGACAGACACCTACCCAGCGATTACCGTGCGGGGAAATCAGCATGCGACGCAGCATGAGGCAAGCGTGAGTCAAGTGAGTGAGGAGCAAATCTTCTACATGCAGCAAAGGGGTTTGAGCGAAGCGGAAGCGATGAGCTTAAGCGTCAATGGATTTGTAAATGATTTGGTTCGCGAGTTTCCGATGGAGTATAGCGTTGAGTTGAAACGGCTCATTGATTTGGAGATGGAAGGAAGTGTCGGCTAAACGAGGACGGCGCACTGATTTTTTGGTGGGATTTTAGTGAGATGTCTGACGCAGTAGTGGAGTTGAATCAGGTGGTGGAGCAGAGAACCGGAATTTTGGAGGCTCGTCCCGCGGGGAAAGAGGAGGCACCTATGGCGGAATGGTTTACGAAGCGTCAAGAAGCGGCGTGGGATCGCTTTGAATCGATTCCGATGCCGGCGCGGCGAGATGAGGCTTGGCGTTTTGCGAATCTAAAGAATTTGAATCTGGATGGGTATCGACATGCTGATCATGTTGCGGAAGAGAACGCAGCGGACATGATTCAGCGGTCTGATTATTTGGAGTCGATATCCTCCCGCTTCGTGTTTGCAAATGATCGGTTGATTTCTCGAGATGGGCCGGGCCATTCCGACTTGGTTGTGTTGCCATTGGCGGAGGCGGTTGAGTTTCACCCCGAATTGGTTCGGGCTCATTTCATGGCGGGCGAACAAGAGTTGGGTGGTGCGAAGCTTGCGGCTCTTCACGAGGCGGTGGTGCGGGCCGGAGTCTTTGTGTTCGTTCCGAAGGGGGTAGAGGTGAAGGCGCCGATTGAAGTCTATCATTGGACGAGCGGGCGGGATGTGGCGGTGTTCCCCCACACCCTCATCGTGGCCGAGGCCCATTCTGCGGTGACGGTGATTGAGCACTATCTTTCCGATGAGATTGGCCAGGATGCTTCGCTTTCGGTGGGAGTTGGGGATTTGGTGGTGGGGGAAGGCGCCAAGGTGCGATACCTGATTCATCAAAATTTGTCCTACGATTCGCGGCATGTGCAGATGAATTCGACCGTTGTGAGTAGGAATGGAAGCGCTCTTTCCTTTATTGCGAATCTAGGGGCGGGATGGGTTAGGAACGAGGGGGTGAGTCATTTAGTCGGTGAGGGGGCCAACAGCGACATGTTGTCAGCAAACGTCGCAAGTGGGGTTGAGGAGTATGATCAGAGAACATTGCAACATCATGAGGCTCCGCGGACTACGAGTGATTTGTTGTACAAAAACGCGTTATATGATCAAGCGCGCACGATTTTTGCGGGTCTGATTCAGGTCGATCAGGAAGCCCATTACACCGATGCCTATCAAAAGTGTCGCAACTTACTGGGGAGCAACGAGGCGGAAGCTAACTCAATGCCTGGACTGGAGATTAATGCGGATCAGGTAAAATGCAGTCATGGAGCGACTGCGGGTCAAATCGACGAGGAGCAATTGTTTTATCTTTTATCCCGTGGGGTAGAGCCGGAGCAGGCTAGGAAGTTGATCACGTTTGGTTTTATTGACGAGGTGATCAAGCGGATTGGAGACGAGGCAATCGAAGCGGTGATTGAGCGAATGGTCGCTGATAAGTTTGCGACCTTAGACGTGTAAACGCCAGGACAAGGTCCGCAAAGCCATTAGGCGGACGCTTTGTTGCGAGTCGCACGCCAGTCGGCCCGATGATTCAACATCCAATCGAGGAGTGCGCTTTCGAAACCGATATCTTTTCCGGTTTCTTCGCTCTTGAGCCATTTATGTCTAAGAATTTCTTCGCGTTCGGCAAGGAACTCTTTGTATAGGCTCGAGTTTTTCAGGAGGGAGTCGTCCACACCAGTTTGAGAGCTATGGGACTTACTCATTGTTTTCGTACGGTTAGGGGGATGATTATTGTTGCACGGCAGTGCTCTTCGGGCAAGGAAATTGTTTAAGACATCTTAGGTATCGCACCACGGACTCTTGCTGCGATTTGGTGGAATGCCTTGCTGGCTGATGATTCGTCTTGCGGAAGAGTTGCAACAGGCGTTCCTTGGTCGGCTCTTTCGCGTGTGGCGATATCGATCGGGATTTGACCGACGAGGGGCACGCCGAGGCGTTCGGCTTCTTTTGCGCCGCCGCCTTTACCAAAAATGTCATATCGGGTGCCACGATCACATTCAAAGTAGCTCATGTTTTCGACGATCCCAAGAATGGGAACATTCACTTTTCCGAACATCGACACGGCTTTCCGAGCGTCGATGAGCGCGACTTCCTGCGGCGTGGTAACGATTATGGCGCCGGTGAGGGCGACTGTTTGGACAATTGTGAGTTGGATGTCTCCAGTGCCCGGGGGAAGGTCGAGAATCAGATAGTCTAGGTGATCCCACGCGACCTGGCGGAGGAATTGCTGTGTGTATCGGGTGGCCATTGGGCCTCGCACAATCGCGGCGGACGTATCATCAAGGAGAAGCCCCATGGACATAATCTTTAGTCCATGGCGGATAATCGGAATGATTTGGTTTTGTTCATTGGCGAGAGGCTGATCGTCGGCCCCGAACATGAGTGCAATGCTAGGACCGTAGAGATCACAGTCGCATAGCCCGACGGAAGGTTGACCGGGGGATTGGGAGAGAGCGACGGCGAGATTGGATGCCACGGTGGATTTTCCGACGCCACCTTTTCCGGAAGCGATGGCAATGATGTTTTTTACTCCGGGGATGCTTGACTGGCCGACGGAGTCGTTTCCACCAGCGGCGTCGGGCTGGGGGGCGGTATGTGGTGGATCTTTGATATCAAATTTGACTTTGGCATCGCCGATTTGGGGGATGGCGTTCAGCGCGGCTTGAGCGCCTTCGAGTATCAGTTTGGGAATTTTGGGATCACGCGTGGCGAGAGAAAGTTCGACGGTGACATCGTCTCCGTTGACGGAGATATCTTTGACGAGTCCAAAAGAGACAATATCCCGGCTAAATCCGGGGTAGTTTACTTGGGAAAGGGCTTCGCGAACTTGGGTGTCCGAGGGCATGGTGGCGACGAGCTGGCTAAGAACAGAGGAGCATGTGAAGGCGGATGTCGAGCATCGATTTTCGTTGCGGGGCAACGGATCAGTATGACTTCCGCATATTGCTGGGGAGAATATTGAGTTCGTCGCGATACTTTGCGACGGTTCGACGTGCGATGTTGATCCCTTGATCTTTCAAGAGGGCGACGAGTTTTTGGTCGCTATAGGGTTTGGTGGGATCCTCGTTTCTGACGAGTTCAGCGAGGGCACCTTTGACGCTGGTGTTGCTCATACTTTCTCCAGATTCGGTTTGGTAGCCGGGTGTGAAGAAGTATTTCATTTCGAATACGCCATGGGGAGTGGCGATGTATTTGCCGGCAATGGCTCGGCTTACGGTGGTTTCGTGAACACCGATGGCGTCGGCGATTTGGGCCATGTTCATCGGCTTCAAGCAGGCGGGGCCTCCATCGAGAAAGTCGCATTGCCGTCCGGCGATCTGTTCTGAGATCCGGCGGATGGTGTCCTGCCGTTGGTGGATACTACGAATGAGGAATTTTCCGTTGCGGATTTTATCGCGTATGTAGTCCCTCACCTCGGTTTTGTTTCCGGATTGGGACATGATGTCTTTGTAAGTATTGCTGATGCGTAGGTGGGGGACTTGGTCGTTATTCAGGCCAATGCGATACCCACCTTCGCCGTTACGCTCGATGATGACGTCGGGAGTGATGTATCGGCTGAGGTCGGAGCCAAAGATTCTTCCTGGCTTTGGTTCGAGGGTGGCGATGAAGTCTGCGGCGCGGCTTACCTGTTCCGTGGAGACCCCGAGTTTTCGGGCGATGAGAGGATATCTTTTTTTGGCGAGGTCATCGAGGTGATTGCTGACGATTCGTGATTCGAGGCTGTGTTGTTTGCCCAGACGGTCGAGCTGAATGGAGAGGCATTCGGCGAGATCTTCAGCCCCGACCCCGATGGGGTGGAAGGAATTGATGACTTGCTTCACTTTTGTGAGTTCCGGGAGAGGAATACCGCTTGAGAAACAGAGGTCTTCCAGCGAGACCTGAAGAAAGCCGGCGTCATCGATATTGCCAATTAGCAACTCGCCGATTTTTCGATCATCGGCGTTGAGTTCGGAGGTGCCGAGTTGTTCGAGGAGGTGTTCTTGGAGGGTGATGGGGTCGACCAGCGAGTCGAGAAGGAATTGGCGTTTTTCTTCTTCCTCCGCGGAGCGGGCGGACACCGAGCGGGATTGAGCCATGTAGTCTCGCCATTCGTCATCGAGTTGGGAGAGGGCAGCGAATTCCTCTTCGAACTCGTCATCTTCAGGGTCTTGAGTTGTTTCTTCGAGAGATATTTCTTCTGTAAGATCCTCGAGGGTGGGATTTGCGGACAGCTCTTGCTGGATTAATTGCCTCAATTCGAGCGTCGGCGCCTGAAGGATCAGCAGGCTCTGCTGCATTTGTGGCGCAATGGTCTGTTGTTGCTGCAGACCAAGTGATTGGGACTGTTGGAGACTAGGGCCAGACATGTTTTGGAGGGGGGAGGCCTCCACATTGTAGCCTGAGGTGCGGAAGAAGCAAGTACTGGGCCATACTCTTCACAAATCTTTGTGACGCCGGCTAGGAGAGCTTCTGGAGGTCTTGTGGCCCGGGATGGGCCAGGCTGCGAAGGGCAGCGATTCTTTTGAGGGTCGGCGGATGCGAATAGGTAAGAAAGACCAGGAGCGGGTGTGGGGTGAGATTGGAGAGATTGTCAGCGGACAGCTTTTTGAGAGCGGTAATGAGTGATTCTGGAGAGCCGGTGTGTTTTGCGGCATAGGCATCGGCTTCAAACTCATTCTTCCGACTGAGGATGGCGAGAAGGACGGAGAGGATTTTGTTAATGGGTTTGAAAAGGAGAGCGAAGAGGACAAGGCTCAAATAGACCGAAACTTGCGAGACACCAAAAGCGGCGAAGAGCTCCGGGTTGTTCAGGAACAGATTGAAGATGAAAAACAAGAGGCCCGTTTGAAGGATGCCGAGGATGATCCCTTGGTGGATGTGCCTTTTTTTGAAGTGGCCAATTTCGTGGGCAAGGACCGCGACGAGTTCCTGTGTGCCGTGATTTTTGATGAGTGTGTCGAAGAGCGCGATCTTTTTGTTTTTTCCGAATCCAGTGAAGAACGCGTTTGATTTGTTTGACCTTTTTGAGCCGTCCATGATGGAGACTTCTGTCAGGGGGAAATTGCATTTTTGTGCCATATCGTGGATAGCTGATTTGAGATCTCCGTCCTCGAGAGGGCTGAACTTGTTGAAGAGTGGAAGGATGAAGCGTGGGGCAAGATAGACAAGGAGGAGCGAAAGGGCGGAGACGGCGATCCAACCGTAGAGCCACGCGTATTCGTAGGAGCTGAACAAATAGAGGAGAAGGGCGAGGATGGGGATACCGAGGGCTGCACTGAGAAGGAGGCTCTTTACTTGATCGAGAACGAATACGGCGGGGGTCGTTTTGTTGAAGCCAAATCGCTCTTCAATCACAAAGGTGTCGTAGATCTCGAAGGGAAGGTCGAGGAAATGGCCGGCGAGGAATAGGAGGGAGATGAAAATGATCCCCGTGGCGATGGGGCCTTGCTTGAAATTCCGTGAGAATTGGTCGAGCCACTCAAAGCCACCACAGAGCCAAAACGCCAGAAAGATGCACAGGGAGGTGGCTGATGCCAAGAGGCCAAACCGTGTTGTGACGCACGTGTAGTCCTGGGACAGCCGATACTTTTCTGGGTCGTATGTATCAGCAAACTCATTGGGCAGGTTTGGCGAGAGTGCTTTCAGATTTAGGAGATTGGAAATGAGGCTCAGGGCGTACAGGCCGATCACGGTCAGGAGGATAATGAAGAAATAGATGTTTGGTTCAATTGGCATAAACGGCGAGAGTCAGGCGGCGACGCAGGGATATTTGCATGCAAGATTGGCATAGTCTTCGAAGAGAGAGTCGAGCTGTGCCAACGAAGAGAGGGTGGAAAATTGAGTGCGGAGGTATTTGCCGCGAGGCAGGGTTTTTGAGTATGCCATGAGGCGCGAGCGCATGGACATGAGGGTGTGTTTTTCATCGCCATATCTCCCCCATTCGATGGCAAGTCGACAATGGCGTCGGATGAAATCCAATCTGTCATTGATGGAAACCGATTCTGATTGTGTTCCGGTTTCAAGGTAGTGTTTGGCCTGCTGAAAGACCCAAGGATTCTGCATGGCGGCCCGGCCGATCATGCAACCACTAATGGTGGTGGTCGATTTGCGGAGTTCGACGTCACGTCCGTTTGCGATATCGCCGTTGCCTACAATAGGAATCGAAACGCTTTGGGCGCACTCGTTTATGACCTCCCAATCCGCTTCACCGGAGTAGCCTTGCGCGCGTGTTCGACCGTGGACGGCGATGGCTTGGATACCGCAATCTTCGAGAATGCGGCAGACGGTGGGAGCGTTGATGGAAGAAGTATCCCAACCGATGCGAATCTTTGCGGTAACGGGAACCCGTTGTTTGACTCCGTGGGCGACTGCGGAAGCGGTTTTTGCAAGAAGAGGGCAATCTCTGAGAAGTGAAGAGCCACCGTTTTTGGAGACCACCTTCTTTACGGGGCATCCGAAGTTCAGATCGATAAAATCGGGCTGTTTCCAATCGATGATTTTATTGGCAGCGTCCGCCATGTTTTCTCCGTCGGCGCCGAATAATTGGACGCCGATGGGACGCTGAGCATTGTCGAACTCGGTGTATTTTCGAGTCCGGTCGTCTCGGCGAAGGATACCCTCAGAGGATACAAACTCGGTGACCATGACGTCGGCACCAAGTTCCTTGCAGAGCCCACGAAACACACGATCGGTAACGCCGGCCATGGGTGCGAGGTAGAGCGGGAACCGACCATCCTGAAACCAATGAAGCATTGAAAAATTTAGGCGGAAAGGTGCGCGCGAGCAAGCGGGCGGTTCAGGGTTCTTCTTTCTCTCGGGGAGAGGTTTGTGGTGAGGCAGGGTCGCTACCGGGAAGGTGTGATCCCTCTGGATTGCCGTGGACGCGCGGTGGGGCGCCGAGGAGTTGACTGACTTCGTCCTGAATGGGTTCCACCTCCTCGAGGTGGAGTTTCGGGTCTTTTACGATAATCACTTCTCCGGATTCACGAAGTTCATAGATGAGATATTTTCCGTTCTTGGTTTGCTGCGTATCGGTTTGCCTGAGCTTTTTATCTCTCTCGAGCATCACTGCGAGCACATATCGGGCGTTTTCGGTATGAGCCTCGTCTTCTTCGATAAGGCGCCGGAGGAGTGACTCGGCGGTTTGTTTTTCCACAATTGGTCCAGTATCCTCTGCAGGCGGGGGTTCGTATGTGGACCGCCAGAAGGAAAAGGGTTTAAGCGAGTCCTGGAGTTCTTCCCATGCAGCTTCGGAGTAGTCTCTTCGCAGGAAGCCATCCGTATTCGGGTCTTCGAAGAGTGCGGTGTAGAAGGGCTCTCCCTCGGAAAACTTTTGTTCCGTTTTAGAGCAGTGATGAGCTCTGGCTTTGATGTTCCATTTTTCGACGATGGCCATAGATGTGAGGCGGAAAATAGGCAAGGAAAGAGGGGGGGCCAAGAACAATCAGCGCGAGCGCTTGAAGAGACGGCTGACAATTCTCAATCTGGGGAGTTCTCGATTGCGGGCCTTCGACCAATAGAGGGCGATTGCGACCCCGAGGAACACGAAGTTTGTGAGCCATGCGGCGACGATGGGTGGGAGGTGACCCCCTTTGCCGAGGGCGAGGAAAAAGTGACTGGTGAAGATGAGGAGGGCGAAAATAAAGATTGAAGTAGCGACGCCGCCGAGGATTCCTCGACGGGAGTAGACGACGCCGAGCGGGGCGGCGAAGAGCACGACGACGATGCAACTAAAGGGCAAGGACCATCGATAGTGCCAATGGGTGCGGAAAGGGGCGAGCTTTGACTCGGTAAAGTCGTGATTCGTTTTGAGGTATGAGGTGAGTTGCGGGATGCCGAGGTATTCGGCTTTGAGGCTTGAGCTGATGAGTTTCCAAGGGTTTTCATCCCATGGGCTTTCGACGTCGTAGGAGGAAAAGTCTTCGATGAGGTAGCGAGTTCCCGGCGAGCTCGACTGCGGGTCGTTGTAGATGATTCTTCTTCCATTGTAGAACTTCCAATGGCCGATTTGGGAGAACCAGAAGGCAGAATTGGCGAAAATGGTTGTGACGATGCGGCCGGATTCGTCACGTTGGCGGACCTCGACGTTGCGGAGTTTATTTTTGACGAGATCGAAGGGAATCAGACCGATAAACCAAGTCCGATTTCCCGTGTCGTTCTGGTGCATTTGGTTGACAGCGGCAGCTTTCTCTTCGCCCTTTCTGCTGAGTTTTTCGAGCATAGAGTCTTGATTCCCTTCCGCCCAGGGAGCCCACTCGTAGTTGAGAATGAGGCAGACGAGGGCTGCCATGGCGCCGAATACGAAGATGGGTTTGAGGATGCTTGTGAGGCTTTTACCGGCGCCGAGCATTGAGATGAGCTCATTTGAGCGTGACATTTTGCCGAGACAGTAGAGAACGGCGAGAAGGAGAGTAACGGGCATGATGAGGAGTACGACTTGCGGTAGTCGCTGGATGTAGAACCAAGCGACTTGCAAGAGCGGAGTTTTAGCTTCCAAAAAATTGGGGCCGTTGTCGCTGAGGTCGTAAATCACCCAGATGGCCAGGATACCGACGAAGCAAAACAGGAAGGGCACGATAAAGTTTTGCAGGACGTATCGCTCCATAAGTTTTGCCCGAGCGTAGTATGCGGCGAGCAGGGCCGGCGAGGCTATCAGGAGACCAATGAGGATTGTCTTGAGAATGGTGTAGACGGGGGCAGGAACTTCGCCCAGATGGCTGGTGAGAGCGACGGGAAGTGTCACGGCGATCTCATAGGGGATCCATGCGGCGAGGAGAGCGAGGCACATGAGAGCGATGGGTTTCAACCAGGTTTTGTTTCTTCGGCGATAGAGCGAGGCGATGAAACCGGGGATACAAAGGGCGACGCCGAGGAGGTAGAAGCTCCCGAGGGCGGGGAGAAGGTATGGGATTTCGTGCTTTATGAAAGTCTCAGGAGAGAACGTCGGCACGTTAAAGGGAGGGGCGACATTGATGCCAATTTGGATGATTTCGTGATCGAGCCACGCGGTGTCGAGGTTATTTTGAACGAAGGCGAGGGCAGCAAAGCCCGCTATGAGTATGCCCGCTATGAGGAGGAGGGGAGAAGTCCGGGGGGAGTCGGCGAATTTGCGCAAACCGGACAAAAATGACTGGACGAATTTACTCAATGCGATTCCTATGCGTCCTCGATGGCAATGTGGGCAAAGTGCGAATGGGAAGCGATGAGGGACATGCCTAGTTTTAGATGGACCGTCTGTGCGCGGGGGTCAAGAAATTGGAGCAGAAATCGTCAAGATAGCGAGTCATGTCGAGAAGAGGGGAGGCTGCAGCGGAGCGTATGATTTCGATAACGGAGGGGGGGATGCCGGGCAAGTTTGCTGAGGAGATGGGAGATTTTTTCTCGGAGAGGGGAATGCTCTCGCGATCGCGGGATTTTGAGTATCGGCCGCAGCAACAGGAGATGGCACGACGCGTGGCGACGACTCTTTCGGAGTCGAAGGCATTGGTGATCGAGGCTGGTACGGGTGTGGGCAAGTCGCTCGCGTATTTGGTTCCTGCGGTTTGCTATGCCCGAGAGACCATGAGCAAGGCGGTCATTTCTACGCACACGATTCAACTGCAGGAACAGCTTATCGGTAAAGACATCCCGATTCTGAAGAAAGTGATGGAAGAAGATTTCGAGGCGGTATTGTTGAAGGGGCGCCGAAACTACGTTTGTCCGAATCGATTGAAGTGGGCGCTAAAACAGGGGGAAGACCTATTTTCGAAGGGGGACCGGGATGAACTAGAGGAAATTAGAGAATGGTGTGAAGAGACGAGGGACGGGACTTTGACGGACTTGGGATTTACTCCGAAGCCGGGACTATGGGCGCAGGTTTGCAGCGAGAGCAATGCCTGCACGCCGAAGACCTGCGGAGCGGGTAGTCTTTGTTTTTATCAAGAGACGAGGCGTCGTGTGGGGGAGGCAGATGTCGTGGTATTGAATCACACCTTGTTTTTCACGTTGCTAGCTTCGATGGAAGGGATGGATGACGGGGAGCGAGGATTTTTATTTCCAGAAGACTTTGTCATCTTTGACGAGGCCCATACAATTGAGAGCGTGGCCCAGCGTCAACTGGGCTTAGGAGTTTCTCAATACGGTCTTCGACACGAGGCGCAGCGATTATATCACGAGAAGACGCGAAAGGGATTGTTGCGACGTTTGGCAGATGCGCGAGGCATTGAAGCGGTCAAAGAGTTGCATGGGGCGATTGATGAATTTTTCTCAGACGTTGAAGGAAGTTGTCGATTTGGAGACTATGGGCGAGAATTCCGCGTCCGTGAGCCTGATCTAGTGGAGAACACTTTAGGGTCACCCCTTGTAGAAGTGGAGAAGCGGTTGCGAGATCTGGCGGAGGACCAAAAGGAGGAGCGAGACCGAATTGAGCTTGATGATTTGGCAGGTCGACTCAGAGATGCGCGATTGAGTGTGCGGGCGTTTTTGGACCAGGATTTGGACGACCATGTCTATTGGATTGAAAAGTCGGGAGGAGCGGGTCGTTCGTTGACGTTAAATGCGGCGCCCGTGGATATGGCAACGCGGCTTCGAGAACTATTGTTCTCGCAAGGGCGTCCATGCGTCATGACAAGTGCCACGCTATCGATCGGCACGGAGGACTTGCGGTATTTTCGGGATCGGATTGGGGCGGAGGGGGTGGAAGCGGTGTGCATTGGGAGTCCTTTTGATTACGAGAGACAGATGCGGGTATACGTGCCAAGGTCGATGCCTGCGCCAGACGGGGAGGGGTATGAGGAAGCTTTAGCGAAGTGGATTCGGCACTTTGTTGATCAATCGGAAGGGAAGGCATTTGTATTATTTACGAGTTACCGATTGCTTCGGAGTGTTGCGGAGCGGGCGCAGGATTATTTTTTGGAGCGGGGGTGGACGCTACTGAAACAGGGGGATGGGCAGTCGGCCGGGCAATTGTTGACTGAATTTAGGGAGGATACGACGAGTGTTTTGTTTGGAACGGACACATTCTGGACCGGAGTGGACGTACCTGGGGAGGCATTGTCGAACGTTATTGTGACGCGATTGCCTTTTGCCGTGCCGGATCATCCCTTGGTTGCATCGCGACTAGAGCAGATTGCAGAAGGGGGCGGCAACGCCTTCATGGAGTATTCGTTGCCCGAGGCGATTCTGAAGCTGCGGCAAGGCATTGGCAGGCTGATACGATCTCACCGAGACACTGGAATCGTCGTTTTGTTAGACAATCGAGTTTTAACGAAGCGTTACGGCAGTGCCTTTCTCAAGGCTTTGCCAGATGCACCGGTAGAGGTGATAAGCTAGAAGGGCTTTATCGTTTTGCTTTGTTATGAGTTGATTGGGCCCAGTGACTCGAGGACTGTTTTAAGCAGATGTGCCGGCCACTGGCCCGGAGCGTTTGGTTGGGATAGGTAGCCGTAGTTTAGGCATGAGCCGTATTGTCCGAGAAGGATGCGAGATGTTGGTCCTAATGCACCCATTCCCATCACGCTGAGCGGGAGGGAAGGAGGATCGGTGACCAATTCTAGGAGGCGGTTGAGGTCATCGAGGCTGCGCAGCTTTGTTGCCAGCTTCACAATATCGGCGCCAAGTGATTTTGCGTTTTCGATTCTACTACGGAGTTCTTCTAGGCTGGGTGTTCCTTCGAAATCGTGCCATGAGAGAATGAGGTTGGTCTCTTGCGACTCAATCCGAGGGGCGATTTCCTGAATAAGGTTGAGGGAAGCGATTTCGATATCAACAGCCGCAGCGACGGGAATATGCTTGAGAATGAGTTCCAACCGGGTGTCGTCATTGAGACCATTGGCGCCTCCTTCTTGCGGGTGACGAGCTGTAATAATCGAAGGAAGAGGAGGAGGCGATGGGATTTCCAGGTCGGCAGGAGTGGTGGTGGAGAGCAATTGATCGAGGCGAAATTCTAGAATATCAGATGAATTTGGCGGGAGAGTTGAGGTGAGAATTAAGAGATCATCTGGGTGATGGATTGTGGCAACCACCTTTGGTTGGGGGGTGTCCGGCAACAAAATTGATGGTAGAAGCCCGGTCATTTGCTATTCCTCTGCGTCGGTTGTTTACTGTGGCGCAGAATTTCCCTCCAGAATGCTTGGACGCAAACAGGAAATCAATCTTCAGCTCAACCAGATTATCGATGCGGCCTTAGTTGCAATCGCGTTTGTAATCTGTCATTCGATACGATTTCGGTTTGATTTTGGCCAAGGTCCAATCGCCCCCCTCAAAGACTTCATTTGGCTGGGAGCGATTATTGTTCCCTTTACGCCAATCGCGCTTGAGATTCAGGGGTATTATCGCCATCCGCTACAGAAGACCGTTATCACCTCGATTCGTCAGGTATTCGGAGCAGTTTTGGGGTTGGGATTGATGGTTGGGGCGGTTGTTGTTTTTGTGAAGACGGTCGAGCAAAGTCGGTTCGTGTTTTTGACATTGCCTGCGGTGGTGATGGTTTTCCTTTTGACGAAGGAAGCGGTGGTGAAGGCGATTATTCGGAGGCGTCTGAGTGACAAGGGAATTCGAGAGCAGGTGATTGTTGCGGGGGTGCCGGAAGATGTAGCGGCGATGCTGTCGTCAATTCCGGTCGAGCAGCGTATGGAATTTGACGTGGTGCAGGAGATTGATATCTCGCGCCAACCGGTGGTTGACCTGGTGAAGGCCTTTCAGAAGCACAATGCCCAGCGAGTTTTGTTTGCAGCCGGGCACGTGCATTTTAATCGTGTCGAAGAAGCGATCAAGGCTTGTGAGACCGAGGGGGTTGAGGCGTGGCTATCAGCCGGGTTTATACGCACCTCGATTACGCGGCCAAATTTTGACTCAGTGGGAGGTATTCCCATGCTTGTTTTTCAGTCGACCCCCGAAGCTTCTTGGGCACTGATGTTTAAGAATCTTTTTGATCGAGCGGGGGCGCTTGTTTTGTTGATTCTTACGGCTTGGATTTGGGGTATCGCAGCAATTGGTATTCGCTTCTCCTCCAAAGGGCCTGTGATATTCAAGCAGATGCGAGGGGGCCGGTATGGGCGACCGTTTCGAATGTATAAATTCAGGACGATGCATATTGGAGCTGAGGAAGAGCGCGCGAGTCTGGAAGAGCAAAATGAGATGACTGGCCCGGTTTTCAAGTTGGAGAAGGATCCACGTGTGTTCAAATTCGGTTCACTTTTGAGGCATCTGAGCATTGATGAGCTTCCGCAGTTGATCAATGTCTTGCGAGGAGAGATGAGTTTGGTAGGACCACGTCCGCTTCCAATTTACGAAGTGGAACGCATTGTGAAGTCGGCACAGCGACGGCGGCTTAGCGTCAAACCAGGGATGACTTGCCTTTGGCAGGTGCGGGGGCGGAACAGGATTACCAGTTTCGATGATTGGGTTTCGCTGGATTTGGAATATATCGATAATTGGTCGATGTGGCTTGATTTCAAGATCTTGCTCAAAACGATTCCTGTTGTGTTATTCGGGGCCGGCGCACGATAGAGTGCGGCAGAGCTGCGAGTAAAATGGACCGAAGGCTTGGGCCTAGTTGAAGTATGAAGGGAAAGGTGTTAGTAACTTACCGAGTGGCGGGAGAGAAAGCTTTTGAAACGGAATGAGCATATTTAGTAGCCGATTGTCGGATGACAGAAAGATAGCGGTCGTGACGGGTGGAGCGGGATTTTTGGGATCTCACCTAACGGATCGTCTACTTGGCGAAGGATATCGCGTCATTGGGATTGACAACTTCATTACGGGTTCCGACCGGAACATTGGACATTTGGCTGGGAACGCGGACTACCATTTTTTCGAACATGATGTATCCAACTACATTTTTGTTCCAGGAGAGGTGGATGTGGTTTTTCATTTTGCCTCTCCGGCCAGTCCAATTGATTACCTTGAGTTCCCGATACCGACGTTGAAGGTGGGTGCATTGGGAACGCATAACGCTCTGGGCTTAGCAAAAGCGAAGGGGGCAGCGTTTTTATTGGCTTCGACTTCTGAGGTTTATGGTGATCCGCTGGTGCACCCGCAAACCGAAGACTACTGGGGGAATGTGAATCCGATAGGGCCTCGCGGGGTTTATGACGAAGCGAAGCGATTCGCGGAGGCAATGGCGATGGCATATCATCGTTATCACGGCGTGGACGCGAAGATAGTGAGAATATTTAATACCTACGGTCCACGAATGCGGCTGGAAGATGGCCGAGTGGTGCCGGCGTTTATCGGACAGGCATTAAAGGGAGAGCCTTTGACTGTATTTGGAGACGGTTCGCAGACGAGAAGTTTCTGCTATGTCTCGGACTTGATCGATGGGATTTTCAGATTGTCACAGAGCCGTTTCAATGAGCCGGTAAACATTGGGAATCCAAAAGAGATGACGATCCTGGAGTTTGCGGAAAAGATTTTGGGAAAGATCGACTCCGTTTCGCAGATCGAGCTGAAGCCATTGCCGGTTGATGATCCGAAAGTGCGTCAACCCGATATTGGACGTGCAAAAGAGGTATTGAGTTGGGAACCTCAAGTTGCGTTTGATGAAGGGATTAGTGAAACGATTGCCTACTTTCGTAACTTTTTGAAGATAGACGCTTGAAGTGCTTGGCTTGAATCGGTAGCTTTCACCTCCGCGTTGTTTTTCAACCCTCAATAATTTTCTGGTCATCGCGGGTAAAAATATCCATTGTGCCAAAAGTCCCCAAGAGTTCCGGTTGCAATGCTGGAATTTTCATAACCCCAATATGCACATGAAGAATTCTCTATCGCTGGTTATTGCTTGTGCCCTCGGAGCGCTCGCACATGTCGTGGTGTCAGATGCGTCGGCGCAGGATCAGGTGAAAGTCGAGGTGGAGGACATTGCGATCGAGATCATTGAGACTCCCGAGTATGAGACAAGCGAGTCCAAGAAATTGCCAAGGAAGCAAGAGTGGGTCGAAGTTGAGGTTATTTTTAAGCCGGAGGGGCGAACGGAATCGGGCATCGTCGAAAATCTGGAGTTCAGTTACTATGTGATGCTGGGTGATGAGAAGACGATGCTTTATGAGAAGATCAATCACGTGAATATGTTGTTGGATGAAACGACGGCGTCTGTCGTTTACATTGCCCCTTCCACGATCCTGGGCTTGTTCGGTCGTGAGGCATCGGCGAGTCAGGCGGTGGCGGGGGTGGCAGTGGAGATCCGGCACAATGGGGCGCTGGTTGGAGGGGACGCGACTTTGTCCCCTGAGAGTCGTTGGTGGCAGTCGAAGACGCAGACGCCGGGTAAATTGAAGAAGAAGTCTGACACGCCGTTTGCACCTCTATGGTGGGATCGGTATGCGGACGAAGACAATTCCCGTTGATTGGAAACGATCGCGACGTTAGTGAACTCTCATCGCATTAGTCTTATCGTATAGCACCGCATGGCAGAACCGACCTCTTTCGTTGCTCTCAATATTGGCTCCCAACGCGTGAGTATCGCTGTATTTGCAGCGACTCCCCAGGGAGGGCTGTTACTGAAGAAATACTCGTCTTCCGAATTGTTGGGTGATCCCGCTGCGGATGCCGCGAGAAACGCGCAGGTTGCGGCTTCGCTGAAGGAATTGAGCGCGGAGCTAGGCCTTAAGAAGGAGGCTGTTCGGTATGCGATTTCCGGTCAATCGGTGTTCGCTCGTTTCGTGAAGCTACCCCCTTTGACGGAAGAGAAGGTCGGCGACATAGTCGAATTTGAAGCCCAGCAGAATGTCCCATTTCCCATCAACGAAGTCGTCTGGGACTATCAGCTTTTGGGTGGAGAAGACAGTCTTGAGCCGGAGGCGGTATTGGTTGCGATCAAGTCGGACGCCTTGAACGAGATCAATGACGCGGTGGCGGGATCAGGGCTGCAGACGACGACGGTGGATGTTGCACCGATGGCCCTCTACAACGCGTTTCGGTATAACTACAGTGATGTGTCTGAACCGGCTTTGCTGGTTGATATTGGAGCACGGACGACCAACCTGATTTACATCGAAGGGAACAACGTTTTCACTCGTAGTATTCCCGTTGGCGGGAGCACAATCACGACTTCCATAGCCAAGGAGTTTCAAGCACCCTTTCTTGAAGCGGAGCAAAAGAAGATTGCTGATGGTTTTGTGGCGCTTGGGGGGGCCTATGCTGATCATGAGGACGAAGCCATCGCGGCCATGTCGAAGGTGATTCGCAATACCCTGACCCGCCTGCATGCCGAGATCGTGCGAACAAATAATTTTTACCGGACGCAACAGGGTGGGGCGTTGCCGTCGGTGGTGTATCTGTGTGGGGCGACGGTTTCGATGCCCTATATTCGCGAGTTCTTTGCGGAGAAGCTGAACCTGCCTGTGGAGTTTTTCAATCCGTTGCGGAATGTTTTGGTGGCGCCGGAGGCGGACGCCGAAGAGATCAGCGGCGAGGCACATACCATGGGGGAACTGGTGGGTTTAGGATTGAGAGGGTTGAGCAGTTGTCCGATGGAATTGGATTTGGTTCCGGAGAGCGTTGCGAAGGCACGCGCGTTGTCGGAACGAAAGCCGTTTTTTATTCTGGCGGGTGTATGCGCGGTCTCTTTCTTGGCGGCCGCTGGATTTTTCTACACCAAAGGGGCGCAACTAGCGGCTGAGGAGACCGCGGAGTTTAATGCCAAGGCCACGAATTTGGAGAGGTATTCCAAGAAGATTTCTGAGTGGGAAGATGTGCAGACCGAGGTGGATGAGAAGACAGAGCCATTTACGGAAGCGGTCTTCAATCGTATTTTTTGGGTCAGTCTTTTGAACGACATCAACAAGCGTTTCACAAGCGACACCCTTTGGCTTACGGAATTGGAACCGTTGTCCGAGGGGGAGCCGGTTACCGAGAGTCTATTTGATGAGGGCGGAGCCAATGAAGGGCGAGATGATTCGGAGGGCGATCGAAAGATGATCGATGCCATCCGGATTCGAGGGCTCTACCGTGAGAACCCTATTCGGGAGCAGGTCGTCGTCCAGTTTTACGAGCAGCTCAAAGAGTCGGGAAATTTCAGTCTGGAGGAATTGGATCAAAGGGATGTGATTACGCGCTTGGACAGTGGAGATGATCGGTGGGCGCAGGTGTTTGAGATTATTCTTCCGTTGGATCCCGGGATTCGCATTCCAGTAGAGTAGTATTTCATGAATCAGCAGAAGCAGTTTTTAGTCGGTTTGCTTGTTGTGCTTGGATTGGCCATTGCCGGATCGGGATATTTCTTTATGTCGAGTAGAGGAGCCTTCAACGAGTCGATGGGTGGTTTTGACAATCAGCGGAACATGATCGCGACCCTGGAACGCAAACCCTTGTATCCAAATGCGGAGAATGTGGGCCTTATCGAAGAATCTGTCTTGGGTTATCAGAGCGAGGTTGCAAAGCTACAAGGCGAGTTATTGGGATATCAGAAAGCCCTGAACGGGACGATGACTCAGCCGCAGTTTCGGACAAAGCTGCAGGCGACAGTCGATGATTTTAAAGAGGGTGCCGCGGCGGTGGGCATGGTGTTACCCGAAGACTTTTACATGGGAATGCTGCGATACCGGACTGAGATCCCTCGAGCTGAGGCGGTGGGATTGTTAAACTATCAATTGGAATCGATTGACAATTTGATGAAGGTGCTCGCCAACGCAGGGGCAACGGAATTGAATCAGGTAGAGCGAGCGGTGCTTCCGATTGAGAGTGATGGTTATGAGGAGGAAGAGGGTGAGCAGGATCCGTTGGAAAAGTATCCCGTGCAAATTGCCTTCAGCGGTCCGCACAAAGCGTTGCAGGGATTCTTCAATGAGGTTAGCAACGACAAAGAGTATTTCTATATCATACGGTATGTTCGTATTGAGAGCAGTATGAAGGAGGGGCCCGAGCGCTTCGGTGGTGACTTTGACGACGAGTTCGATCAAGGGACGTTTGGAGGCGCCGACGATTTTGGAGGAAGCGGAATTGGCGGCGAAGAGCGCATCGACTATGACGCCAGCGTCATTATGGGGCAGGAGACTATCAAGTGTTTAGCGGTGGTGGACTTGGTCCGGGTTGCAGAGTTGAATTTGGATGTTGACTCTAGTGAAGCAGAGAAGGCGGTGGAAGCGGTGCCGGACGAAGTTCCGTCACCCGATGGGGGGGCGGCAGGGTCTGATGGGGGTTGATGTCAAACGTGTGGAATTATCAATATTGGAAGGTTTGATCGGCAATGGAATGGGTTAAGAAGCATTATGAGCGTTTGATCGTTCTGATTGTCGCGTTGATTACCGTTGGTCTTTCGGTCGGACTTATTCTGAAGAGTTTTGCATTTTCAGAAAACTTTGCCTTGATTGAAGTCGTTCCGCGGTCGGAGCTGCCAGAGAACCGGCTGGGAGATGTTGAGGCAGCGATTGAGACGTTGAAGATCGCTTCGGTATGGGATTCTCCCGTAGTAAACGACAAGCGTGTGCAATTGTTCATGACGTTTCCCATCGTCGAAAAAGACGGTGAAATTTTTGATATGAGCGAGAATGAGCAGTTGCTGCGGCCTCCTGTCGACAACACTTGGTTGGTTGAGAATGGCTTAGACTTTCTGCGTGCTGATGTGCTTGACCTTGATCCGGAAGGGGATGGGTTTAGCAATCTTGAGGAATGGAATGCGAAGACGAGTCCTTCGGATGCGGAGAGTACGCCTCCGATTTTGACCAAGTTGGATTTCGTTCGGCGGGAGCAGGAGAACTACGTCATTGAGTTTTCCGCCAAGCCTGATGCGCAGACGTTTCAAGTGGCGCGGCGCCTCCCCAATCCGGTTTCCAAGTTTTATAATATGGGAGATGTCTTCTTTGAAGATGACCAGCGTTTC
>JBCDBW010000011.1:0-62518 GCA_039182965.1 Verrucomicrobiota bacterium
AAAAACTCTGGTCATTGCGGAAAAACCATCCGTCGCCACGGATCTCTCCCGCGCACTCGCCAAAAAACTCGGTAAATTCGAGAAAAAAGGTAAGTCCCGCGACGCCCAGTGCTTCGAAAACGAAGAGGCCATCATCACATCAGCCGTCGGCCACCTCGTCGAACTCAAAATGCCCACCGGTCCCAACGGCAAAAATCTTCCTTGGAAATTTGACGTCCTGCCCGCTATCCCCAAGCAGTTCGAACTCCAACCGATCGAACAATCCGAAGGACGCCTCCGCCACGTCCTCAAGCAAGCCCGCCGCAAAGACGTCGATCGCATCGTAAACGCCTGCGACGCCGGGCGCGAAGGCGAACTGATTTTTCAATACATCCTCGATATCGGACAAATCGAGAAACCGGTTCAACGCCTCTGGATGCAATCCATGACCACCAACGCCATCCAGGATGCTTGGAAAGAACTACGCGACGGAGCCGAAATGGCACCCCTCGCAGACGCAGCGAAGTGCCGCTCCGAATCCGACTGGCTCGTAGGCCTCAATTCAACCCGCGCCCTCACCTGCTTCCGATCCCGTCATGGTGGATTCAATATCACCGCCGCCGGCCGTGTCCAGACCCCCACTCTCGCCATCCTCGCGAAGCGCGAAAAAGAAATCAAAGCCTTCCAACCCACCCCATACGCAGAAGTCCATGCCGACTTCTCGGTCAAAGCCGGCATCTACCCCGGACGTTGGATCGATCCCGATTGGAAAAAGGACGAACAGAATCCCCACTCCAAACCCGAACGCATCTGGGATAAAGAAAAAGCGACAACAATTCAATCGCGTTGCGAAGGAAAAACCGGCATCGTTCACGAAGAAAAGAAACCGCAAAAGCAAATCGCACCCCAACTTTACGATCTGACAACACTCCAGCGCGAAGCTCCCTTTACCGCGAAGCAAACCCTCCAAATCGCCCAAGCCCTCTACGAGCGACATAAAATGCTCACGTATCCCCGGACCGATTCCCGATACCTGCCGGAAGATTACATTGGCAATGTCATCCAAACAACGAAAGACCTCGCCGCCTCAGACCTGCCCGTGTCCAAGTGGGCCGCCGATTCCATCAAAAACGATCGGATCCAATTCCAGAAACGCATTTTCAACAACGCTAAGGTTTCCGATCACTTCGCCATCATCCCCACGGGACGCACGGTAAAACTCTCCGATGGAGAAGCCAAGCTCTTCGACATGGTGGTGAAACGCTTCATCGCTGTGTTCTTTCCTCACGCCGAGTTCGAGGTCACAAAACGCCTCACCGTCATCAACCACGGAACCGAAAAAGATACTTTCCGCACCGATGGTAAAATCCTCGTCACCCCTGGCTGGCTCGCTGTCTATGGCCGCTCCCCGGGAGTTGCCGCCGGAAAGGACGAACTTGTTCCCGCGGAGGAAGACGAGCCCGCCAAGGTGGAAGAAATCGAAGTCGAAGAAAAAGAAACGAATCCACCGGCACGCTATACGGAATCTACACTCCTATCTGCCATGGAAGGGGCCGGAAAGCTCGTCGATGACGAGGAACTTCGAGAAGCTATGTCCGAACGAGGCCTCGGCACACCCGCCACCCGCGCTGCCATCATAGAAGGACTGCTCCGCCAAAAATATATCGCCCGGGAAGGCCGCGATCTCAACGTCACCGGTAAAGGACTCCGACTCATCCAGCTTCTCGAAGAGATGAAGATCGAACCGCTCACGTCCCCGTCCATGACTGGCGACTGGGAGGCCAAGCTGCGACAAATTGAACACGGCGACCTCAATCGCGATACATTTATGGAGGAAATCGAAACCTTCACCGAAGATGTCGTCGCCAAGGCACGCAATCACTACGAAACCGCGATCAATCGCGTCTTCCCCGACCTCAAGTGTCCTTGCCCCCAGTGCGGAGCCGATTCGCTTAAACAAACAGACGCTACCTACGAATGCTACGACCCCGAGTGCAACTTTCGCATTTCAAAATACGTCGCCGGACGCCAACTCTCCGAAGAAGAAGCAATCCAACTCTTCACCACCAAATTCCTCGGCCCCCTCGAGGGCTTCGTGTCTCGCTTCAATAAACCTTTTGAAGCCGCTCTGGAGCTGGTCCAACCCGTTTCCAAAACCGGAAAAAAAGGGAAATTTAAGACAAACTTTGTCTTCGATCAGGACGAACCCGAGTCAGCCGCCGACCTAACCGACGATCAACTCCTCACCACCCTGACCTTGCCCGACGGAAAAGAAGCGAAAGTCTACCAGACCGAAAAGGCCTATCACGTTCCCGATCTCAAACCCAAAGACTCTCCCGATGGCTTCCGTCTTGGCAAAACCATCCTCCAAAAAGAGCTCTCACCAGAAGAGGTGACCCCGCTTTTTAAAGAAGGCAAAACCGCTCTCCTCAACGGCTTCGTCTCAAAACGCACCAAGCGCCCATTCGCCGCCCACCTCACCCTCGATTTCGACTCCGGAAAAATCGGCTTCGAATTCGCCCCGCGCAAAAAAAAGAGTGCCTCCAAAAAAGCTGCTGGTTCCAAAGAAACCGAACCCGCTGCCAGCTGACGGCCACTCCTTCGAACTGGCTTGTCGGACAGCTTGTCCCTTCCTGTCATACTCCTTCGATAAACGCTTATTCCGCGTGACCCAACCCCACGCCGTCGCCCCCTACCGCCCAACTGACGCCCCTTCGTCGAAACCGCTCCCGATGTGCGATACCAGCCCTCGTTGCCCGAAGAGATGCTCGCTCCGCTCTCTCTTATCGACGTGATCCACTCGTCTGGATAAGCGTCGCCAGCACCGCCAAACACTTTCACGATCGTGGAACATCCGGATGGCTTATCCTCATCGGCATCGGTTCCTACCTCGGACCGCTTTGGATTCTCATCGATTGCGCGTGCGTCTCAGGAAACTCGCACCACAACCGCTTCGGCCTACCCGTCACCTGATACCCCCAAAAGCAGCACCACACACCACACAAAACCCCAAAATTCTCACGACCGCCCCTCATCTATGAAAAAATCTACATGTTGTGGTTCCTTTCCCATTGACACCACAATATCTAGTCCCTAGGCTCTCCAAAATTCAGCTTTCAGGGGTCAAGTCATGCAATGTATCCAGTGCGGTAGCCTCGATGACAAAGTCATCGATTCGCGAATGTCAAAAGACGGCACCGCTATCCGCCGCCGCCGAGAGTGCAACGAGTGCGGACACCGCTTTACCACATACGAACACCTGGAGCGCTCGGATCTTCGCGTCATCAAACGCGATGGTGTGCGCGAGGACTTCCGCCGCGAAAAATTGCTCGATGGCATCGCCAAGGCCTGCGAAAAGCGCCCCGTCAGTATCGAAATTATTGAACAAGCCGCCGAAGATATCATTTCCGCTCTCTACGCCGAAAATATCCGGGAAATTCCCTCAAGCCGCATCGGCCCACTCGTAATGAAGAAGCTGCAAGAAATTGACCCGGTCGCTTACGTTCGCTACGCCTCCGTCTATCGCCAGTTCAAAGACGTCGGGGAGTTTATCAACGAAATCGAATCCCTCGAACGCATGCCCCAGCACGATCCCGCCCAAGAAGAACTTTTCAATTCCTCGTCTTCCCGCTGACCTCTCCGCCTCCAAGTAATCCACCAATAGAACATCAACCGCCCGCTCAATACCATGATCGCACTGCCAGCTCAGATGCCGCTTCTCCAAGTCGGTTCCCTCGAAATCGCCGAATATGAAAAGGAGTGGCTCCAGGAAACTATCGTCCGCGCCGCTGAAGAAGCCGGGCACGAAAAGTGGTGGTTCGCCGAAGATGTCGCCAAAAGTGTGATCATCTACCTCCAAAAACGATTCAATCATAACACCATCACCCTCAACGAGCTGTTCGATAAAGTCTCACGTACCCTCTCCAAGTTCGGCTTCGCCGATGTCGCCAACGCCCTCACTCCCACCCCCCCACTGTTGCGTATCTCGCTCGCCGAAATCGCCCGGGAGGCAGGGCCCGGTTTTGAACTCTTCTTTTTCCAATCCCTTGGTTTAAAGCTCGACGAACTCTTCGCACTCGACGCCGATCGTATCCACTGCGCCGACCTGAAACGTGCCGTCAAAATCCTCGCCGGCTCCCCGAAGAAATGGAGTCCCTCTTGCTCGGACCTCAAAGAAGAAATGATCGATTTCATTCTTCGATCCGTTGAAAAGAAAGCCACGTCTACCGACCTCTCCCTGATGATTCGCTAGTCCTCGGCTTCAAAAATTTCTCCGGTCCCTGCTCCCTCCCATTCAAGAATCCAGCCTGACGTGTCCATCTTCCAACAAATCATCAATCGCGAGCTCCCGGCCGACATCGTCTATGAAGATGAGCTCTGTCTCGCCTTCAAAGATATTGCCCCCCAGGCACCGATCCACGTCCTCGTGATTCCCAAAAAACCAATTCCGCGTGTTGGCGAGGCTGCGGAGGATGATCAGCAACTCCTTGGACACCTCCTCCTTAGTGCAGGAAAGGTCGCCTCCAAGCTGGGCGTCAACTCCACTCAGGACGGCTTTCGCCTCATCATCAACAATGGTTCCGATGGCGGCGAAGCGGTTCCGCACCTCCACATTCACCTCCTCGCCGGTAGACAAATGAGCTGGCCTCCCGGTTAGCCCGCTTGCCTGCGGCGAAATTCGAAAGACTGCCGTGCCACGGGCATCCTGCCCGTGATCGAGAGCCCTGTGCCCGGCAACCATCAACCCCTGCCCGAGATCCCAACACCTCCCCAATCACCATAAACCCCGCACCGGCCTCTCCGCATCTCCACACTCCCATCCCAAACGGCTTTTCCCTCTTGCCATCCCCCATTATCTGCTAACCTACTTCCATGCCCGGGCCCTCAATTCTCAACAACCTTACCTCGGTGATCGTCCTCCTCGCAACCATCGCGGTCGCGTCCTACGCCCAACAGAAGAAAACCACCGCCGATACCGAGGCCTCCTCCACGGCGCTGGAGACCACGGAAGTGTTTTATACCAGCCGTATCGGCAAAACATTCGCCGCAGAGAATCGCGAACTCTTAAAGGAACTCTACAACTCCGTGGCCGCTGAGTATGACAAAGAAATTGAAGCCCAGCGCGCCAAACAAATCGAAGCCTTTGAAGGCACCAAGGTGCGCATTCTGAAAGTTCTCGACGAAGTCGACGACAACGGCCAACTCTACTTGTGCGCTTACGAAGGCGGCCCCAAGGTCATCTCAATCGCCGGGGAAATCTATAAAGTCGGTCAGTTAACCCCCGCCCTCAAAATCTCTGAAGCCGGAGAGCACACCGTCGAAATCACTCGGACAATACTCGAGAAGGGTTCAAACCAGCGAGGTCCCAAACTCGAAAATGATGGTGTCGTCACATTCTTTGGTATCCCACTCGTCATCGATGACAAACCTGTAAAAGCACGAGACGCCCCCCCTTCGACACCAAACAAGCCAAAGCCAAAGACTCCCAAGCGACACGAAATCACCGAGGAAAAAACGCTCTCCAAATTCAACGCAACGGTCTCAACCGAAAAGCTGGAAGAAGGCCCCGCCCTCATGTCTACCGATCTCTTCCTCGAACAAATCAAGAATGGGAACTACTACACGGTCGTTCGAACGGAAGACCGCAAATGCGAACTGTGCATCGGCTTCGGTCGCGTCACCGATACTTTCAGACCTGCCGGGATGCGAGAGCCCGACGGAAAAATCGACTGCCCCGACTGCAAAGGAGCTGGCAAAAACGCCTGGAACGTTACCTACCGCGTCGCGTGGTAGCCAGCTCACTACTCACACACACTCGCCCGTCTCTCTCAACCCCGTCCCAAGAACCGCCTCAGGAAGGCGCTTCCGCATCAAACCGGTCGTCAGACTTGATCTTTGACAGTATGACTCCCACCACAATGAGACACGCGCCAATTAACATCTTGGCATCAATGCCTTCTCCAAGAAAAAACCAAGCGTTCAGAAAGGTGAAGACAACCGTAAGCGTAAAAAATAACGCCGCAGAAACGGTCGAAACACGGGCCGCCGCCTCATACCACAAGTAGTAAGCAATCGCGGTTGGAAATACACCAAGCAGAACCAAAAAACCGGCGTCTGCAAAAGTAGCACCTCGCGGCGGATACATGAAAAGAAAGGGGGTCATAATCACCGCAGATACCAAAAACACGCCAAAAAGGAAACAAACCCTCTCCAATGTGCCTTGAGTAGAAGCAAGGGCTTTGCTGCTCGCCATCATAAAAACTGCCCACGTAAGCCCCGCACCTAGTTCCATAATATCTCCCGATAGACTTTCGCCGCCCATCTGAAAGTCATCGGACACGGTGAAGAACACGCCGAACACGGCAATAATACTTGCCAAATACTCTATTGGACGGATGCGCTGCTTGAAAAATAACACAAGAAAGACGAGCACGAAGAACGGCGCAGTATTCTCGAGAACCATCGCGTTCGAGGCGGTGGTATGCTCGAGTCCCACATGGAAAAAGAGATAGTTCGCCACCGTTGCCGCAACCGTGATCAGGAAATACTTGTCACGGATCGGTATCCTAATCGGATAACGATAAACCCTCATAATGACTAAGAGAGCCAGCGCCGCTACATACAAACGAAGGCACGCAATCGTGAGACCCGACAAGTCATTCGTAAGATACCGCACTATCACACTATGCGTCCCCCAGAAAAAAGCGGACAGAAATCCAAAGACCAAAGCTTGTGTGGCTGTCTTGGTGACCATGTCAGTGACTAACGCGACTCCCCCGAAGTCAATGCAACCCAACCTTAGACCTCGCTAAGACTTGATTTCGAAAGACGGATCCTCATCGAATCTTGAGGTGATCAATGAGATGGCGCCAGCCCCAACTAACAAGAAAAACCCTATTCAAAACCGAAGTGAAACGATTCCATTGTTAGTTGTTGTGACTAAAACGTCCCTCTATAAGAGCGTCTCGGCCAACCATCTGTAAAAATTGATGATACACTCGCCTACTTCACCACCATCTCACCTTTCATCACAATCCAGTGCCCAGGGAATGTGCACAGGAACGGATACACATCCGCTTCCTCTGGCGCCATGAACCGCAACACATAACCTTCATCCTGATTCAACATCGGTGTGTGATGCATCACTTTGTCCGAGTCTGGCAGAAACCCTTTCTCCAAGCCCTTCGGGTCCTTGGCCATCTCATTGGCCGCGATACCCAATTCCTCCACTGAGCCCGGCTGCGCAATTATTAAGTTGTGCGGCGTCACATCCGGATTCGTGAAAATCAATTTCACGGGCTGCCCGGCTTCCACCTCAAATTCATTCACCGTATACAACATCCGCTCTGGAACACACGAAATCTCCACCACCTTCAAATTCCGCTGACTGTCAAAGTTTGCGTCGTTCGCGTTCTTCGTCGTGATCTGCCCCTTAATCCTCGCTTCTCGCTCATAAGCCTTCAAAAAGTCGTTGATCCCGGGATTCGCGGCCAACAAGTCGACATTGTCACGCCAATGCCGCGACAAGGCCTCCGACCCTAGCGAAGTCGCAATCGCAAACTTCAAATGATCCCCTGTCGGATGCTTCGTCACGTCCAGCATCGCCAACAACGCGTCTTTCGTCCCGATGTAGCTCGCCGCAATTGCCGCCTCTAGGCGCACGAGACCGCTCTCATCATTGGCACGATCGTTCAAAGCCCCCAAACAATCCTCCATCTCCTCATGCCAATACCGTATCTGCCGCGTCGCCGCCGCACGCGCCAAATGGTTATCGCACCCCAATAGTCCCTCCAGCAACGCGACGTTCACCGCCCCGATATTCCGATACATCCAAAGCCCCTCCAACTGATGATGCCGATACCGCTCGTCGCTCTCATCCAATGCCGCCACCCACTCATCCAAAACCGCCTTCACCTCCGCCTCATCGCGCTCCCTCAACTCACGCTTTGCCCAATACCGATACCGATACTCCGGCGCTTTCAACAAATCCAACAACACCGGAATCGGCTCCCCCGCAATCTTCGGCGGCTCCTGCAACTTCGCTCCCTTTGGCACAATCCGCCAAATCCGCCCCGACTTCCGGTCCCGGCGATCGTCCCGTAACGAATACTGCGCATGCCCCTTGATCGGATTATACCAATCACAAACATACATGCCCCCACGCGGCCCGAACCGCACATCCACCGGAATAAAACTCAGGTTCTTCGAAAAAATAATGTCTCCCTGATACTCCTCCGAGAAGTGATCATCGTGCTCCACCCATTTGTGAAACTCCACGCGGTTCGTCGGCTTATACCGCACCTTCACCTTCCCCCCCTGCATTTCCTCCGGCCACGATGCGAAGTCCACAAACTCATGCCCGCATACCCCCGAATACGCGGGTATCCCTGCCGCCTTCGGATGCTGCTCCGGATACGGCGGATTCAAAGCATGAAACGCCGAGGCAAAAATCGGATGACTCGCCACATGATTGCCCCACTCATCATACGTCACCCCCCACGGATTCGTATTGGGATAACTCCCGAAGGTGATGAGCTTCTGATTCCGGGGCGTGTACCGAAACCAAGCACTGTTCTTCACCCGAATCGGCCCATACGGCGTTTCCACTTGGCTCGTGTGAAAAATCGATTCCCGAAACAACAAATCTCCATCCGGCGTCCACACAAAATCATGCAACGCATGGTGAGAATCCTCACACCCAAACCCCGTCAGCACTTGCTCCCGGTAATCCGCTTCCCCATCGCCATCCGTGTCCTTGAGGAATGATAAATGCGGTTCCTCCGATACATAGACCCCTCCGTCTCCAAACTCGAACGACAACGGAATTTCTAAGTTGTCTGCAAAGACCGTGCTCTTGTCCGCCTTCCCATCCCAGTCGGTGTCTTCAAGTATCACGATCTTGTCGTTCGGCGCATTCCCCGGATACACGTGCGGATAGGTCGTCGAACAACTTACCCACAGCCTTCCAAGCGAATCCCACCGCATCTGAATCGGACACGCGATCTCAGGAAAATCCTCTTCCGAAGCAAAGCAATTCACTTCAAATCGCGGATCAACGTCGAAAGCCGCCAGCTCATCCTCAGGAGTCAGCCACTCGTTCCCCCCACGACTCTTCTCGGCTTCCGGCAATGCCGGCACATTCGAATCGTCCACCACCTCAGGCACCGCCCGACCCGCTGCAATATCCCAGATCCGCTGGTCGCGATTTGCCACCATGATATCAAAATTCCGCATCGCCGGAAGGAAATCCAAATACCCATATCGCTTGTTGCGCCCCCCAGTATAGTAAAAGGTATTCAAAGGTCGATACCGGTAAAAATACTGCTTGTTCTTGTCCACAACCGTCCCTCGCAACCGCTCGTTAGCCTCAGGTGCCTCCTCCCCAAATAAACTCTCGTACAATATCTCGCCAAAGACCCGATATCCCGGCTCAACCAAATGCACACCATTGAAAGTCAAATCCTCCGTTGATTCCTCCATCACGGTCTTCATCGGCCCAAAAACATCCACAAACCCTACTTTTAACTCCAAGGCCACCTCCGCCATCGCCCGCGTATAAGCCACAAGCCGCTCATTGTTCAGATCACCAGCCGGCACTCCCTCCACGTTCTCGTTCGCTATCGGCGACACCAAAACAATCCGCGGGCCGCTCTCACCATTGTAAGCGTTAGACTTTAACTCCACCAAATACCTCGTCAGCCGCTGCTTAAAGTCGGGAATGGCCTCCACTCCGGCAAAAGACTCATTAAACCCAAACGCCGCGATGATCACGTCCGCCCCGTTTACAGTCAGATGCTGGTCCAAGGTCCCAAAGCCCTCCGGCCGCGTCTGAATATCCACTTCATCAGCCGACCAGGCCAGATTCCTTACCACCAGCCGATGCTCCGGAAATCCCTGATGCAATAGGGTCTCAAAGTACCCAAATCCCGACGACCGATCCAACAAGGTATTCCCAATCAAAGCGACCCGGTCGCCTCTCTCCAACTTCAACGGCAACGATGTATCAACGGGACTTGTCTTCGCCGGTAATGGGGCTGTCTCCTCATAAATACCAAAAGCAGTGAACTCTCCCTCCCCGTTCTCCTCGATAGCTCCTTGCTCTTCCTTCGCCTTCCTCCTGTCTCTCGAGTCACCAAATGTTTGATTGCGCTCGGTCACGCTAATCATCGGAATATTTTTCGCGTCGATGTTCGGCACCTCTTTCCCGGAGGCCCAGATAATTCCGTTGAGAAATAGGCGAACAAGATTGGCGTCCGCAAAGGATCCCGCATGTCCAATGGTGGTCGTGAATACCCGCCCGCCCCACCGATTCTTCCACGTCCACGCCACGACGTCCGTCATCGCCTCCGCGATCTCATGAGTTCCAAACCCGTTCGTGATCGTTCCGATCCGCTTCGCCCTTCCCGTCCCGTTCAGTAACGGCGTCGCATCCGCCGGAATCTCGGCAAGATACAAAGTACCCGCCGCTTGGATCGGACTGCCCTTCTGATACCCTGTAAGGATCGGGTGCCCCTCCGCATCCGGCACCACCTCCACGTCCGTGGTCCCCGCGAGGTGAATGAAATACTTCGATCCCAATACATCTCTTCCAAATCCATCATTCCAATTCGCCCGTGGATCATCTTGCCGATACGCAAAAGCATGCGTGCTCGTCCGAAACCCAACAACCGGTTTCCCGGACTCCACATAATCGGTGATGTGTTTCAACTGGTCGTCCGGTAACGTCAAAAACCGGAGATAAAAAACCGCCACGTCCGCATCGCTCAAAACCTCCAAACCGGGGATTCCCTCTTCACTCTTTTCCGGGTTTCCCTCCGCCTGCACGACTGTTGTCCGAAACCCCATCGACTTCAGCGCCTCAGCCAAAGGCGGCATCGTCGCTGCCGGATTATAATGTGGCGTCCCCACCACAAAAACAGCATGGGGTTTGTTGCCTTTCTTACCCTTCTGAGCCAACAGATCTCCGCTAACCCAAAAGACCCCAAGCAAAAATACGGCAATCGACAATCGCTTCATAATATTAGTCCCACAAATTGAAGCAGGAAAACGAATCCCACCCCACGGTTCTTTCGGGCCCAGGCGCCTCGCCCCAACACATTGGCATCAGGGATGTCAAATAAAAGTCAAAAGCCCTTATTCAAGCTCCCGAACGTCCTCGTTCTGGACTGTGCCGTCCACACCATGATGCCGAAAGATCGCCTTCGGATTCTCACCGCTCTCATCCCGCTCCACCGTCACCGATAAAAATCCACCCCTGATGTTCAAATACTCGTGCATATCGCTTCGCTGATCCTGAGAAAAACCGCCTGCGTGCTGGTCAGTGGTCGGCCCACACGAATACTCGCGCACTCCCGTCACCGGGTCCACAGATACATACTGCCAATGCCGATCACCACACACCACATACATGTTCTCTTGGTCGGCAATAAACGACCGAATCTCATCTCCCTCATGCTTGAACCCTTCATTCGCATGATTGTCATTCTTCTTCGTCCGGTCCGGGCCCACAATCGGCGTCGGACTCACCAAAATCCGAAACGTCGCATCCGACCCTTCGACTGTCCGCATAAACCACTCTTTCTGCTCCTCCCCCCAAATCGTCTTCTCGGGCCCGTCTGGCATTGTGTTCGGACTTCGGAAATCTCGTCCCTCCACAAACCATACCTGCAAATCCTTTCCCCATCGCCGCGTGCGAAAAGTCCTCTCCCCCATCGGCACCTGCTCACGGAAAATCTCCAAGCCTTCGTCCCAGGTCAGATCGCCATAGGTCTTCCCAGGCCAACTGTCATTGTCCAAAGTGTCGTGATCGTCCTTTATGAAATAACTGCCCACCTGCGCGTGAAAATCCCGCTGATACGGCAATGCGTACATCCGTTGCCACTTCAAACGCGCTAAATCCGCCGACTGCGCGTCCGGCGCCGGCTTGTCATAATACAAAATATCTCCCGTATGCACAAAGAAACTCGGATCCAACGCCCACATCAAAGGATAGATTCCGTGCCCCTTTTCTTTATCATCTCGGCGGTGATAACCCTGCCCGGTGACAACGGTGAAAACGACTTTCGCTGCCTCATCATCCGAAGGCGCCGTCCTGAATCTTCCCTCGACCGCCGAGCTCACCTCATCCCCCCCCGCTTCTCGAGCTTCCACCCTCGTCTCATAAGTCGTCCCCGGCTTTAACTCGCCCAAGAAAAAAGACCGCGTAAAATCCTTCTCTTCCCCAACCATCTCCCACTCAGTCTCCTCCGCGTTCTGCTCCCCGCCCGCAGGCCAATACCGGACCCGAACTTCCCCCTCCGTCCCCGGAACCCGCCAGAGCGCCACCGCGTCCACCATCTCATCACTCCCCTCCTCCAAACGCTTGATGTCTTTAACCTCAGGCGCCGCTTCCCAAGCCCCACCTTCCGTCAGTCGCGTCCACACAATTGCCGTTTCTGAAGTCGCTTCTCCAATCTTGATTCCTGTCGCCTGCTGCGGCCCGTCCCCACCCGTCACCACCCCGGGGAACACAACCACCAAGGCCAAATTCAAACAAACCAACAAGAAAGAAGGAGCCTTCACAACCCATACCCATACTCCTAAAAAAGAATGAGTCGACCCAATTCGTACGAAGTCGACCCGACGCGATGGATATCGATTCCACCCTTCATAAAACATTTGGCCACAATAATTTCCGCGCTGGCCAGCGAGAAGTCATCACTTGCCTGCTGGAAGGTCGGCCCGCGCTCGCCCTCTTCCCCACCGGAGCCGGCAAAAGTCTCTGCTACCAACTGCCATCACTCATCCTCGATGGACTCACCCTCGTCATCTCTCCGCTCATCGCCCTCATGCGGGACCAAGTCGATTCTCTCCTCGCCAACGACATCGCGGCCGCACGCCTCGATTCCTCGCTCGACCCCAGAGAGGTCCGCACCATTTACGACCAATTGGATCACAAGGAACTGAAACTCTTGTTCGTGGCTCCCGAGCGCCTCGCTAACGAAGGCTTTCTCAAAAGATTGGACGAAACGCATATTGCCCTCCTCGCGATTGACGAAGCACACTGCATCTCGGAGTGGGGACACAACTTTAGACCCGACTACCTGAAGCTAGGAAACCTTGCCCAATCACTAGGTGTTACCCGCATCCTTGCCCTCACGGCAACCGCCACGCCCACCGTGGCCCGTGACATTTGCGAACGATTCAACATCGCTTCTTCAGATTTTATCCAAACGCCCTTTTATCGCCCCAACCTCCACTTCTCCGTCACACCATGCCCTGACTCCCAACGGAAGAGACTCCTCCTCGACCGCCTCCAAGAAAACCCTGATGAACCCACCATCGTCTACGTCACCCTCCAACAAACCGCCGAAGAAATTGCAACCTTCCTCGCCCGTAAAGGCATTCCCGCCCGCGCATACCATGCAGGCCTCCCCGATGAGACCCGTTCCGATACACAGCAAGCCTTCATGAGCGGTTCCCTCAATACGGTCGTCGCAACGATCGCTTTCGGCATGGGTATCGACAAAGCCGACATCCGTGCCGTCTATCACTATAACCTGCCAAAATCACTCGAGAACTACGTCCAGGAGTCAGGCCGGGCCGGTCGCGATGGCCAACCCGCACACTGCGAAATCCTCGCCTCGGGGGATGATCGCGTCCCACTGGAAAATTTTATCTTCGGCAACACCCCCTCGTCCGCCGCCCTCAAATCCCTCGTGGAACACATTCTCTTGCGGGGAGAAAGATTCGATATCTCTCGCTATGATATCGCTCGGGCTAAAGACATTCGTCCCTCGGTGGTGGCCACGGCCCTCACTTATCTCGAACTCGACGGGACCCTCTCCCCCTGCGGCTCTTTCTATTCGAAATACCGCTTCCAACCCCTCCGGCCGCTCGCTCAAATCCTTGCCGGCCACGACGCTGCCCACCAAACCTTCCTCCAATCCATTTTCGCCACCGCCGAAAAAAAACGTACGTGGTGGTCCATCGATATCGACCAAGCAGCCTCTCAAATCAAATGTCTGCACGAAGATATCCGCAAAGCCCTTGGCGACCTCAATCAGCTCGGGGAGATTCGTCTCAAGCGGAGCGGCCTCCGCCATGGCTATCAACTCAATTCGCATCCCCGCAAAACCGTCGCCTCCGTTGCAGCCGATCTCGAACGCCTCTTCTCAAATCGCGAGTCAGGAGAAATAGACAGACTCAATCGCGTCTTCAGCTTGTGCGAATCCAACCAATGCCTTCCCAAATCCCTTCTCGAATACTTCGGAGAGATTCTCACGAAGCCCTGCCAAAATTGCTCGAACTGCATCCTACCCACGCCCTCCACCACCCCCCTTCCGAAATCTGTCACCGCCGATCTCTCTCGAGATCAAATCAACCTTATCCAAGCCGTGATCGCCGAAAAACACCAGGCCCTACGGCAACCACGCCAACTCACCCGGTTCCTCTGCGGTATCTCCAGTCCCGCGGCCACGCGTTCACGTCTCAATCAACACAATCACTTCGGTGCCCTTGCCCATCTGCCATTTCAATCCGTGCTTACCCACGTTTCCACGATGATTCTCCACTGACTAAGAAGCCCCGGCAACTTTGAAAGAGCTATTCTCTCCTAATAACCACGTCCAGCACAACCCGCGGCCAGTCCTCCCTGCCTCTTCCAACACTCACCCCTCCCATTCCGATATGAGCTCCGAAACGCGTCGTTAATTCACAAGACGGTAAGACCTCGCACCCTCATGTTACCAAGCGGTAGCTCTCGTGCTCGGTCGCCCGAACAAAGTCTGCCACCGTCCCCCCGCAAAACCGTTCAAATACTCCTCGCTGCGTCCCATGCGCTTCCAGCGCTCGTAGCCGTTGCTGAAAAACCGCCCCCCCATCCACACGGTAACTTGGAAGATCATCCTGATTCAAAATCCCGGCCAATGGGTGCTCCGGATTCCACGCATTCATCGTCAGCAACGCCGCCGGCGTCGATGCTGCCACCCGCTTTACGCAGTCGTGCAAACAAACATGAGCCGGATGCCAATACTCGCCCCCGCTGCCATGCGTCACGACTACCGTGGCTCCGTATGCCAAAACCGCCTGCCGAATCCTCACCGTCAACTCGTTGACGTCATGCACTGGAGCCAACGGCTTGCTCCGCGCTGCCGCCGGATCAACATAGCCAAGATAGCTCACCGCCGTCACGCCAAGAATTTCCGCGGCATCTTGTAATTCCCTCTCCCGCACGGCACCAATCTCCTCTTGGTCCATCCCAGCCGCTTCTCCCCCTTCGCCTCGCGTCATACAGAGAAATCGCACCTCTGCCTTCGCTTCCACAAGCGTTGCCACCAAGCCGGAACAAAAGGCCTCATCATCCGGGTGCGCAAATATAACCAATACGCGCTGCCGCGCCCACGCTCCAAATGGCGCCGTCTTGCTCAGTTCTTCAATCGCTGGCCAGCGAGGTGCTCCTCGTTCAAACCGCCGCAGCGGACGCAAAACCTTCCGCATCGCCCGACGCATGGTGTACGAGCAACTAGATCTCACACGAGAAGCAGTCAAAACATCAGATCGTGAATCCACTGGCTACTTCTCCGCTCGTTCATACCCCCTCCCGTAATCCGCCGCGAGCGCATCCTTGCGGAGCACAGGAGGAAGAAAGCCCACGGATCGCGAGAACAAGCGGTTGAACGCGGTCCTTTGCCTCAGTGTGATCGCGAAAAGCTCGTATTCCGCATCTGCCAGGTCGGAAACCATCACGTCAGGACTGCACGAAACGTCGATCAAGGAAACGCCTGGTTCCTCGCGAAACAACCGAACCATGGCCCTCCATAAATACCGATCCGGAGCCCAATCCCGATGCCCCTCGTCGATCCCCGACGCATATACATAAAAGGTCCCTCCCCGGGAAAACCCCAAAATGAACGCTGCCAACTCCTTGCCCACACCCAATGTCAGCAGACGCGCCCCGGCATCGTCCCGCCGGGCTACCTTTCGGACAAATCGACGGAACACATCATTCTCGAACAGAGAAACATCATCGCGCTCCCGAAACTGTCTGCCATGCAAATCCGCCACTTTCTCAATCTCCCCATCCATAATCCCACGCCCCTCCTTTACGCGCAATTCAACCCCTGCTGGCTCTTCAAATGGTTTCGGCGCGTCACCTTTCATACCAGAGGCAACCCGGAAACACTGAGAATACCCCAAACTCTGATGCTCGACCAACATCGGCGCGTCGGCCAGACTGAGCATAACAACCTCGGCAATGAAGGACCCACTGCTGACTTTCGGTATGATCATGCTGCAACCTTCGGATCGCACGTATCCTATGACCACACGCCAGCCCCATTCAGCCGCTTCCGCCTCTCTCACCACTATATCCTGGTGATGCGAACACCCATCGCCAATGAAACGAATCTGCTTCTCTTTCCGATACAAAGGAAAGATCGCAGTTATTGCGCCGTCTCCATCATAGAAAGCAAAAACCAATATCTCATCGCACAAAGTTCGAAACGCCCGCAGCCACTCGACGTTCCAGGAGTAGCTCGAGAACGGAGCCGCTCCATCCGAAAGCAAGGCTTGCCACTCCTGCTCGAGAGATCCAATGCCGTCGAAACTTCGTATGATCCGATAGCTCATTTCTTCGAAGACGCTTCCATCAGAATTGTAAACTCATGGCATTTCTACCCTAGCGAGAGCGCCTCGCGAAAGACTTCGTCTAAGCGCGCCCGTGAATGCTGGGATCGGTATTCCTGAAATCGGGCGCCCAATGGCCGATCTTCCCAATCGTTTCCTTCCAAAAGCTTCTCAATCCCATCCAAGCATTGTCCGACATCACCTTGATCCATGCAGATGCCCATCCCATACTCACTCACCCGCGCTTCAATACACTCCCCCCGGCTCGCCAAAATCGGGCGCTCAAATAATGCCGCCTTCGTCAGTGCGTTGCTACTCCCGTAAAAATCCTCGTAGGCCGCAAATACCACATCAAAAGAGGAAATTAATGAGTTGAACTCACCCGTATCGGGGACAGGTCCCGCCTCCAAATCGATATGGATGTTGTCCAATTCTCCCTCGATGTTCACTCGCCGATGAATCTCGTGGAGCCACCTCAGTTCCCCCTCCTGCAGGGTCGCCTCACTAAGAGTGCCTCCAAAAACAAAATACCACGGGCGACCCTGTTCCGCCGCACGCAATGCCGCTTTTAACAACGTTAAGAATCCCTTCCGTCGCTCCAAACCAATCACACCAATAATCCTCCGCCCCTGCGCTTTTGAAACAATTTCCTGGGTGAATTCACATGGGGCTTCCAATCGCGTCTCGTCGGTGATGTCGGGAAACTGTAATATCGGCTTACCGCTCAGTTCTTCCAAGTCTCCGGAAAAACGCTCGTCCAAAACACCCACCACCCGGCATCCTCGCGCCCGCAAATTAAAGTCTCCCTTTGCAAAACGCTTTAGAGGGCCCAGCACCGAACGGCCCTTCCATGCCAGATGATGGTTCCGAAAATACAAGCCGCCCCACGTGCGGCCCAAAAGTCTGTCCGCAAGTCCGGCCGATGGCAAAAAACGGAGATACGAATCCAACCACGACAGAAATACAAACTCCGCCTCCCATCCAGATTTCCGCTCCGCTTTAAAGAGGGCCCGTCGCAGAACCCACCATCGCAAAATCGTACTTGAAGGATCATGCTCTAAACCCAAAACGCCAACCCCGCCCTTGGTAGCTTTCAATTCCTCCGTCACAATCCAATCATCCACGTCTAAACCCATACCCTCACAAACTGTTGCCGCGGTCGCATGAAAGCCACTCGGGTCCGGACACAAGGCAATCACCCGTGTCTCCAAACGCACCATCGATGCAAAAAACTCCTTGAAGTAGGTCGGGTGATGCCCCGCCCAACGCGAGTCCGCCATTGCGACCGTCTTCCGGCGACTGTTTGCTTACGGTATCATCAAGTCTATATCGGTGAAGGACGAACACTTCCACTGACCAAAGGATTTCTCGGGCCACGTCTGGGCACCGACTTGCATCGACTCATTGACGCCATCCGTGCCCTCAGAAACAGTACTTGTGGTAAGCCCGCCATCATTCCAAATACCAAGCCCGCCAAACGCTCATCAAAGGGGTTCGAGGTCGCACTTTCACTCAATAAACACCACGTCGCCACGAAAGGTAGAAACGCATAGTCGAGGCGAAATCCCGGTAACATTCGATTCACGTAAACCGATCGCAAGCAAAACACCATGACCCCGCCGAAGAGAGCAACATGAAATAACAACCCCAGCACCCCTCCGGAAAAAAGCGCGTACGTCCAGACGGAGTGCCCCGCGAACCAAAGCGATCCAGAAAAATCGAAGTCTGCAGGATAGACCAGATAAAGCTCAGGATAGTAGGCCGGATCCCAATAATAATCAGCACCTACCCCCTGCCCATAGACAAAAGTTGTCGGTGCCTCCTTCAGGATGTCAATCATCGCCTTGGCCTCGGCCTCACGTGTGAGCCACGAAACATCTTTGGAAGTCACTCCGCCCGCTTGGTTGAACAGACGGTCCACCCAGCGCTCGTGGATCTCCGGCTGAGAAACTACGACCACGGCTCCCAGAGCCAATAAGAAGGCTCCAAAGACCGAAAGCGTGATGACTTTCCGGCCCGCCCAAGCCAACGGAATCAGTCTCCACAAAACCGCCAAAACTAAACAACCAAACCCAGTCAGCCCCGCCACCGCCATTGCCAACAAAGGGCCCCGGGTAACACTCACGAAAAGAATCGTAAACACCAGCCCCCCAATCAATAGGGCGCGCAGCCCAATCCCCTTCCGAAACAAAACCGCACAGGCAATGAACGCCGTAAGCCAGTTGATTCCCGGACTTAAGATCTCCACGCGCACGGTTTCCAATGTCGCCCCCAGAAACGCAAACCCGTATACCGCTCGCCAAACAACGTTGATGACCAGAGAAATCAGAATTGGGGTCACAATTTGAGTCATCGCCAAACCTGAACACGCACCGATATGCGCAACGGCAATCCCCAACCCACACAAAACAAAAGGAATGATCACCCGCGCGTAATGCCCCATCGCCACCCCACTTAGAAGAGAAACGATCAGAGAGAAGATGAGAAAACTCCACCAAGTGACAATCAACCAAGCCCCGGGACGCACATTCAAATATCGATACCCCAAAGCCACCACGATCCCGCCCGCCGCCAAGGCAATCCCCAGAAAACCCATCTGCACAACGGAACCACCTGACTCACCACGAAAATCAAAAGCAAACGACAGCGCAAATACCCAAAGAAACAGATGAATCCATCTGCATCCGTTGCTTTCGGCACTTCTGATCTGTCGGGACATCTCCGCTCCTCGAATCATCAGTTGAGAATTCCTCCTAACAGGCGTTCGCACGTTTGAAGAAGGTCTGAAACATGATTTGAAAATCAAAAAATAGATTCCAATTCTCGATATAATGAAGATCGAACTGAACACGCTCACTCAAGTCCGTATCTCCGCGCAGTCCATTGACCTGCGCCCACCCCGTGATCCCGGGCTTGATGCCGTGACGAGCATTGTAATGAGGAATCTCTTCCTTGAACTTCGAAATCAACTCGTTCCGCTCCGGTCGAGGTCCTACTAGGCTCATCTCCCCCTTGAGCACATTCCAGAACTGCGGCACTTCATCAATATTCCACGCCCGCATGAACGCTCCCACTTTTAAACGCCGCGGATCATCCTTAATGGTCCAACCCACCCTCCCATCCGCTTCCGCATCCAGCTTCATACTCCGCAACTTGATGATATCAAACAAGCGCCCGTCCTGTCCCACACGCTGTTGACGGTAAAAGATGGGTCCCGGAGACTCCCGGTAAATCAAAAATCCGAAAATCGCAATAGCCGGAAAAGCGACTACTAACCCAACAATCGCGCCCACAATATCAACCGCCCGCTTCAAGTAGCTGTTGATTGCATTGTGCAATGGTAACCTCGAGATACCCAATACCGGCATTCCGCTGAGTGACTCCAAGTGCAATCCCGAGAGAAGAATCTGAAAGCAGTTCGGAACAAGTTTAAAGTCCACCATTTCTTTTTCACAATCGGCAGCGAGGACTAGCATTTCCTTCCGTGGCAAATCCATGTCCGTGACCAAGAGCATTTCAGCTCCCGTCTCACGCAAGACGGCATTCCGACACTCATACCGTCCCAGGACAGGCACGGCCCGAGGCGGTTTCAGCTCAAAAATACCGCCCGGCGGGGCAATGACACCAATCACATCAACCGGATGCCCTCGGCCCTCTCCGAGCAGTTGCATCGCCCGCTCACAATGGTGGCTCCAACCCACAAATACCGCCTTCTGACGTACGCGCCTCGCGAACCGCTCTCGTCGCACCACACTGTGATTGAACCAACGCCACGACAAAAGCAGTGCCATCGCAGTCATAAAGCCAATTCCACAATACATTCGACTGATCGGTGGGTTAAACTTCAATATCAGTGACAAGGCCAAGTACAAGCCAAACCATACAAGGCACGACTTGCCAATGATGCGGAACACGCGGCGATAAGAGAGAAAATTCCGCACCTCATATAAATTGAAGTTCGCAAACAAAAAGCAAAGAATCACCGAACCAAAGGCAATGTGCCCAAGGTAGTCACGGAGCCCCAGCCCTTCTTGCGCCACACCGAGAGCTGCAAGTGGTGTCTCGAATCGCAAGTAATAGGCAAGAAACAACGCAACCACCACTAACCCGGCGTCGATCATAAAGGTCACCGCTGTCAACTTGAGCCGCAATGAGCTCGTGCGAGGATCCTTCGAAAAAACTTCTCGATTCAATTCTTCGTTCGGTTTACACGACTGATTCATCACTTATTGGTTTCCGTAAATTGCGAGCGCCGGCTCGTGCTTGACCACAGGTGAGGCCGTTTGTGCTTGGTAAGTCTGATAGGCATTGATGGGTTCATCCCGCGCACCATTCAAAACAAAGCCGGCAAGCGGAACTCCCGCCCGCTGTAAGAAGCGACACGCCTTCACCGCGGCTTTGCGGTGCGTCTTCCCCGAACGGACGACAAAGCAAACCGACTGCACCGAGTTTGCGATCGAAACCGCATCGCTCACCACACCCACCGGAGAACTGTCGATAATGATGCGGTCGAACCACCGGTATGCCTCCGCAATCAAACGCGGAAATCGTTCGTCTCCAATTAGTTCTGCCGGATTCGAGGTCGCCGTTCCCGCAGGGAGGAAATACAGGTTTTCGAAATCCGTGGAATAGCACGCGTCCCCCGGCTCAATCGTGCCGCTCAGGTGATCACTCAATCCCACGCTCTCGACTTCCCCCAAAAGCGCTTTGCACAAACTCGGACGCCGCAGATCAGCATCAATTAGTAAGGTCCGATATCCTTGCGATGCCAAAGCGACCGCGTAATTCATCGCACAAAACGACTTGCCTTCGTTGGAACTCGCACTCGTGAAAAGTACACTGCGCGATGGCCCCTGTAAGCCAGTAAACGAAAGCGACGTCCTTAGCATCCGAAACGCTTCCGAAACGCGCGAGTTCGAATCCTGGCGGATCGCAATCGCCTCACTCAAACCACCGAATTCACCCGTGGGAATCGTCGTTAGACCTGGTATTCCCAACACACGCTCTACTTGTCCAACCGTCCGGAGCGATCCATCTAACAAACTCATTAACACAATCACTCCCGTCCCAATCAAACCGCCGAAAACCAGCGCCAAGCCCATAATGACCTTCTTCCGGGGCTTGAATGGAAAGTCGGCTACCATCGGCTCCTCCACCAGCCGCAGGTGACTCTCCTGAATGCCCTCTGTTACGTGCGTCTCCTTTATGCGTCGCTGTACGGCTTCATATAGTTCACGATCCGACTCAACTTCCCGCTCAAGAGCCCGCATTGCCATCAACGAGTCATTCAACCCCAACAACAGGTTATTCTGAGACCCAACCGCCGCCGCCAGCTTCCCCTCGTTCTCGACCGCCGCCTCATATCGCTTGCGCATGTTCTCACCTGCAGCGAGCGCATTGTCATGCAAAGCCAAATGCAGCTCCGCAAGCTCCGATTCAATCGAAATATAAGTGGGATGCTTGTATCCATAACGCTTCTCGATTCTCGCAAACTCCGCTTCCTTCTGATCGATCGCCTTCTGCAATTCAACGATCTCTTCCTTCTGCGCCACCGTGCCCAATCGCAGAATCGTCTCCGCATCCTTTAGATCCGCCTTTTCCAGCTGCTCCACATCCGTCGCCAACCGAAGTCGCTCCGCCTTCGCAGCACTCAGGTCATCGTTCAGCTTGCGCAGCTTCGCCACTACGATTCCATCATCGTTCTCCAGTGGAAGATCTGGGTGCTCCTGACGGAAAAGCTGGAGCTTTCTCTCAGACTCCTCCAAGCGCTCCTTCAGCCGCTCGGACTCCTCTACAAGCGACTCCGTGGCCCGGCGCGTCGCCTGCAAGCGCTGCTCATAGTTCATGTCCATGAACTCGTCGACAACGCTGCGTGCAATGCGTCGTGCCCGCTCAGCGTTCGTGTCCTCGACATGCACATCGATCAGACGTGTCCCTCGCCTGAGCGTCGCTTGCACCCGGCTTCCGAGAAAGTTTACCAACATGTTGTCGCTGTAGGCGTTTCCGTCGTCGTTAAGACCCATGAACGTCGGATCAGTCTGCAGACCGTTCTTCTCGATTACCCTCAATAAGACCGAAGCCGAAGCGAGACTGTGCTCAACGGTCATTAACTCCTCCATCTCACGAAAGTCATCCGGCGTCACCGCCTGAATCTGCAAGACACGCTCAGTCTCCTGCCCCACATATACCACCGCGCTCGAACCATAAATAGGTGGTTTCCCCATGAGATAGAGCAAGGCAAGAACACCAATCGCCAACGCTCCCCCCAAAACAATCCACCACTTCTTGAAGATCATCCCGGCTAACGCACCAATATCGATCGCTGGGGCCGTCAATCCGGACGCCACCACCTGACCCCGCATGAGGGATTGATCCTCCTGATGATAAGGATCGATGGTGTAGGAATAGTTGTCAGTTTCGTGTTTCATTTTTCTAGAAAATGCTTTCCGGCACGGTGACGACGTCACCCGGCTGAATGATCACCGCTTCACCACCACTCGAGCGCGCCAATTCTTTACCGTTAAACTCCCGAATAATTTCCTGCCCTCCCGACCGACGCTTCAAGATGATCTTCTTGCGGTTCGCGATACCTGTGTAGCTCCCCGCCATGCCAATGGCGTCCAACAACGTAATCTCACGATTGTCAGGAATCTCAAAACGCCCCGGTGTCTGCACTTCCCCTAACACCGTAAACATTCTCTTTGAGAAACTCACAACGTTCACCGTCACTTGCGGATTCACCAGGTATCCGTCCCGCAATTTCGCGGTGATCGCCGTCGCCGCTTCCTCTACTGTTTTGCCCTTCACCGCAACCGCTCCAATCAAGGCCATGTTGATTGTCCCTTCACCAGACACACGCGCGCGCGCATCCAGATCCGGTTCCTGGAAAACCTTGATCTCCACCAGGTCATCGGCCGTGAGCCGATAGTTTACCGCTGCCGCGGCGTTCGCCCACACGGACTCAACACCGGCTACTCCCGCCAAAATCACGAGCACTCTCAAAGTCGCCTGCCGTACGTTATCCCACAGTCTTTCTTCAGTCGTTTTCATTGCTTCCATGTCGCACCTGTGAACTCGCTAAAACTCAATGCGGATCTGAGCGCCAAATTGGTTGTTGTCATAGTTGAAATCAGGGAAGTTTGAGTCGTCCTCTTCATACCGGTAGAAAAGCTCAAAGGTCAGCCACTCCCGGAGCGAATAGGCAAGACTCGGGCGGATGTAAAAAATCTCATCCCGTCGATCCGGTCCGCGGACCTCGCCGGAAATGTCCTCGTAATTCGCCCACTCATAGCCCGCATCCAGTAGCAAGCTCCAACGCTGTCCGAAGCGCTGCCGGAAAGACGCCCTCATGCCTGTCGCTACAAAGTCCTGGTTAATGGTGAAGGCGGATGCCTCCACCCGTCGATAAGCCCGGAAACCGAGCTCCGACCCCTCACGCAAGCGATAGTCAAAACCGATATCAAAGATCCCCGTCGTCGCATCGCTCTCCCCGAAATCGCGAAACTCCACACCCCCCGTTCCAAGCAAGGTGATCTTGTCACTGAACGACCACTCGACTTCCGCCAGGCCGCGATGAAACCGCTGCACCGAAGAAGACGGCGTCACGTCAAGCGTCCCATACCCGTATCCCAAAGCAATCTTCGTCTTGCTCGATAAGTCATACTCAAACAACACGTCGACAGACCATTCATCCGAACGCTCAATGTCCACCTCATCCTTGTATTTGACATTGTAGGCATCACCACGGGCGATGAGTCGGGTTTTGGGGCTCAAACTGTACGCTAACTCCAGAAAGTTGGAAAAGATTCGCCGATCAAAGCGATTGCCCACATCGGCCGTCGCATCGCTGAGCGTTTCATAGCGCCCCAAATACGAGACTTTTAATTTGTGAAAGCGATATCCGACCGCCAACAAGAGATCTTGGTTAAAGGAATTCTGATCGCTGTTCTCAACAAAAACCTCGCCCGTCGGCGAATACACCACACTGAGGTAATTGTCCTCACGCAGGACCGTGTCGCCCGCCCCGAATCCCAGAATCGGAGTGATCCGAAAAACAAAGTCCGAAACCTTGTCCGTCGAACTAATAAAGATGTTGTCGTCATAAACTCCCGCTAGATCCAATCCCAGCTGAACGTCTTTCGACGAGAACAACTGCGGACCCGCTGATTCCATATCCGGAAAAAGCGCCGACGCTTCGATCGGTTCCGCCGAGGGACGATCCAAGTCAAACGTCCCCACGACGACGTCCTCCGGCAGCGCCAAGCTCTCATCGTCCCCGAACGCGGCACCAAGCCAGGAAGCCAAAATCAAACAAGGAAGCATCCCGCCCGCCAAAGCAGCCGATAACCCGCGCGGACGCCTTCCCAAACGATCCGAGGTGTCTCCCATCCTAAGCCTGATTCCCAACATGAGTCTGCATGCATCGAAGCCCTCGATTAGAATCATCAGATTTCTCAGATTCACCCAACCAAGAGAAATTATAGAAAAATTGAGTCTCACTATAGCGAACTAAATCAAACATGCGAGAGATTTTTGTAATTTTAATAAAATAGCCGATTTTCATACCCATAGCTTGTCTCAAAAAACGCAAATTATCATTTATTTGTGTTTTTTATTGTTATTATAACTCAATCATGATAATCTTGCCTTGTTCAGGTCGATCGACACATCGACAGATCCTGAATCTAGGGGTTAATTATGGAAATTATCTGCTGCCAACCGGATATTGCCTGGGAGAACCCGGCGGCAAATCACGCCCAGATCTCCCGACTTCTCGATGCCGCCCCTTCCCCCATCCTCCCCCGCTCCCTCATCGCTCTCCCCGAGATGTTCGCTTGCGGTTTCAGCGTGGACAAACCCCACGCGGTCGCGGAATCAATCACCGGCCCCTCCGTCCTCTTCCTCCAAGAACTCGCGAAAAATTACCAATCCCACGTCGTCGCCGGACTCCCCATCAGCCAATCTTCAGATGCTCCACCGACAAACGAGGCAATCATTGTCTCCCCAACCGGAGACCTTGTAATCCGCTACTCAAAAGTTCACGCCTTCACCCCCGCCAAAGAAGACCGATACTTCGCTCAAGGTCGAACCCCCGTCACGGTCCCCTGCAATTCTTGGCTCATTTCACCCGCGATTTGCTACGACCTGCGTTTTCCCGAGCTCTTCCGCCACAGCGCCACCAAACAAAATACCGAGATCTTTGTCGTCATCGCGAACTGGCCCGCGGTGCGCATCCATCACTGGATCACCCTTCTCCGTGCACGCGCCATTGAAAACCAAGCGTATGTCGCCGGAGTCAACCGTTGTGGACGAGACCCGTATCACGAATACAGCGGTCAGAGCATGATCGTCGGTCCCACGGGCGACGTCCTCGCCGAAGCAAGTGATCAACCGGGCCTTCTGCGCGCTGAACTCGACCACGAATTCATTTCCCAATGGCGAAAAGATTTTCCCGCTCTCGCCGATGCCAAACTCGTCGCGCTGCCTCACCGATGATGAAAGCAAATCCGTTCACCATCCAAATTACGGCCTCCTTCACCGCCGATCCCGTGGCCCAAGTGCTCGACGGTTGGATGGCCACACTTGGAATCGAAACGAAGATCGCCCTGTCACCATATGGTCAGATCTTCGAGGAAACGCTCCACCCCTCCAGTGGCTCTTCTCGCAACGATCACGGCGTCAATCTCTTCCTCATACAGTCCTCTCCTCACTTCTTCCAGAGAGAAGCAGCCGATTTCGAAATCGCTCTCAAGGCCCTCGCCGAACGCTCCGCGGCGGCGACCCTCATCATCCTTTGCCCACCCGACACCGATCACCCATCCTCCCATCAGGCAGAACAACACTTTGTCAGAAGCTTTGAGAATGCTTCGCGAATCCATATCGTTGGCCAAAACGAACTCACCAAGCTCTACCCAGTCGGCAGCCCGTTTGACCATCCTGCCAAAGAATCCGGAGACATCCCCTACACGGAAGAAGCCTTCGCCGCCATCGCCACTATCGCTGCCCGGCGCATCAGCGCCATTGCACGCCGTCCACATAAGGTCATCGTGGTCGACGCAGACAACACGCTTTGGAATGGCATCATAGGTGAAGACGGCATCGAGGGGATTCAGGTCGACTATCCCTGCAAATATCTACAACAACTACTGCTTCAAAAGCACCACGAGGGAGCCCTCCTCTGCCTGGCATCAAAAAATGCCGAGCAGGACGTGTTAAATGCACTCTCCGCTCATCCAGAGATGCTCCTCAAACCCGAGTGCTTTACAGCTTCCCGAATTAACTGGGAAAGAAAATCAAGAAACATCCAAGCACTTGCCGAGGAACTGAATCTCGGCCTCGAAAGTTTCATTTTCATCGATGACAACCCGGCTGAATGCGAGGAGGTCGCAGCCGATTGCCCCGAGGTGCTTTGCCTAAACCTCCCCTCAAACCGCCAAAACATTCCAACATACCTCGAACACGTCTGGGCGCTCGATCCTGACCCAAGTAAGGGCTCTTCGGAAGACTCTCGAAGAACTGAGTTCTACAAACAGGACTCTTTCCGGAAAGATCTGCGCAAAAACACGTCCTCGTTTGCCGACTTCCTGAAAAGCCTCAATCTCAAAACTACCCTGTCGTCCCCAAGCGAGAGCGACTACCCTCGCGTAAGCCAACTCACATATCGCACAAATCAATTCAATGCGAACTCCACGCCAATCGCCGAGGGCGAGCTTCGCGCGAAACTAAAAACACACCAATGTGTTGTTGCCACCGCTTCCGATCGCTTCGGCGACTATGGACTCGTCGGCGTGATGATCTACAGACCGGTAGGAGATGTGCTTGAGGTCGATACCTTCCTCCTCAGTTGCCGCGCACTTGGTAAAGGCGTCGAGCGCGCCATGCTCAGGAAACTCGGTAACCTCGCCTCCGAACATAGCGCAAGTCGCATCGCCATTCGCTTTACCGAAACAGGGCGCAATGAACCGTGTCGGCGGTTTCTCTCCTCGGTTGCACAAGATGAAAATGACCCTCAAGGACGCGTTTTTACAATCGACGCTTCGAAAGCGGCCAATCTCACCGCGCTTCTCGAGGACACGGATACCGCTGACAGTGTGTCAGTAATTGACACTACGCGTTCAAAAAAAACAGGCGCGTTCTCCAACGAACTCGCCCACCAAATCGCTCTCGACCTTCGCACCCCACACGCCGTCCTAAAACACTTCGCCGCTCCCCTTCGCCCGCGTCCCGAAATTTCCACACACTTCGTCAAACCGAACTCTCAAACTGAGAAAGCCATCGCGGCCATATGGCAAGAGATCCTGAGCATCGAATCCGTGGGTATCGAAGACACTTTCACGGCCCTCGGAGGCACATCCATTCAACTCGTCCGCGTGCATTCTCGTCTCCAAGAATCCTTCGATGCTCCTGGACTCTGCCTCACAGACCTTTTTGAGCACCCCACGATCACAGCTCTGGGCTCACTCATCGAAAACCAGGTAGCCGTCGCGTCGGAAAAATCCGTCTTGCCAAGATCCGTGAAAAAGCGATCACCCCACAACGAAAACGACGACGCAATCGCTGTGGTCGGCATGGCCCTTCGCGTTCCCGGCGCCGATAACACCGACGACTTCTGGCACAACCTCGCCAACGGCACCGACTCCATATCTCACTTCGACCGAGAAGAAACCGAAAACGGTGAACACTTTGATCACCCAGACTTCGTTGCCGCAAAGGGCATCCTTAACGATATCGAATCCTTCGACGCCGCATTCTTCGGTATCCTTCCCAAAGACGCACGCCTCATGGACCCTCAGCAACGCGTGTTTCTTGAACTCGCCTGGGAAGCAATGGAACACGCAGGCTACGATACGGAACGCTATCGTGGCCGCGTCGGCGTCTATGCCGGCGCATACTTTGACAGCTACCTCCTTAATAACCTATGCACTAATCGCGAATTTCTCGCCGACTTCCTGCCGTCCATTCAAGTCGGATCCTTGCAGACGGAACTGGGAAACGACAAAGACTACCTCGCAACTCGCGTCGCCTTTAAAATGAATCTGCGAGGACCGTCCATGACGCTCCAGACCGCCTGCTCCACCTCGATGGTCGCAATCGTTCAGGCTTGCACCGCCATCCGCTCCGGTCAGTGCGATATGGCCATCGCCGGCGGCATCACCATCACGCTGCCTGTGAAACGGGGTTACTTCTATACAGAACAAGGAATGCTCTCGAAGGACGGAAAGTGCTGCGCCTTCGATGCTAACGCTTCAGGCACCGTTTTCGGAAATGGCGCGGGAATCGTTGTTCTTAAAAAACTCAGCGAAGCCATTCGCGACAAAGATCACATCCACTCGGTCATTCGCGGCACGGGGATCAATAACGACGGCGGCGTCAAACACTCCTATACCGCTCCTAGCGTAGACGGTCAGGTCGAAGTCATTCGGATGGCGCACAACGATGCCGGGGTCGATCCGACGTCGATTTCCTACATCGAAGCCCATGGCACCGGAACACCCCTCGGAGATCCGATCGAAGTCAAAGCACTCACCGAAGCATTCGGATACCCTTCCGGTCAAAAACAGTACTGTGCCCTCGGATCCCTCAAGACAAATATCGGTCACCTCGACGTGGCCTCCGGCGTCTGCGGTCTCATCAAGACTTCCCTCTCCATGGAGAACCGGGAGCTGCCGCCCGTCGTCAATTACCATTCCCCCAACCCAAAAATAGATTTCAAAAACAGTCCATTCTACGTCAACGACAAACTCGCCAAGTGGACCCCGCCCGACAACTCCCCGCTCCGAGCCGGCATAAGCGCATTTGGCGTCGGCGGCACCAATGCCCACATCGTCGTCGAAGAGGCTCCCGTCATCACCTCAACCCCTTCGGCACGTCCGACCCAGATATTCCTCCTTTCCGCTCGATCAAACGAAGCTCTCTCACACGCGACAGAGAATCTTGCCGCACTGGCCGAAAGTAGTTCCCACGGTGTCGATCCAGCTGATGCTGCCTACACCCTCGCCGTCGGGCGCAAAGCGTTCCGTCATCGCCGGGCCACCATTGCCGCCGATCTCGGGAATCTCTCGCAATGCCTCCAAGACCCCAAGCGCACATTCGCAGCCGTCGCCGATCGCAATAACCCGGGCGTCACATTCATGTTTCCCGGCCAGGGATCACAGCACCTCAACATGGCCCGCGAGTTCTACGATGTAGAACCACGCTTTCGCGAAATTGTTGACGAATGCTCCGATGTCCTTGAGCCCCTAATCAACTGCCGCCTCACAGAGGTCCTGTTCCCCAAAGCAAAGGAACATCATGACGCCGCCACGAATCGCCTCAAGAATACGGTCTTCGCGCAACCCGCGATTTTCGTCATCGAATACGCTCTCGCAGCCCTTTGGAAAAGCTGGGGAGTTCAACCTAAAGCCATGATTGGCCATAGCGTTGGCGAGTTTGTCGCTGCCTGCCACGCCGGCGTCTTCAGCCTGGAGGAAGGACTCAAGTTACTCGCCGAAAGAGGTCGACTCATGGGGAACTTGCCCAATGGGGCCATGCTCTCGGTTCGCCTCTCGGAAAACGAACTCTTGGCACGCCTCCCCCACGCTCTTGACCTCGCTACAATCAATGGCCCCGAACTGTGCGTCGTCGCCGGCCCCTCCGATGCCGCCGAGTCCTTCCGTAAAGAACTCGAAGCCGACAACATCATCGCCAAACCACTTCACACTTCCCACGCGTTCCACTCCCGCATGATGGACCCTGTGATCGAACCCTTTGCGAAGTGCCTCGACAGCATTTCCCTAAAGGCCCCCGACACGCCCATTCTATCGACGGTCACCGGCATGTGGCTCGACGAGACAACAGCGACCAATTCTCAATACTGGGCCAGTCACCTTCGCAAACCCGTCCGCTTCCACACTTGTGTCGCAAAAATCGCCGAAGAGCCGGAACAGATTTTCCTCGAAATCGGTCCTGGGCAAACACTCACCAGCCTCGCCCGCCAAACCGTCGATCGCACCGACCAACATCTCGTCGTTGCCACTTGCCAACACATTAGTGAGCCCGGCTCCGACTACGCGAACTCGCTCGCCTCCCTCGGCAAACTCTGGACCGCCGGAGTCGAGGTCGACTGGACAGCATTCTATCGCCACGAAGACAGAAAGCGCGCCGTCCTTCCTACCTACCCTTTCGAACGAAAACGACACTGGGTCGAACCCACACCCCTTCATTCCCATCAATCAAGTCCCGCGGATCCCTCGGAACAACATCCAGACCAAGCAATTCCTACTACCACCGCAATTCGTCCACCATCAGCCGAAACCATGATTGCCAAATCCACATCCCGAATCGGTACACTCACCGAAAAAGTCCGCGCCGTCCTCGCTGATCTTTCCGGTATCCCCGAAAGCGATTTGATAAGCTCAGCAACACTGCTCGAGCTCGGCTTCGACTCACTCCTCCTGACGCAGGTCAGTAAAGCGCTCCAGGATGAGTTCCAAACCCCGGTCATGATGCGTCAACTCATGGACGATCTCGCAACGATCAACGCCATCGTTGCGCACCTCGACAACACACTCTCCCCCGAGCTTTACCAAGAACAAGCCGCACCAGAGACGACCACGACTTCCGCTCCGCTACCATCCCCCCTACCTCTAACCCCGGTCCCTGCTGAGGCGCCTATCGCGATAGGGACGGCTCCCGCTCCTACCACCGTACTCCAAACAAACGGCTACCTTCAAAACGTAGTCGATCAACAACTCCAAATCATGCGGGATCAGCTCGCTCTTCTTGGTAACGGCCTACACACCCCACACCCAACTTCAACACCTCCTCCGGCGACGGCTCAACAGGTCGCCTCCACCCGGAATCCATCACCAAGTAAGTATGATCAAGCATCCAAATCCTCGGCACCCACCACGACCATCAATCGCAACACCGACGAATCGCTGACCGACCGGCAACAAAAGCATCTCGACGATTTAATCGCACGCTACACCGCCAAAACGCCAACCTCAAAAGCACGCACTGCCGAATATCGCCAATGGTATGCCGACCCCCGCACGGTCTCCGGTTTCAATCGAAATTGGAAAGAGATGATCTATCAGATCGCGGTCGAAAAATCAAAGGGCTCACGCCTTATCGATATTGACGGAAACGAATACATCGATCTCCTAAATGGATTCGGTCCCAATTTTCTCGGACACTCTCCTGACTTCGTCACGAAAGCCCTCCAAGAGCAACTCGAACGCGGCGTCGAAGTTGGACCTCAGTCCGTCACCGCCATGGAAGCAGCGAAGCTCTTTTGTGAAATCACCGGAAACGAACGCGCCAGTTTCGTAAATACAGGCTCCGAAGCAGTTCAGGCCGCCATGCGCCTGTCACGCACCGCCACCGGACGCGATAAAATTGTCGTTTTCACAAAGGACTACCACGGAAACTTTGATGAAGTGCTCGTCCGCGGAATCGGTTCCGGAAGAGACGCGCGCACGCTCCCCATTGCACCCGGTATTCCCCGCCGCGCTGTCGATGACATCATCGTTCTCCCCTACGGCACCGAGGAATCACTCGAGATCATCCGCGAACGCGCCCACGAATTGGCCGCCGTCATCGTCGAACCCATCCAAAGCCGCCGTCCAGAATTCCAACCGATCGAGTTTGTTCAAGAACTCAGAAGCATTACCGCCGAGTCAAACATCGTCTTCGTCTTCGATGAGGTCATCACCGGATTTCGCACCGGCCCACATGGCGCCCAAGAATTCTACGGTGTCCAAGCAGACATCGCGACCTACGGAAAGATCATCGGTGGCGGAATGCCGATTGGTATCGTTGCCGGCAAAGCCGAGTTGATGGACACCTTTGACGGTGGTTGCTGGCAATATGGTGACGACTCTTTCCCCGAGAAAGGAGTCACCTTCTTCGCCGGAACGTTCGTGCGCCACCCTCTCGCAATGACTGCTCTGAAAACCACACTGCTCCACTTCAAAAATCAAGAACCGGCTCTCTGGGAGGAAGTCAAAGCGAAGGCCGATCGACTCGTTCATACGGTCGACCAATTCTTTGTGGAAAACGATGTGCCCGCTCGCATGGTGAACTTCGGTTCTCAGATGTTTGTCCGCATTGATGAAGATCACAAATACGCAAACCTCCTCTTCTTCCACATGCGCGAAAAAGGCGTCTTCCTCCTCGAAGGATTCCCCACCTACATGACCGCCGCCCATACAGACGAAGACATTGACTATGTCATTGATGCCTTCAAAGAATCTGTAGCCGAACTCCAGCACGGCGATTTTTTCCCGATGAAATCCGACGTCGAATTCCCCGACCGACGGCGACTGCGAGGCCCCAACCGCCTGATCTCAACACCAAAAGAGTCTGGGACCATCACTTCGGATATGGCCCCCTTCACTCCCGCTACGGAAGTTCAAGCCCGCACGTTCCCCATGACCGAGCAGCTCTCAGAGGTGTGGCTCGCCTCTAGCTTCAACAAGGAATCATCACTCTGCTTCAACGAGCTCAATACACTCGAACTCCAAGGCGCCCTCGACATCCCCGCACTCCGCCAATCACTCAACGATATCGTCCAACGCCACGAAGCGCTGCGCATGCGCTTCAGCGAAAGCGGCGACTTCTTCACGGTTGATCCCAGCCTCGATCTCGAACTGCCGATTACCGACCTTCGCTCCCACGACTCCGGCGAGCAGGATACCCTGATAAAGAATATCCTCCGCCGCGAAGCAACCACGACCTTCGATCTTACCAGCGGACCGCTCTTCAAAGCAGAAATCGTAAAACGAACCGACGAAGATCACCTTCTCATCCTCAATGCACACCACATCGTGTGTGATGGCTTGTCCTACAATGTCATCACTTCAGACCTCAGTGAGTTCTACGCCGCTCGTTCCGAAGGCAATTCTCCCAATCTAAAGCCCGCGCTTCAGTTCGGCGACTACGCCACCATTGTCCACGAGGAAGAACGGGTCGCCGGTACTTCAGAAAGCGAATCCTTCTGGCTAAATCAATTTGAAACCCCCGTCCCACCACTCGAACTCCCCGTCGACCGCGCTCGCCGGACAGAACACAGCTTCCAGTGCGCAACGGTGTCTGACCACATCGACCAAGAAACCCTCACCGAATTGAAACGACTCGCCGGGAGGAACGGCAGCACTCTTTTCGCGCTCCTCATGTGCGCTTATCACGTTCTCCTCCACCGTCTCACCGGCCAAACACGCATCGTCGTCGGCTTCCCTGCTGCGGCACAAAATGCCGATGGAAAAGAGTCTCTCGTCGGCCACTGCGTGAACTTTCTCCCTTATGTCGGAGAATTGAATCCCAAGACCTCATTCTCCACTCTTCTCAAAGGAACCCGCCAAGGTATCCTAGATGCCCTCGATCACCAGGACTGCACCTACGGACGACTCATTAAAAAACTGAAACTACCCCGCTCCGAAGGCCGGCGGCCTCTCATCGACGTCATCTTCAATCTCGAACGCATGGACGGATATAGAGAGTTCACCGGACTCAAAACTCAGCTCCACGAACAAACCCGCCTCTACGCCACGAATACCCTCTTCTTGAAGGCCCTCGAAGATGACCGGGGCTTGGATCTAAAATTCGAGTTCAATACCGCACTCCTCAATCAAGAAACTGTCCGTCTCTGGCTCGGCAACCTTCGCGATATCCTGTCCGCATTTCTCAACGATCCCGATTCACCCGTGACGAGGATGGCGCACGCCGATTCCAATCGGCAACTAAGCCTCCTCGATGCGTGGAACAATACGGCCACGCCTTACCCAAGAAATCAACCCATCTCCAGTCTCTTCGACGACACAGCGGCGAAGTACTCTGGGAAGATTGCCCTTTCCAGCGGCAAGCAATCGCTTACCTACGCCGAACTCAAGAAGATGAGCGACTCGCTCGCACGAAAACTCATCCTCGACGGCGTGGAGCCTGGCTCTGCTGTTGGCATCCTCATGGAACGGTCACCCGAACTCATTGCCTCAATGCTCGCAGTTCTAAAAACCGGCGCCGCATACGTCCCGCTCGACCCCGAATATCCCGCGGAACGGCTCGAATACATGATCAACGACAGCCGCGCCGGTATCGTCCTCACGGACGAAGCCCTCGAAGACCGTCTCCCCGAACAAATCACGTCACTCAACACGAAGGCCGCACTCAACGACGACGCAGCAGACAAAGTCGAACTTGACTATATACCGGATGCCAGTGACCCCGCCTACATCATCTATACCTCCGGCTCAACGGGCGCTCCAAAAGGAGTCGTCGTCCCACACCGCGCCATCGCCCGTCTCGTCAGGAACACAAACTACTGCGACCTCTCTTCTGACAACGTTTTCCTCCAAGCCTCCACCGTCTGCTTCGACGCTTCCGTTTTCGAAATCTACGGCCCCATCCTCAACGGCGCCACATTGGCGATCGCTCCCGCCGGACCGCTCTCACTCGACACCCTGGGAAACACGATCGCCGAACAAAAGGTCAGCACTCTCTGGCTGACATCCGGACTCTTCCAACTCATGGTCGATGAGAAAATCGAGTCGCTCCGCTGCGTCAAACAATTGCTCACCGGAGGCGATATCATTTCCAACGCCCACGCCGCCAAGGTGCTGGCTGAGCTGCCGGAATGCACCCTTATCCATGCGTACGGGCCGACGGAAAACACGACCTTCACAACCTGCCACACCATCACCCCACAAGACGTCGCCACCGGTAAAATCCCCATCGGCCGCCCCATCGCCAATACGCACACATACATCCTCGATAAAGATCAACAGCCGGTCCCTGTCGGAGTCCCGGGCGAACTCTACACCGGGGGCGATGGCCTCGCGCTGAAATACCAGAACAACGCTCGCCTCACCAAAGACAAATTTGTTTCCTACCCCTTTGATCCCTCCGGCCAATCCCGCCTCTATCGCACTGGCGATCGCTGCCGTTTCCGCGCCGATGGAAATATCGATTTCCTCGGCCGACTCGACCATCAAGTGAAAATCCGCGGCTTCCGCGTTGAACCCGGTGAAATTGAATCGAAGCTCACCGAACATCCAGCTGTCCGCCAATGCAAAGTTCTCGCACAAGGCCAGGACGCGGGATCAAAAATTCTCGTCGCCTACGCTTCGCCATCGACCGAAGAAAAGATCGACGGCAAAACACTCAAGTCCTGGCTCCAATCTCAGCTCCCCGACTTCATGATCCCTTCCGTGTTCGTGATCATTGAGGAACTTCCCGTAAATGCGAACGGGAAAATAGATACTCATGCGCTCCCCACTCACAGTGTTTCTTCTGAGGCTACAGACCAGCTTCACACAGCTCCGGAAACTGAAACCGAAAATGAACTCGTCGCCATTTGGGAAGAACTCCTGGAACAGTCACCCATCGGAATCGATGAGGATTTCTTCACCCTCGGCGGCCACTCTCTCGTCGGCATGCGCCTCTTCGCACGCCTGCAAAAAACATTTGGGGTCTCTCTCCCCTTGGCGACACTTTTCCAGGCCCCCACCGTGCGCCTCCTCGCTGATGCCATTGATAAAGCATCCGGTTCAGGTACCCCTACATCCCCTTCCGTTACCATTGCCACCGTCCAACCCGAAGGATCCCACACACCTCTCGTCGGTATCCACGGCGGCGACGGCGGCGTCTTCTTCTATCGGAACCTAGCCGATCGCCTCCCAAGCGATCGGCCATTCTACGCCTTCGAGGATCCGGCTCTCATTCCCTCCGAGCCTATCCCCGATGAATCCATTGAGGAAACCGCCGCGCGATACATCCCACACCTTAAAGAAATCCAGGGCGAGGGGCCCTACCTGATGACCGGCTACTCCTTCGGAGGGATCGTCGCCTACGAAATGGCCCAACAACTCACCGCACAGGGCGAAACGGTCGCCTTCCTTGGTCTGTTTGACACCGAGAATCCAGCATCCGATGTCCGCCAATACGCCCTCCTGGAAAGGCTCTCAGTGAATTGGCAGTCACAAGACGAAGAAACCGGCATGCTTGGAAAAATCGGAAACCTCGGCAAGCGCGTTGGTTCCGGACTCGTCACCCGACTACGCACCGAAGCGGCCGCAGCCGCAGCCCGCACCCTAACTCCCGCCAAAACTACGAGCCGCCTCCGCCAAATTCAACTCCGAGACGCACGCGGAAAAGCAATGGAAGCCTACACGCCCGCGCCCTACCCGGGAGAACTCACGCTGTTCAAAGCCAAGGGCAACGCCGAAAACGACAAGTTCGAACTCGCCGAAGACTACGGCTGGAGGCGCGTTGCCAAAGGTGGCCTCAGAATCGTTGATGTCCCAGGTGCCCATCTCACCATATTCGATGATGAAAACATCGAGGCCATCGCCAAAGCTGTCCACGCATCCATCGAAACAGGCCTCTCGGAAGAAAACATCTAAGGCACTCTCTCCAAAGACGATCGGTTTCACAAAAATTAATTCCATCTCATGCAACACATCGGAAATTCACAAAACCCTCATCTCAAACTCGGTGAGGTCCACCTCTGGAGCAATAGCCTCCTCATCGGTCGGAATGAATTCGCAACCTTTGAAAAGACCTTGTCAGACGAAGAACGCCGGCGCGCCACTTCCTTCCGCTTTGAACATGATCGCCGTCGCTTCGTCGCCGCCCGAGGACAACTCCGTACCCTGCTGGGCCACTACTCGGATGTCCCGCCCTCCGAAGTCATTATCCGCACCGGTGCCCACGGAAAACCCTACTTGCACTACCCCTCAGAACTCATCCACTTCAACGTGTCGCACACCGGAGATAAAGCAGTCATCGCCTTTTGCCCGGACGGACCAGTGGGGGTTGATATTGAAGAATTGAAGCGCGAAACCTGGCTCAATGAAATAGCCGAAACATTCTGTACATCAACGGAACTGGAGATGATTCGTCGCCTTCCCCTCGATTCTCACCCGCGTGAACTTCTCAGGATCTGGACCGCAAAAGAGGCCTTCCTCAAAGCCCTCGGCAAAGGTCTCCAAGTGGCACTCGATGAAATCGAACTCCTTCCTCGCGAAGTGGCGCGAGGCGACTTCCGGTGGTCAACTGATCCCGGGTTGTCGGACTTCTTCCAACACCACCCCCTCCCCTTCTACGAGCGCTCCGGTTACTGCGCCAGCCTCGTCACCCTGAAAGGCATCGCCTGCTCCCGCCTCTTCTGGCACCGCTTTCGCAATTCTCAACTCAAGGACACCTAGGCGCTCGCCCAATCAACCTTCGCACCGATATCGGATCTGGGCTCACTGTCGTCCTGACGCCTTCGCCTGAATACCATCCACTGATCAACCACCCCGCCGCTGGCGACAACTCTTTACCGTATTCGCCATCAACATCGCAATCGTCATCGGCCCAACCCCGCCCGGCACAGGCGTGATCGCCCCGCATAAAGGCGCCACCGCCTCGTAGTCCACGTCTCCCACCAACCGATAGCCCCGTTTCGCCGAATCATCTTCCACACGATTAATTCCCACATCGATTACAACCGCGCCCGCTCGCACCATATCCGGAGTCACAAAATGTGCCCGCCCGATTGCAGCCACCAGAATGTCCGCCGATCGCGTGATACCCTCCAATCCCTTCGTCCGCGAATGGGCCACCGTTACCGTCGCATTACCCGCAGCCCCCTTCTGCATCAACAACATCGCCAGCGATTTACCAACAATCATGCTCCGCCCTAATACCACCACGTGCGCCCCTTCGATCGGCACTTCATGTTCCACCAGTAAGCGCTGACATCCTAAAGGTGTACACGGCACAAACCCCGTGCTGTCCTCCAAAGCCAATTTCGCGACGTTCTCTGGATGAAACCCGTCGACATCCTTTTCCGGCAAAATCGCCCGGACGACCGTCGATTCATCAATGTGGTCGGGCAAAGGCATTTGCACTAAAATCCCGTCAATGGCGTCGTCCGCGTTTAACTCGGCAATCCGATCCAATAACTCCCCTTCATGAGTGTCCGCCGGCAATTCAATCTTCACCGAGTGCATGCCCAACTCACCGCACTTTCGCTCTTTCGACCCGACGTAAGCCCGGGACGCTGGATTGTCCCCCACCAATACCACCGCCAACCCCGGCACAACCCCCCGTTCCACCAAGGCCTTAATCTCCACTTCACACTCCGCCAGCACTTTCTCCGCTACTACTTTGCCGTCAATTCGTTCCATGTCTTTTGCTTTGCTCGACTTCCGCCTCCGCATCTAAGGCATCACTTTCAGTCAACAATAGGTGCTCAATACGCTCGCGCTCATCCTCCAAAAAGTCTTCTCCCGGCCGATCCTCAATCAATTGCAGTTCTTCCAACACCACGTCAACCCGAGAAAACGGTCGTGGTATCTTGAACCGATCCCACGTTTTCTTCAATTCCCATACCGAGTGATAGGTCACTACCACCGGAAAAATGGGCGCACCCGTCTTCTGAGCAAGCTTGATTACCCCGGCCTGCAGCTTGCAACGCGGGCCACGGGGCCCGTCAGGAGTAAACACCGCGTCTCCCCCTGCTTTCACCGCATCGACCAGTTCGCGCAACGCGGATGCCCCACGCTTCGATGATGACCCGCGGATTGATCCCACCCCGAATCGCGCCATGACATCAGCGATGATCTCCCCGTCCCGACTAGCACTCGCCAGGACATATCCGCGACGCTCCGGCAAATATCGCCGATAGACCAACGGTGTCACAAACAATCGATTGTGCCAGAAGACCCATAACATCGGGTGCTCAGGACTCCGCTCCAGAACACCCGCCCGATCCTCCACCGCAATCCGTAAGGTCGCCCCAACGAATCGAACCACCAACGCAATTAACCATCCTGTCACACGCTTCTTCACTTGCTGTTCACCGGGCCGATGCACACCAAACCCCTCCTCACGATCGCCAGACGCCTCTCAAAGATATTCCGCTTGGTTCATCGCTCGTGTCAGATCAATCTGCCGGTCAATCTGCTCCGCATACAACGCCGCCGTATCCTCGCTCGGTTGACAACGGGTCTCTTCATCCAAATCCACAAGAGCCGTTGCGAGCTCTTCGTATCCCATCGGAGACCCCTCCGCCTTGAAAAACGTATACACCGCTTGAATCGCCGCTCCCAAAGCCGCCCCCTCGGAAGTCTTTAGGGTCACCGTCGAGGCTCCAAACGCATCCGCACACATCTGCCGCCACACCGCACTATTGCTGCCCCCACCCGTTAATCGCACTTCACTCGGCCCCATTCCCAGTTCCCGCAACCGCTTCATCCCATACCCCAAACCCAAAGTCGCCCCTTCCATCGCCGCCCGCGCAATGTGCGCCGGACTCATATTATCCGGTCGCATCCCATGCAAAACCCCCGTTCCCTTTGGTAGGTTCGGCGTCCGCTCCCCCGTCAGATACGGCAAAAAGATTAACCCGTCCGCACCCGGAGGAACGGAGGCAACCGCCGCTTCAAGCTTCGCATGATCCCAACCAAACATCGCCCGAATCCTCTCTGTTACCACGGTCACATTCATCGTGCACAACAAAGGAAACCATCGATCCGTGCTGTCGCAAAAAGCCGCCACCTCTCCTCGCCCATCAATCACAGGTTCTCCCCACGATCCATACAGTGTTCCCGACGTTCCTAAACTCGCCGTCACCACCCCGTCGCGCACATTCCCCGTCCCAATCGCCCCCATCATGTTGTCTCCTCCACCCGCACTGATCAACACTCTCCCCCCCAAACCCCAACGATGCCGAATCGATGGCGTCAGCTCACCGTGCGCCTCCAGTGAAGAGCCTAGACTCGGCAGTTTTTCGCGCACCGACGGATCAATAAAATCAATCAACTCATCACACCACGCCCGCTTCCGCACATCCAACAAACCCGTTCCCGAAGCATCTCCATACTCCATCCGACGCACTCCAGATAACCAAAAGTTGATGTAATCATGCGGTAGCAAGATCGTTGTAGTCGCGTCAAAATTTTCAGGCTCATGCTCCTTCAACCATAAAATCTTCGGCGCCGTATAACCCGGCAAAATTGGATTGCCAGCCATCTCGATCAATCCCGCTGAACCGGCAAACGCTTTCGCAAACGCTTCACACTGTCGCGTTGTCGACGTGTCGCACCATAGCTTCGCCGGCCGCACCGGAAAATCATTCTTCCCCAACGCCACCAGCCCATGCTGCTGCCCACTCACGCCAATCCCTCGCAATTTCGCCCGACTCTCGCCGAGCTGTTCCAAACATGACATCACGACTTTATCGACCGCAGCAATCCATACCTTCGGATCTTGCTCCATGTGACCGGGTGGCAACCCCTCAATCAACTCATACCCCTCCTGCGCCTCTGCCACGATCGCTCCCCGCTCAATATCGATCACGATCGCCTTCGTGCTCTGCGTCCCACTGTCTATTCCAATAAAATACATGTGCCTGCTTCCCCCACGTCACCCGTGATCCCCACTTGCGCAGGGTCGCGGCTCGTGCAAGATAAGACACGCGGACTAGAGAAAACGAAAGGTTTTTCCCCCGATACCCCATTGCCCCAATCAGTCCACGAAAATTAACAAAAATTAAGGTTTTCTCAAAAAGCGATCGGTGTTTAGCTTCTTTAGAGTTACTGGAAATACTGGCATAAGCCGTCCCGTATGGAATTCGACTGGATAGAGGTCCCCTTTGACCTGGAAAAAATCTCCCCACGCGAAATTGAGGAATCCTTCGAAGACCCTTTTGCCATCCGCCTCCTCCCCGAAGAAGAGGAATCCGACGCCGATGCCCGTTACTTCTGCCTCGGCAAATCCCTCAACGGAAAAACCCTCCTCAGCGTCTTCTGGACGAATGGCAAGTCTTACCGCGTCATCTTTGCCCGTGAAATGACCGAGTCCGAAGCCAATTTCTATGAGCGCAAAAACGCAGAGCTCGCCTGATCATTCCGCCATGAAATCCATCTCCGCCTGGTCCGAAATCCCCGAATTCGATAGCGAAGAAGACGAAGCCGATTTCTGGTCAAAACACGGCCTCGACCCCAGCCTCATGAACGCATCTATACATAAACCGAATGTCCGCGAATCCACGACTATCACCCTCCGCTTCGACCCCCGCATGCTCGCCCGCATCAAGCGAATCGCCCGCTCGCGATACCTCAACTACCAAAGCATGATGAAACAGTGGCTTAGCGAACGCCTGGAACAGGAAATCGGCGGAGGTCCCGGCTCCGGAAACGCCTGATCCGCCCACTCTTTCTCGTTGTGGGCCAGTTCCTCCAACGCCTCGCCCAACCCGCTCCCTGGTTCGCTCTCTTTGCCGTCTGGATCGTGGCCCTCTACTGGCTCGGCTCTCGCCCGCCCGATCCCGATCCCCTCTTCGAAATTCCCCACTTCGATAAACTCGCCCACTTCATCTACTTCGCCGCCGGCGCAGCTTTCCTCGGCCTCGCCCTTCGCTTCCATCCGACTATCAAACTCGCCGCCATCCCCTTCGTCGCCACCGTCACCCTCACCCTCGCCCTCATCGGCGCCCTCGACGAACTCCACCAAACCCAAACCCCAGGGCGCCAGGGTGCCGACCCCTACGACTGGCTCGCCGATATCCTCGGCGCCCTCACCGGAGCCCTCATCGCCCAAGTCACCCCCCTCTCCACAGGGCGAAGCCGAAAAGGATAGTCCTCCGTATCGTCCGCAAACCTCCTCTTGGCTTCCCCCTCCTCTCGTCCGACGAAAGTCGTCAACTTCCAATACCTGTCGACACATAGCAGTCTTGGCCCCGCACCCCAACCATGCTATCCCCTAAACCACCGCCTACAATGACCGACGACCCACATGCCGCCGCCAAAAGAGAGATCGAAGACCTCCGCACAGAGATCACCCGTCACGACCGCCTATACTACATCGAAGCCGCCCCCGAACTCTCCGACAAGGAATACGACGGCCTCTACCGCCGACTCGAAACTCTCGAAGCGAAACACCCAGAGTTCGCTTCCCCTGATTCCCCCACCCAACGCGTCGGTGGCGAACCCCTTCAAGGCTTCACCCAAATCAAACATCCCGTCCCCATGCTCTCCATTGAGGACGTCCACGAACTCAAACCCGAAGAACTCACCGCCCTCCGACAAACCAACCCAGATGCCGAAGCCGAAGAAAATCTCCGCACCTGGTTCGACCGCTTCTCCCGCAGCATTAACACCGACCACGTCCCCCTCACCATCGAACCCAAAATAGACGGCGTCGCCGTCTCCCTTCTCTACCGCAACGGCACCCTCGAATACGCCGCCACCCGCGGCGATGGCACCACCGGCGACGATATCACCAACAACGTCCGCACCATCCGCTCAATTCCCCTCGAGCTTCCCGATAACGCCCCCAACCTCTTCGAAGTCCGGGGAGAAGTCTTCATGCCGAACGAAGCCTTCGCCCAGCTCAATCGCGAACGCGATGAAGCAGGCGAACCCGCCTTCGTCAATCCACGCAATGCCACCGCGGGCACCCTCAAACAACTCGACCCCCGCCTCGTCGCATCGCGCCCCCTCGATTGCATCTTCCACTCGTTCGGCCTCGTCGAAGGAGCCTCTCTCTCCACCATGATCGAGTTCCAGCAACTCCTCCCCGCTCTCGGCCTCCGCGCCACTCACTGGCTCCGCCTCGTCAATTCTCTCGAAGATCTCCTCACTGAAGTCCGCACCCTTGCCTCTGACCGCCACGACTTTCCCTACGCCACCGACGGCGCCGTCATCAAAGTGAATGACATCACCCTCCACGAAACCCTTGGCGCCACGTCAAAGTTCCCCCGATGGGCCTGCGCATACAAATACCCGCCCGAACAAAAAGAAACCCTGCTCAAAACCATCACCATCCAGGTCGGCCGCACCGGAGTCCTAACCCCCGTCGCAGAACTCGAGCCCGTATTCGTTAGCGGCACCACAGTGTCCCGCGCCACCCTCCACAACGAAGACGAAATCCAACGAAAAGATATCCGCATCGGCGATACCGTTCTCATTGAAAAAGCCGGCGAAATAATTCCCTCCGTCGTCAAAGTCATCACCGATAAGCGCCCCAAAGACAGCCAACCCTTCAACCTCTTCGCTTACGTCGGCGGCACCTGCCCCTCCTGCAACGGCCCCATCGAAAAGGAAGAAGGCCTCATCGCCTGGCGCTGTTTCAACTTCGCATGCCCCGCCCAAGCCGTCACCCGCATCAAACACTTCGCCCAACGACGCGCCCTCGACCTCGAAGGCGTCGGAACCGCCGTCGCAGAAAAACTCATCGACACCGGCATGATCGAATCCCCACTCGACCTTTTCACCCTATCTGAATCCCAACTCGCTGACCTTCACCTCGATCCCGCCAACCTCGGAACCGATAAACAATCCAAACCTCGCCGCCTCGGCGAAAAAAAAGCCCGACTGATCATGGCATCCCTTGAACGGGCTCGAACGCAAATGCCTCTTGCCAAATGGATCTTCGGCATGGGCATTCACCAAGTCGGCGAATCCGCCGCCCTCGAACTCGCCAGGCTCCACGAAACTCTCTCCGCCCTTCCTCATTCAGAGATCCTTGCCTCCATCAGAAACATCGCCGAACTTGAAGCCGAACAAAAGGCCGTCTCTCCGCGCAACCGCGAAAACCCGCCCGCAAACGATTTCGAAAAAACCGAACGCCAGTCCCGCTTCGACGAACTCAAACAACAAATCTCAACCCTCCGCAACGAACTCAACCCCTATCAGATCAACGCCGACATCGGTCCGGTCGCCTCCGCCGCCGTCCTCGACTACTTCAACTCCGATGCCGGCCACTTCGTCCTCGAGCGCCTCGCCGAACTCGAAATCGATCCTAAAAGCGAAAACTACGGCCCAAGACCCGCCGAGGCGATTGACAATCTTCCCCTCGCGAACCTCACGTTTGTCGTCACCGGCACTCTCTCTATGCCCCGAAACGACATGAAGGCGCGCATCACCACACTCGGCGGTAAAGTCTCCGGATCGATCTCCAAAAACACCGACTACCTCCTGGCAGGCGACGGCGGGGGCTCAAAACGAGACAAAGCAGAGACGCTCGGTGTCAGAGTGATTGATGAAACTGATCTCGAAAATCTGATCGACTCTTGACCGCCTAGCACCCGGACAGCTCCATCTGGAGAGGGAACTCGTCTCAGGGGAACCGTGATCAAAAAAGAACGGTAATACCCCCTGGGAAAAAGAACCTAAAAGTCTAGAAAACCTTCCGTCCCCGTCATCGGCTGGACCGGATCAATAGACAGAGTTCCGGTCCCCGTCACAGGCCGAAGCGTCTCGTCTGCCCCCGCCGGAACAATGTCCAGACTCAAATTATTCACGCGCCACAAATCAACTGGCTGCGCGCTGCTTTCAACGCTCGCTTGCTTTGTCTCTTCCTTACCGGGCGATATCATCAGATAGGCCATGACACAGGCATAGGCCAAACCGGCCCCCGCCCCAGCGAACCAAGTCTGCTTGCTGAAACCAGAAGCATAAGTCCCCAACCTCTCAAAAAACAAACTTCTCGAAGAACGCGATAACAACTCCGCACGCTGCCGCCGTTGAAACTCGACGACAAAATCCTCATAATAACCCTCCCGAGGTTGCTCATATTTCTTAAGCCGCAATAACCGCTCTAGTTCCTTGAATTCACTCATGACTTTTCTGAAGGGACCTACTTAACGTTCACTTTCACATACTCGGCAACACGGAATTTCAATTATCTTATTTCCGGAATTCCTCTAGATAATTCTGCAATTGACGATGGGCGTAAAAAAGTCGCGACCGAACCGTTCCCTCTGATACTCCAAGGATTTTGCTGATCTCGGCATGAGGCATTCCTTGGATATCATACATAGTTACAACCGCTCTGTGGTCTTCTGACAGTTGCATCATGGCCTTGTTCAATCTTTCCTGCAATTCGTGGATATTCGTCTCCCGGATCGGATTGCTTCCCGCCGTAGCCTCAATAAAATCCTTGTCATTCTCAATGTTGGAATCCACATCATCCAAACTCATCCCTCGTTGCCGATTCCGCTTCTTCAAAAAATTCAAAGTCATGTTCACCGCAATGGAGTAAATCCAAGTGTAAAATGTCGACTTTCCACGAAAGCGCTTCAATGATCGATAGGCCTTCGCAAAAATATCCTGCAACAAATCATTCGTATCCTCATGATTCGAAGTCATGTGGTAAACCAACCCGTAAAGCCGCGGACTATGCTTAACAATTAACTCGTCAAACGCTGCTGTATCCCCCGACTTGGCTCGCTCAACCAAGTCTTTATCGTCATCTGGCTTTCGAGGTTTCGACTTCATGTTCGACCGGACAGCGGAGGCACGGATGCAAAGATTAGCCCATCAACCAAAAAACTCCATCCCGGATACCAATTCCTTACCTCGCTCCGCTATCCCTCAGTCGCACAACTCGCACGGCGACATGATCGCTGTCCGGTATCACAAATTTCCTCACTTCCACCTCGACTCGCTCTAACAGGAAAAACTCATCCAAGAGCTTTGTCGCAAGTTCTTCCGCCAGCGTTTCAATCAAGGCCCACTCCCCCGCGTCACACCAGCTCCGTAAGCGCCGTGACGCTAGATCATAGTCAATCGTGCGCCCCACGTCATCTCCCATCCCCGCGAAACCTCCCGCCGGTATCAATACCACATTCAATACCAACCGCTGAGCCAAGGCCCGCTCCTCCTCCGGAACCCCAACCTGCGCCATCACCTTTAGACCCTTGATCGTTATCTCATCACTCATAGCACGCCGTCTCCTCCGCCCATCATCGAGCGAAGCTCAAGTAAATTCTCAACGATCAAATCAGGTTCTGCCGAGTATAATTGCTCGTGAAAATTGTATCCCGTTAGAGTCGCCACCGCCATCAAACCACCATGTCGCGCTGTATGCATGTCATGTTCCATATCCCCAACCAGCATGGTTTCACTACGCTCCAAATGATGCTCCTCCACAATCTCATGCACACAGTGACGCTTATCTCGCACACCAACATATCGCCCCTCAAAAAAATTAGTAATCCCCAATCGCTCCGCTTGCTCTTCAAAATGATCTGGCGGAATCGCACTCAAAAGAAACAAACGCATCCCACGACCCTGACAGAATTCTAAAAACTCTTTCGCGTGCGGTATCAACTCCGGCGCCGTCTCCGCCTCCAAAAAGAATTCTTCAAATCGCCGCTCCAGCTCCCCAATCGCTACCCCAGGCAACACTTCCTCATAAAAATGTACCCACGGCAGCCGAAATCGCCGCCGAAATTCCTCCTCCCCCATCGGCTCGAGCCCATAGTGCCCGATCAAACGGTTCGATGTCTCCAAAACCGGTGGAAAATCGTCCACCAGTGTCCCCGACCAATCAAAGACCACGTTGCGCACGCCCCGTAAATCCACACGGCCCTTCCCGCCAGTCAACTCCCCGTCTCCCATAGTCAACCGACAAATCGAATGTCACGAATCCGCTCCTCCCCGAAGCGCGCCTGAATCTTCTTAAGCAACTCCGGTTTCAAGGTCCGCTCTATGTGATACAATGCCGTCGCCTGCACAATCTGTATGATCAATACCCGGCGTTCGATGCGCACCGGACGCGATAAGCCCGCATTAAACTCGCCTACCAATTCCCGCCACACTACCTCCATCTCAGCCGTCTCATACCGCTCCTGCAATCCCAAAGCATCAATGATCTCAGGCACCAACTCCTGCATGCCCCGGACATTCTTCGTCGCCGAAGGTGCCTCCGCCGTCCCTCGCCATTCCGTCAATACCGCCGCCCGCTGCCACTGCAGACGCGTCATACGCACCGCTTGCTCCCGCAAACGACGAACACGCCGCCGCCGCCCACCCCCTTGTGGTTCCCCTCTATCAGTTTCGTTTTTCCCATTTTCATTACCCATGACCTCATCCTACCATGCGACCAAAGACAACGGCCACGAAGATTATCCCCGTGGCCGCTTCCCAAAACCCGAAAATGACAACGGTTTCAGCCTTCAGTCCCGTCCTCACCAATCGCCTCCACCGGACACCCCTCCATCGCCTCGTCACAAAGCTCCTTCTCCTCCTCACTCTCAGGCTGCTTGTAAACGTAAGAGTATCCACCGTCATCGTTCCGCGTGAAGTTCGACGGCGCTGTCTCACGACACAAATCACAGTCAATGCACTGGTCGTCGACGTAAAATGCGCCGTTGACGTTCTCCGAGTATCTGTTTTCTAAATCAGCCATGGTTCTCTCGGGTCCAATCCCTCTTTCGGTCGAAAATATTGATATTTAGGGGGCGCGCAATTACTTTCTGCCATTCTATACGTTGCAGATCCCCTGCCAATAGCCCCTTTTTTTTCGTTCACTATGCCCGACCCGGATTCCAACAAATCCTCGACTCCCCCCCCGGAGAGGGACTTCGATCTCGGAGATATCCTCCAGGACCACGATGACCCCACCCCATCTCCCCCAACCAACGAGACAACCAGCCACTCCCCCGGGAATGCCTCCGCTCCGATCGAACCCAATCCCGCGACAGGTCCCAAGCCGGTAGCCCAGGAAGACAAATTCGCCGATGCCGAAATTCCCGGTCTCGCCGACCCCGATCCAAGCGATGCCCCGAAGCGCTTTCTCGGACTCAAGACAATCGAAATCGCCAGCCTGATCGGCGCTGTCATTCTTATCCTCGCCCTCATCACCGCATTCCGCAGCACCCTCGTCAGCCAGGTCCCCATCGCCGATAATACAGCCATCCCTTTGACCGCACCAACGCCCATCAAAGGCTCTCTCGTTGGTATCGCCGAGATCGATACCCATTGGCGGTCTCCCGCCGATGGCGAACGCGTAGCCGCAAATCAGGCACTCGTCCCCGAATTGAAGATCCGACTCGGCAAGGCTGCCGGAAATCCTTCAAACGGATTTCTCCGCATCATCATCCGGGACGGTGAAGGCCGAATCCGCGGAGATGTCACCACCCTCGAGATAATTAGTGGTAATTTTGGGGAATCCGGTTCCAATCAAAAAAGCGTTGTCGGTACAGAAGGATTTGCACGGGCGATCGACCTCACTGGCTACGGCACAACCGGCGAAGACTATTGGACCGCCGAAGTGCTCGAAGGCGCTTCCTATGGTGGAGACGCTTGGGAACCCCTCACCAGGTTCGCGATCTCCCACCGCCGAATAGACAGCGGGAAATCCAGTCCCTAGTCATACACCCCGAGCACTTGCTCGCAACAAGCCGCCGAAAGCTTTTCCTTTCCCCTCCTCGTCGCGCATGAAAAACAAGCCGGAAGCGCCCCTCGAACCCGACGGCAGAGAGCAGCTGATCCCTCGTGAGGGATGGGTTGCTCTCCATCTCTTTTACCAGATTGACCGCGTTCAATGGACGCTCTTCACGGAGGACGAGAAACTCTCCCTCAAAACGAATCTCACTCGTCTCGCTCAGGAAATCCGAGCGATGCCCGATACTCAACTCCTCCTCTTTTCAGTCGTCTCTCCAAAGGCCGACCTTGGCGTCCTCCTCCTCACGCCGGATCTTCACGACGCAAACGCCTTCGAAAAAAGGCTTGGAGGCTCTCTCGGAACAGAAATACTGACTCCGGTTTACAGCTACCTTTCCCTCACCACCAACGATGGCTTTGCCTCAAACGCGCTCTATCCAAAACTTCCCGATTCTCCGGTCGTTGGCTTTTACTCCATGTCCTGCAGACGCGGGGAACACGCCAATTGGTATTCCCTCGGTGAAAAAGACCGTGCCACCCTCCTCCATCACCATCGTGCCGCCCTCTCCCCTTGGGAGGACTCCGTCTCCCGCCTTGTTACCGCCTCCACGGGCCTCGATGATGGCGAATGGGCTGTCACTCTATTCACCCACGATCTTCTCGACTTGAAAAACGTCATCCACGAATCCCGCTTCGACCCGTTCTCGGCCCAATACGTCGATTTCGGAGAATTTTACGTTGGCATCCAGCTACCACTCGACGAGCTTTTTCGTCGCCTCGACCTCTGATCGCTGCCAATATCTCCCTTAACACCACGCTCGCACTCGTGCCCGACCAAATCTCGCCACTCACCATCGCCAATCGTCCTTTTCGGTCCCGCCTCCTGACCGGAACCGGGAAATTCCCCTCGAACGAAACGATGCGCGATGCGCTCGAAGCCGCCGATACGGAGATTGTAACCGTCGCCCTCCGTCGCGCGGACCTATCCGGAAACAAAGACCCCTTCGCGAATATCCTCGACTTCATCGATCCCAAGAGATATCTCCTCCTCCCGAACACGAGTGGCGCGCTCAACGCCGATGAAGCCGTCCGCCTCGCCCGTCTCGCTGCCAACGCCGGACTCCCCAAGTGGGTCAAACTCGAAATCCATCCCGACGCCCGATACCTCCTCCCCGACCCCATCGAAACCCTCAAAGCCGCCGAAATTCTTGTAAACGAGAATTTCACCGTACTCCCTTATATCAACGCCGACCCCGTTCTCGCCAAACGCCTTGAAGAGGTCGGCACGGCTACCGTTATGCCGCTTGGCTCTCCGATCGGTTCCAATCGTGGAATCGAAGCACGCCGCCAAATCGAAATCATCATCGAACAGGCTACCGTTCCCATTATCGTTGATGCCGGACTCGGCTACCCGAGCCATGCGGCCGACGCTATGGAAATGGGAGCGGATGCCGTGCTCGTGAATACAGCGATCGCCGTCGCCCCCAATCCCGTCCGCATGGCTCGCGCCTTTAAAGCCGCCGTCACCGCTGGACGTGCCGCATACGAAATAGGACTGCCCGAACAAAGAAGTGACGCTTCTCCCACCAGCCCGCTTACCGCGTTCCTTTACGAAAACGCCTGAACCAACGCGAGTTGGGTCACAAAATAATGCCCCTGCTTCAAGTCGAGAAGCTAAATACTTGGTTCTACCCCGAACGCTCGCCGCTCCGGGCGAGAGGAAAACCCCTTAAAGCAGTCCACGACGTCTCCCTCTCCATTGAAGAAGGCTCTACCATCGGCCTCATCGGAAATCTTGGTTGCGGCAAATCAACTCTCGCCCAAACCCTGACCAAACTCATCCCTGCTACTTCCGGCTCCGTTCAGTTCCAAGGCCGCGAAATTCTCCGCCTCTCGCAGCGCGCCTTTCGCCCTCTTCGCAAACACATCCAGATTATTTTTCAAGACGCAAGAGCGAGCTTCGACCCGCAGCGACCCGCGATCTCCACTCTCGCAGAAACCGTCCGCGCCCACCATCCAAAATTGTCACCCACGGAAATACGCGCTCTCACCTACTCTCTTCTCGACTATGTGGAGATCTCCGCGAAAGAGGCGGACCGCCTACCCACAAACCTTGACCACGGCCAAGCCGAAAGGCTCTCCCTCGCACGAGTCCTCTCACCATACCCAAAGCTCCTTATTGTGGACGACACCCTCCACCAGCTCGATGCCAGACAACAACGCGCCTTTCTCGACCGCTTCACCGCCGCTCGCTCCGACTACCAACTCTCCGCACTCTTCATCGGACACGAAATGCCCGTCCTCGCCGAGCTCGCCGATTTCATTCTCGTCATGTCCCGAGGTCGCATCGTCGAAAGCGCTCCCACCGAACACATCCTCAAAGACCCTCAACATGAGTTCACAAAGAAACTCATCGAATCCACCGTCACGCTAGACTAATTCAAGAATGTTAACTAAGTTGTCTCCGTGAAGCTTGAAACAGCATGACGCCGCTTTTCCGTAAATTCCTCGGCATCAATTGGATCCTCGTGCTTACGATGTATGGGCTGCTCATCTTCGGCATCTTCTCCATCCACTCCGCCGGTTGGACCCGCGATGAAGATCATCTCAAGTTCCTCTGGAACCGCCAGGTCATTATGATCGCCATTGGAACGGCCTTCTTCTTTACCGCCGCACTCATCGACTACCGATGGCTCGTGTGGATCGCCGTCCCCTTCTACATCTTTGGCGTCGGCCTCCTCGTCGCTCTCCGCATCCCCAGTCTCGGTGTCGAAAAGTCCGGCGCCGTTAGCTGGCTCCAAGTCGGTAGCTTCACGTTCCAACCCTCTCAGATTGCCATCGCATCAGGCATCATCCTTTTCGCCGTGATCCTCGGCAAACTCCACAACGTCCACAAAGTCTTCCGCAACCACTTCCTCCGCCTCGCCCTCGCCGGGCTCGTAATGGCCCCGCCCTTCTTCCTCGTCCTCACAGAATCAGATATCGGCTCTGCCGCCGTCTGGTTGCCCGTCCTCGCAAGCATGCTCCTGATCGGTTCCATCCCCTTCCGATACCTCACCTCGCTCATCCTCGTCGGAACCATGATCGTCCCCGTTGTCTACTTTTTCGTCCTGAAGGATTACCAGAAAGCTCGCATCGATACTTATATCAAAATCGTCTCAGGCCAGGAATACGATGAACGCGGAGATGGTTGGGTCCCTAAACACCTCCAGATCGCCATCGGCTCAGGAGGGTGGAAAGGCAAAGGCTATAAAACAGAACGATCCGTTTCCAACACCTGGCTCCCCAAAGACGTCGTCATCAATGACTTTATCTTTGCCCCCGTCGCCGAAGAGCACGGCTTTCGCGGAGCCATGCTCCTCATCTCCGGACTCGCTTTCCTGATCCTCCAAGCTCTTTTCGTGGCCTTCTATGCCCGCGACCAATTCGGCCGACTCCTGATCATCGGGATTGTCGCCCTCATTTTCACCCACTCATTTATGAATATCGGGATGAATATCAATCTCGTCCCCATCACCGGCCTCCCTCTCCCTTTCGTGTCATACGGCGGCACCTTCACAGTTATCGTGATGTTCCTCCTCGGCGTCATCCAAAGCGTCTGGGTCCACCGCGATATCCGCGTCCAAGCGGAAGGCGCACCCAATCAACCCGCTCCCTACACTCCCAGCGGAGTCTCCGTCCTCCAGCGCTCCTAACACTACTCCTCGAAATCGAAGGACCTCATAGCCAGTTCAAACCTTCACGCGCTTCATCCTAGCACCCAACGCCATCAGTTTCTCGTCAATATTCTCATACCCACGATCAATGTGATATAGCCGGTTCACTTCCGTCGTCCCGCTCGCCTTAAGCCCCGCCAACACTAAAGCCGCCGACGCCCGCAAATCACTCGCCATCACCGGCGCCCCACTCAACGTGGGCACCCCGTGAACCACCGCCGAAGATCCGTTCAACTCAATGTCCGCACCCATCCGGTTTAACTCCGGCACATGCATGAACCGCTGCGGAAATATATTCTCCGTCACCACACTCGATCCCGTCGCCCCCGCAAAAAACGCACACATCTGCGCCTGCATGTCTGTCGGAAATCCAGGATACGGCTCAGTCGTGATGTTGCATCCGCGCGGGTCATCGGGACTACTCACCTTGATCCGATCGTCGCTCACTTCAATCGGACACCCGCATCGCTCCAATACTCCGATCACCGATTGCAAATGCTCGGCGCCTGTTCCGACTAATTCCACATCTCTCCCAGCAATCGCTCCCGCCACCAAAAAAGTTCCCGCTTCGATCCTGTCAGGAATCACTCGGTGCTCCGTCCCCTGTAATCCTTCCACTCCCTCGATCACAATGCGCGATGTCCCCGCCCCATCGATCTTCGCGCCCATCCCATTGAGAAAATTCGCCAAATCTATGACCTCCGGTTCCGTCGCCGCCCCATCAACTACCGTCGTTCCCTTCGCCAAAGTCGCCGCCATCATGACATTGTCCGTCCCCAGAACCGTCGAGCCATGCTTGCCCGCTAAATCAATCTCCCGCCCCACCAAGCCATCCTCCTTAGCTTCCACCAAAATATTGCCGCCCTCCATGTCTACGTCCGCCCCCAGTTCCGATAAGCCCCACAAATGAAGGTCTATCGGACGATCCCCAATCACGCACCCTCCCGGCAAAGAAACACTCGCCTTGCCCAAACGCGCCAGCAAGGGCCCCATCGCACAAATCGATGCCCGCATCTTGCGCACGATCTCATAAGGCGCCTCCGAATGGATCGACTCCGCACAAACCCGCACCACCCCGCTCGAGCGCTCCACCTGCGCACCAAGGCTCGTCAAAATCTGCAACATGTAATTCGTGTCGCTTACGTCAGGCACCCGACGAATCGTGCAGGGCTCAGGCGTCAGTAATGTCGCGGCCAGAATCGGAAGAGACGCATTCTTTGATCCGCTGATCGTGACCGACCCGCTCAATTCCACACCACCATGTATGACTAACTTTTCCATGACTATTCCGGCCTTCTAGCAAACACGAAGCGCTCACAGTCCGCCAAGTCCTTTTCCACACCCACTTCCACAAAACCGGACTCTCTCGCAGCGCCCGCCACCCACTCCCCTTGCCCCAGACCAATCTCCATCGCCACAAGTCCCCCGCTCCGCACTCGCCGTAATGATGTCCTAACGAAACGCTCAATCAATTCCGTGCCCCTTGCCCCCCCGAAGAGAGCCGCTTCCGGATCAAACCGCACTTCCCGACTCAAGGACTCCCGCTCCCCTTCCGCCACATAGGGCAAGTTCGCCACCACGAGATCAAAATCACCTTCCACCACCTCATACAAATCACTCTCCACCAGCATGACTCTTTCCGCGGCATCCAATCCCACATTCCTGAGGTTATCCGCCGCCAACGCCAGGGCCTCCCTCGAGAGATCCGCCAATACCACTTCCCAATCCCCCCGCTCACAAGCAATGGTCAACCCGATTACCCCGGAACCCGTCCCCATGTCCAACGCCCGTAAAGGCCCAGTCCCCAACCGTTCCAACACCAAACGTACCAATTCTTCCGTCTCCGGCCGCGGCACCAACGCCCGGCCGTCACACGCAAATTCACGTCCAAAAAACTCCACCGATCCCACCAAATGCTGCAAGGGTACCCCTTCCCCGCGTTGCCGGACCAAATCCCGCAACGGCGCCAACTCCGCCTCTTCCATCGGTCGATCAAAATCCAAATACAACTGCATCCGTTCGCACCCCAAAACCAACGCCGCCAAGTGCTCCATGTTCAATCGTGCACTCTCCACACCTCGCTTTTCGAAATACTCCGTGCCGCCCTGAATCGTCTCCAACAAAGTCTTCAAAATTTCCCCAATCTCAAAGTCCCTTCACACCTCTTCGCCCCCGACACCCAAAATCGCCCTCGGACACCCCGGTAGGCCGGCCGCCCACACCCGGCGACCTCCCCATCCCATGCCCCAAGCACCGTCCATCCAATCTCGAGCACGCCGCCTCACGCCGTTAAGCCCACCTCCTGTAACCGGTCCTCAATCTCCGATCCCTGCAAGGTCTCCACAAATGCATCCAACTGCCCCGACAACACCTGCTCCAGATTGTAAACCGTTAAACCAACCCGGTGATCTGTAATCCGATTTTGCGGAAAATTATACGTCCGAATCTTCTCTTCGCGCCCACCGCCACCAATCAAACTCCGCCGGTGCTCCGAATACTTGGCCGCCTGCTCTTGCTGGCGCCGCTCTAAGAGACGCGACCGCAAAATCATGAGCGCACGCTCCCGGTTCTTGATCTGACTGCGGCCATCCTGACAGCGTACGATAATGCCCGTCGGCTCATGTAAAACCTGCACCGCCGAGTCTGTCGTGTTCACCCCCTGCCCCCCCGGTCCGCTTGCCCGGCACACTTCGATTCGTACCTCATCCGGCTTCAGCTCCAGGTCCACCTCCTCCGCCTCCGGTAACACGGCCACGGTTGCCGTGGAGGTATGAATCCTTCCCTGCGTCTCCGTTTCCGGCACCCGCTGCACCCGGTGCACCCCGCTCTCATACTTGATGTGCCGAAATACTTCTTCGCCCGACACCCTGAATACGACTTGCTTGAATCCGCCCACTTCCGAAGGACTCGCTTCCAACATTTCCAGCTTCCATCCCCTTCCTTCACAATACCGCTGATACATCTGCAGCAAGTCCCCCGCAAACAAAGACGCTTCGTCCCCGCCCGTCCCCGCCCGAATCTCCACGATCGCGTCCCGATCTTCCGTTTCGTCGCGCGGCAAGAGCATGTATTGAATATCCAGATTCAGCTTGCCCACCTGAGCCTCCAGATCCGGAATCTCTTCCGCGGCAAGCTCGGCCATCTCCTCGTCATCCCCCTTCACCAATTCTTCGCTCTGCCGCAAATTCTCAGTCGCTGTCTCATAGACCTTCCAGGATTCCAACAGCTTCTTAATGCGGTTGTATTCCTTCATCACTTCAGCCGACTTCTCCTGGTCGTTGTAAAAACCATCCGAAGCCATCTCCGCCTCCAATGCCTCCAAACGCGTGCGGCGCTTTTCAATCAATGGCCCGTATTCCATTCTCTTCCCTCTTTCGTAAATGAAACAATTCTCGAAAACAAAAACGGCGTCCACGCCACCAAGGGCACGAACACCGTTCCGTATCCAAATCCAACGCAACTAGGCAGACGCCGAAGACAATTTCGGCTTTTTTCGGCGAGTAGCGGACGCTCCGCCGTATCGCTTCGCAAACTTCTCAACCCGCCCGGCGGTGTCCACAAACTTCTGCTCGCCCGTAAAATACGGATGACATGCCGCACAAATCCCGATCTTAATGTCCGGAACAGTCGCCCGCGTGTGAAACACTTCCCCGCAACTGCAACTAATCGTCGTTTCCACGTATTTCGGTTGAATCTCTTCCTTCATCGTTCTCGGTCCTTCCGTCGGTCAAAAATTCTAGCTAGCTTGCTACTTTGCGGCCGTTTCCACTGGGATGCAAGCCTCCCGGCCTCGAAAGCGCGGGAAACTAGCCCACCGCCTTCTCCCCTGCAAGAAAAATCCAGCCCACACACTCTCCCGCTCTTGTCCCGCCTAAGGCATCCCGTTCTCGCCTCGAAAAAAAGAAACACTCACCCAAGGAAGTCCGGACAGAAGGGAACGTTTCGGCTCACCCACCTGCTTCTCCCGGCACCCATCCCCCCCATCTTAGATCCCATGCGCCTCACACCATTGACACCCCAGACTTTCCAGCTATCCTTCACCCCGATCCCAGTGACCCACCAAACGGGCGGATTTCTTCAATTTCCAAGCCGGAGTAGCTCAGGGGTAGAGCAGGTCATTCGTAATGATCAGGTCGTCGGTTCAAATCCGACCTTCGGCTCGTTAAATTTGAGCGACTTGCGAAAATAACTCAGAATCACCGAGATAATTAGTGACTCCATGGTGACAACTCACCCGGGCTTCCTTGAGGTTTCGAGTAGTAGTCCTCGGCCTCTTCCCTTATCCAAGATCCCACCCCACTGCCGAAGGATACCCCCCGCCACCAACAACCTCGGTAACCGCCCCTCGTGGGTGGCAGTGCTCGCTCCTTTGGTGACAGTCGGGTGCCTGGTCGCTTTCGTACTTGGACCCATAGGAGAGGTAGAATCGGTCACAGAGGACGCTTTCGGAGAAAAAACGATTACCGACTCAGGAACACCGTGGGGTTCGTTCTTCATCACCTCCGCTATGCTCTCGATAATTTTCGGCCTTATCGCGGCACTTGCCGCCCCCTTTCATGCATCGGGGCGCACGAAGAGGAGCGTCGTGCGGGTGATGATTGGAGTCGTGCTCTTGGGATTTATTGTGGGGCGGGCGGTGTTGGTGAATTTGTGAGGAAGTGCCGTCTGCTGGCTCGCATTTCCTCCATCCGCCAAGAAGCCGCGAGTAGAATCGTAGCTACACTCACTTAGACGAAAAAACTGCATACCGCGCCAACGGTAAAGCTAAGTGCAAATCCGACTACCCACCCAGTGAATGACAGGTTAAAAAACTTTCGAGAGTTGCGAGTTTGAGTCCAAGCGAGAACGAGCAATGCTACCACGATTGCGGCGCCACCAGAAAGGGTTGCAGTGGCGTCTTTAGGGGCGGGACGATCGGATACTAGCGTTTCAAATAGAAAGAAAGCGAGGAGAAATGGCAGTAGAAGAAAAAGCTTCATACGTTTTATTCGAGTCTTGAGTGGTTGCTAAACTCTGGAAGTTTGACAGACAATAGGATTAATGACCAGCACCCCAAAGGTCATCAGGGTTCATAAAACGCTAGTTAGCCTACAACCTTCACTCCCACCAAATTTCCATCGCCAAGGGCCGATGGTCGCTAATGTGATCGCCGGGCTCTTCCACCCGTGTCTCGTATCGCATGCCCGGCATGGGGCGCACGAGGTGGAGCGCCGTCCGGGTAATAATTGGAGTGGTGTTTATTGGGATTTGTCCGGCAGGTACTTGCTGGTCAGTCAGTCAGGAACACCGCTTCGATTTCCGGAGTGAGTAAAGGCACCGTTGAGCGGGTGCGGAAGGTGGCGCTGGAAGCAGGGGGATTCGTGCCTTCCGGCTGCAACTGACTTCTGCAATCTCGATGTGATTAGGCGTCAGGTATGTCGATTTGCTGCGGAAAGGGACCTTGTTGCAAGGCAAACGGCTTGTAGGCCTTGTACTCTTCTCGAATCTGAGGCGGTTCTGCATAGATTCGTGATGGATAAAAGGCACATACAGAATTAGGCTCTCCTATAGATTAAGTTCTCGAAAGTATGAAAGCGCTCGTTCCTTCGATCATTGTATTGCTTTCATTTTCCGCAATTGCGGAGCAAGCAGGTAGTGAGGCGAGCCCGGAAAAATCCAAAGGGCTGGGAGAACGTAAAGAAGCTATTGAGAAAGAATTGGAGCAAAGCGCTGCTTCAACGATTGTTCACAGAGATTTAGAACTGAAAGTATTTGGAATGCGAATGGCTCGGGGACCGAAAGGTAATCGAGTCTCGATGGTCATAGAAAACAGTCCTGCGGATCATGCTGGGGTTCGTCCGGGTGATTTACTTGTTGAAGTAGACGGTGAAGACGTAACCTCTCTCTCGGTAAATGAAACTTTAGGCAAGCTTGCAACCAAAAATGACTTTGCATTCGTCTTTGTTCCAAAACAAGGAGGTGAGAAGTGGGTGGAGATGGAGAAGACACGGCAGGGCGACTTCGTGACCGAGACAGGATCATTCCGACTCGTCGATGATTGGGCACACTTGCTAGAAATTGGGATTGGCGATGTGGCTCCAGATTTTCCAGCCAGAGACAAAGATGGAAATCGAGTTCGCCTCCATGAGCTAAACAATAAGACTGTTATAGTCCACTTCACAGCAACGTGGTGTGCACCCTGCACCAAGGAATTGCCAAGCCTGCTGCAATTTTACAAAGAGCATAGGAGCAAAAACTTCGAGATAGTGAGCGTTTTCGTTGATGAAGATTCCTCGGCTGTCGAACGCTACGTCGAGAAGAACCAAATTCCATGGCCCTTCTTGGCTGGAGACAATGGATGGGATACCGAAATCGTGCGCGAATATGGTCTTCGCTCTATCCCCACAATGGCGCTAATAGTTGATGGCAGGATTGTAAAAGAAAATGTAAGAGCGCACTTGCTAGAAGGAATAGTCCCAAAGCACCTAGTCATTTCGAGTCGGTGCGAGTAGCCGCTTGTCCACCACCGCCTTGTTCGCCTGTTTAGTCTTCCGTCCAGAAGGACACGATATGCTTGGGGTGGAATGCAACCGTGTCCTCCGATTTCAGAAGTTTGGTGTGTTGGGGACTACTATCCAGCTCCCCGACCAAGCAGCCCTCACCATCCTCGGTGATTCGCACCCACATGAGCTCGGCCCCGATCTCTGCTCCGTTCTCCCGTCGATCCGGTTCCCTGTATTGGAATACAAGCTTGTCGGTCTGACCCGATTTGGCGGCGAATCGCTCATCATCCGATGGCAGCGGTGCTGCGAGCACGGTTGAAGTGTCCTCTTGCTCGATTACGGCCAGCTCGTAACCGTCTTCATCCATTCGAGGGTATGGGTATGACGGTGGATCCATTTCTTCGGCGAACGTCAAAGCGATGCGACCTGCGGCCCGAAGCCATGACTAGTTCGCATCGTTAGTTTGAGGTGATCGAAGTCGAAAAGCGAGCGGCTAAAATCAAAAGGATGCAGGTTCGTATCCTCGCCTTGTTCGACGTTAGAATTCGAGTTCGAGGTAACCACCCGCGTCAAGACCGTTGATCGCCGAAAGAACTTGTTCGGATTGCCTCTTGATCTTCGGCCATGACGTCGTCTTGAGCACTAGGATGGCAAGACTGCGATCCTTGAGACTCTGTTGGTAGCGGAGATTCTGATCGGTGGTGACGAATAGGTCGTAGCCATCCTTCTCCGCGACCGCCAGCAATTCACCATTCTCGAGTTGGGACCAACCACGCTCCGCCGCGGTATCGATATCGTGCGAATACAGGTGATCTCGGAGGGGAACGGGAGTCCCTTGATCAAAGAGAATCTTCATCCCACAGGCTCCGCCTCGGCGCTTGCCGCAGCAAACTCGAGCACCGCCTCGACTTGGTGGCGCGTAGCCCCGGGAAACCATCCGAGGAACTGGTCGATGGTGGCGCCATCTTCCAGATTCTCAAACAGGGCCTTCACGGGAATTCGCGTCCCCTTGAAGACAAGAGCGCCACTGACCTTTTGTGGCTGGCGCTCAACTTCGGGGCATTGTGTCCAGTCAAGCATGATAACATAGGCTACTTGGAATCGGTGACTTCTTCAAGCAGCGTGATTTTCCCGTCGATTGAGGTAGGAACGCCAGTTACATGGCGTCCCCCTCGCAGATCCCTGCGTGCGGTTTTCCCGCACAAGGCTCCTCAGGTGGACGCGCAGATGAGAGCTGGTATGGCCACCTTCGTAACCAGGTTTGCTTTCCTTTGCAAGCAGGGAGCTTGACACCGATCTCGTGGACACTCTTTCCACGCGGTGAGTGCTTTGCTCACTTTGTCCTCCTGCCCTTCCCTTCGCCACGACGAACACACCGGTTCCTTGGTTCGTCTGTGATCGGCCCTACCGTCTCTGACTAGTATGGATGGGTCTGACTCCTCCCCTGTTGAAATCCTGTCTTCCTTCAGTTGATCAGGATCACCCTCAATCAGCCAGACAGCTGTTGAGGACACTGGCGAGGCCTCCCGTGTTCGTGGTGAGCGACTCTCTTTTCTCGGCAAGGTCACTTTCATCTCTTCGCTTCTTTCCAAACATACCACGACTTTACTCAACTCCGGTGGAACTGAACAGGGCTCACCAAATCGCCCAGACCAATGCGGCCTTCCCCGCAACGTTAGCGGGTCGGCTTCCACAAAGTCACTCTTACGGAGCTATCTCGATCTTCGGGAGGCTGCGAGGCTCCCTGCGGTCTGCATGGTTCTCAGTCTACGCTTCGTCGAGGCGGTTCCGCCCTCCGGGTCCATCCGCGGATGACCCGGCGCTTCGTTGGTCACGCGGTGTCTTCCGCGACTTTCAAGGACTTAGCTCACATCAACGCAAGACTCGATAATTACTCCTGGTTAGGGTTTATGATATCGGGACTTTCACCCGATCAGAAACGCCACGCTTAGCACGGCGCACAACGTCAAAGCGATGTCACTGCCTGCCGACAGCGCGCTCCGACTTCGGGGTTGATGTTTGAATGTTCATTCGGCTTTCGACTCAGCGCGGGCAGGCAGTTGATCATCCGCGACTTGTTCTGCTTGTTGTTGTTCGAGGCGGTAGGTCTCCTTCCAAACCGGCCACTTGATATTCCAAAACTTAAAGTAGTGAATCGGCGCCATCGAAGCGTATCCGGACTCGTAAAGAAACACTCGGGAATCACCCTTGCACCGGATGGTCGCCTCCGTCACCCGAGGAGAATCGAGATCTTGCTTAAAATTCCCGAAGTCGGTCGATCCAAAATCCGGTCGCGTTATCTCACTTCGCTTGCCTGACACTTCGCCGATCAAGCGATGCGTCGTGTAGAGAGTCCAATCTCCTTCGCCTGCATAGAACGAAACTAGAGGGAACTCGTCCTCGCCTAGCGGAATCCCAAACGCAATAGGGTCATGGCATCGATCCAACAGGGTCATCTCCCAGGAATCTTCCTTCATAGAAGACTCACGAATCACCTTAAGGCATCGCTCGCGAATGAACTGTGACTCGGAGAGCTTCATTTTTTGAGCAGAACGTTAGAGGTGAGACGCGCCAGCCGCGCCTTCGACTCAATCAATCAGGGTCGCCCGCGTCTGACGAGCTCGATTCAACACGGTAGCTTATCGGCGTCGATCCTCCACCGGCTTGTTCTGCCTCCTATTTCTTGGCGTCCGGCGTTGTCCGCTCTTCCGGTGGTTTCATGAACTCTTCTGCGAAGAGCATTGCTTCAAAGATTGGAAGGACCCTGCCAAAGTTCTGTTCCCCGGCAACAAATTTGAACGTTACCGAGCGGTCCCCCTTAGGGAAATACAGAGAATGAAGAATCCAAGGGTTTCCAAGTTTAGAGGGGGCCTTCATCCGCAGGGTTGTAATCTCATGGTCTAGATTGGTCCGTTTTGCTGACGCTCTCCTCACAAGATCAATCATGGGGCTGTCGTCAGCAGAGCCACGCATCCCTTCGGCTTCATCTTTGGCCTTACCTTGCAATGGGTTTCCGTAGACCTCTCCCACGATTCTCCCCTCGCTCTTTATTATTGCCAGTGGTGCCGTTCCTCTCATCGCACCCTCATAGCCATTAGGCGGATCCTCAACACCCTTTGGGTGCACGACGATCATTCCAAACATCTGATATACGGGTTGGCCGTCGAGTTCGGGTTTGAGCTTCGTCTGCTCCTCACCTTGGACGAGTCCGACGACCAATAGAAAAAGTGCGTTGATGATTGTGCGTCTCTTCATTGAGGATGATGGGGGTGCAGGGGAGATTTTCTGGCAGAACGTCAAGGGTCTGCCGCAGGCTACTGGCAGCGCACCTCCGACTTCACGGATGAGGTTGTAAATGTCATGAGGATTTCAACTCACGGCGGGTAGCCTGTCATATGCGTCAACTTAAGGATATAATTCGTTGATGATAAGCAGGTTAAATTAGAGTTTTTGCGCAGTTTCTCTTGACATTCGAAGGCCCTCGGCAGGTTTTTCATGTCTAATCAATCACCTGTATCGGCCGCTTCGCTTCTCAATGTTCAAACTACATCTTCCACAATGTCAGCTTTATGAATTACATCGGGACGGGTGGGGGGCACTT
>JBCDBW010000012.1:0-60575 GCA_039182965.1 Verrucomicrobiota bacterium
ATCCAATTGGTTCCACTGCGAGAATAACTCGCTAACAAAGGAAGATCGAATCGAGAAAAACCAACTATAACACTGGGCTTGCTATTCTCATCTCCTCGCATTCGACGATATGCAATCTGGTTCATGATTTTTCTCGGGAGCAATGTTAGTGCCTTCCCAAAAAAGTTCCCTTTAGATTTTTGAACAGTGAAATATTTGCTGATGATGTTCATTTCCTTTATATTCCGCGAACGTCGAGTCATCTCACGCCTGACAGACAGCGCGCTCCGACTCTTGGGTTGATGATTGATTGGCCATGAAGCTTCTTTACAAGGCGTGTCAGGCGTTGAGATCGACGCTTTGTTCGCCAGTTTGGTCTATCGCTGCCGCCAGAATCGAAGCGTAGTCGGAATCTTCCCCGTGTGCCGACAAAGCTTGATTCACAATGAGCCAATCGTCTTCGTTCCGAGAACTAACGTACCTGCCAAACAGATTGTAGATGGAATAGTAGGCAAATTCGATGGCATCCGGAAACTCCAGATCGTCATCCTGCATCGCCGCGACTGGCTCCTGATACCGATAGGCCACGTTTTCTCCGTCAGACCCGGTCATCACCGCTCGGATCGCAGCGATCGGTAAATTGCGATCAACCACTTGCTTCGTGCCAGCGACGGTCTCCACATAGTCGATTGTGCCGTGCTGATCGTAGTAAGCCTCCCATATGCGGACAGCCTGATTGCAGAGTTCAAGATGCACAGCCCTCTTCAAGTGGGGAGGCAGAGTCAGAAATGTGTCTGCGAGTGCGGGCATCTCACTTCTTTGGCGAACGTCAAATGAGCACCCAGCCTATGCACTGGCGGGATCTGTGCGCAAGCACAGAGCATGACAGGGCGTAGGTTGGGAGTGCCTCTGCTTGTTCGGCATTATTGGTGCCGGTCCCAGTAGGTGAAGTCATCGAACTCAAGGGATTCACCGTGAGCATCTTCAAGTTCAGCCAAAAGCTGTTTGGCAACAGGCGCGGCTTCCTTCGACGGAAAAATGCCATTCCTGATGTTCATGATGCCGATGATCTCTCTTGGCTTCGCCCGGGAGAAGATGCCGACTGTTCCGTTATCAGCTACGTAGGCCTCATAATCCGTTTCTAGATCTCCGTAAGCGTCAGCACAGAATATTGGGTCTGACTCGTACAGCTGCTTCGAGTCGCGATAGACTCGGTAGAAAATATCGTAGTTGAGATCCAGGTTGCCCACACCAAAGACCACGACGCGATTGCGACTATCTATCTCCACCTCGTCGATTTCCCAAGAACCTGTCGCTAGCCCCAGCCAAACCCCGACAAAGATTGCGAATCCAAGCGTCCACAATCCCGCGATCAACCCGACGAGCTTGAAGAAAGTTTTCATTCTTGGCCGAACGTCAAATGAGCACCCAGCCTATGGCCTGGCGGGATCTGTGCGCAAGCACAGAGCGTGACAGGGCGTAGGTTGGGAGTGCCTCCACTTGTTATGCCTTTTTTAGGGTGGAAGAAGACGTGCTCTCAGAATCACTCCGAGCGCCTCTACCGGCCTCACCAACCCCTGCTTCAATCTTTTCTGTGATCTCGAAAAACGCGACGACCAGAACCCACTGCCCAAACAGAAGCAAGGAAACGAATACCGCAAGCAACGAAAAACCCGCCCAAACCAAGACAGCACGATCATGCAGCATACCTGCACTGAGCGAGCTGGCAGCCACACCTAACAGGGCGAGGCACAAACCCAGATGAAGCAGAACACCGCGCCTCTTCCTGTCTCGAACAAGACGCAAGATTCGCCTGTGTCTAGGTTCCTCAATGAACTCGTCGATCCGATAGTTGCTCATCTCGCTATCTCGGTTACAAACTCACAACCTGAAGTCTTCGGCAATCACCCTCAAGCATCAGAACGTTCCTATTGGCATAACGTCCAAGTGGACTCACGCGCGAAGCGCGTTGATGTCCCACGCCTTGTTCTGCATTTTGGTTTTCATCGGAAGCTGTCGGGGTTGGCGAGGACAAACCTTGTTGCAAGAACTTCGACTACCTCATCGCTATCATAGTAACGCGACTCCAGTGCATCAAAGATAGAATCATTCTTCTTGTAGAGCTTGCTCAATTGATCTTGCCGCTTGTCTCGATTCTCAGAAGGGCCATCAGATCCGAAAAGTGAGATTGCCTCTCTCACAACGGCATGACGGTCTGCGAATCCCATCGCTTCAAGGCCAGCCAGGGCGTCCCGCCAATTGTCCCCGCTAGAGTTCACGAAATATTGGGCCAACCCACCATTATTGATCTCAGCGTCACACATGAAAACAGCGCTGTAGTATCTCTGATGGTCTGGCAATGAATCGTATCCCGATTTCTCTTCGGACTCCCATATCCGCTTCTCAAACCCCTCGAGGCCGTGCGAGCAGAGAAGCCCAGCAGCGGCTCCCTCAGCTACTCGGTCTTCGGAATGGGCAAGTCTCGCAGACAAGAATTCGCGATCCTCAGGGTTCTGCATCTGACCAAGCAATCGAAGAGCCTCTCCAAGTGCGTATGTCCGAGGATACTCAAGATCGCTCGTATCCAGCGCTGAGATCAAACGGAACAATAGCTCCCTCTGAACTGGCACCTTGGCGTTGGCTAGCGTCTCCAGCACTTCGTGAACGATACGGGAATCTGCACTGAATACCTCTGAGGAAAGAAAGAACTCTTTCGCTTCTTCTGAGTCGAAACGGAAAAGAATATCTGCTGCCTTATCTGAATTGTGCCCCTTCTCGAGAAGGCTCTTAACGTCCAAAAACAGTTCCCCCGGCACGGTCTCTGCCAATCCATCTCGGTTCAATGAGAACTCCAGTCCTATCAAGGCATATGAGCGCACATACTCGTCCGCATCAGAGAATGCCTTCCGAACATGAGGGATGATCTCGGCCGCGCCTGTCTTGGCAATTGCCAAGGCTGCATCCTTCCGTATCAGTTCAGATGGATCTTCTAGAAACGGTGCCAATGCTCCAACCGCCTCCTTGGGGGGCACGTCGCCCAAAATGTCACAGGCTCGGTTAAATGGGGCTTCAGGCAATAGGTCTTCGCCAGTTGGCTTCACCAGCTGATCATAGAGATCTTCGTCTCCGAGCAACTTAAGAACTGTAGGATGTGCTCGCTGACCTAGCTCTCGAAGTATTTGGGCTTCACCCCAAGCTTCTCTACTGGTTGAGACCTCAAGGACAAAATGTCGCGCCGCTGAGGCAACCTGGTCATCACTCCAATTCTTTGCGGCTTCGGCAGCCTCATCAGCTTCTTGACGAGCTTGGCTGGCAGCATCCCAATAATCAGGGTTCTTGACGACGTCCTTAAAGCCCCATTGTGGATCTTCACGATTCTTGAAAAACGCCACTGCAACTATCACGACAAGGCCGATCGCGATGATCCAAATGACTGGTGATGGTATGGCGCCCATATTTTTGCAGAACGTCAAAGTCATCTCACACCTGGCCGAGTATGGACTCCGACTCTTTGGTTAAAGGTTGAATAGTCATACCGCTTTCGACTCGCCAAGGGTCAGGTGTTGAGATCGACGTCTTGTTATGTCTTGATTGGTGTCAATCCGGTGAACTTTCGAGTGGCTGCTCAGGGAACCAAAATTCCAAATCCGACTTCTCTCCTTTGGCGTCATAGATAGCGTAGTTGGCATCATCGATCCAAAATCTGTAGAGCTTTGGACGGCCTTGTATGCGGCTCTCAAAAATGCTTCTTTCGATTTGGATCGGAGTCGTTCCGGGATGGTCTTGCGCAAAACCCAGCGAAGTTGATTTGGGAACGTCCCGCATCGAAACGATCGTGTGTGTCCAGGCTGGATATGGCTCCCACGGCCAAAGCGCACATCCACTAACGATCATTCCCGAAAACATGAGGGCGACCGTGAGGATAGCGGGCTTCATTTTGGACATAACGACCAAGTTAAATCATGAGTGAGGAACGAACGAAATTGATTTCAACGCCTTGTTCGCCTTTCGATTTGTTGATGGGGCAGATTGAGGCAATGAAGCACCGATCTGATGTCTACCGCTCCGAGGCGGAAGCGGACGAAGACCACGCTGAAGCGGAAAAGCACATGAGGGTCTACATGGTCCTAAAGGAGCTTCACAGACTCGGGAAACATTTTGAGGCGAACAAGTTATTATACAACCCTTGTTGAGCAACGCGCTTTCTCGTCATTTCACCTGATCCGGCTTACCGGAAATCGTCCAAACCACCCGTTCACAAGCCTCTTATAGTGTATATCCCGCAGAAAAGCGTTGCTCAACACAAAGTGTTGAGCAACAGATTTCGGTGTCGCCAACGGGAGTTTTCCGATATCCGAAGAAATACAGCCCGCACAAAGCTCACACTGCCCACCGTCGGCTCCAACGTCGTTCCGGAAGCGACCGCCGGCCAATCAACTCAACCAAGTTCGCACATCCCCCGTCCTTCGACGCAGCCGTAAAAAAAGAACTCCCCGCTCGAATGAATCTCACCGGTCCATCCCATCTCCCCCAACCTCACCAGTAGTTGCCGCGGCTCATAAAATCGCTTCACGATTCGAAACGCCTCACCGCTGTTTACACGTCGCTCCACGACGACAGTGTCATCCAGTGCCTTATGATCGAGGGCCGTCGATCGCTGGGCCTTCAGGCTGTCGACAAAAATGACCTTGCCGTCAGGTTTCAGAGCCTTGCCAATCTTCGCCCAATACCTCTCAAAATGACTCCCGGGAACATGAGAAAGCCAGAAACCAAAAAAACAGTGTCGAAACGAACGGTCGGCTCCCACTCAAAGACGTCCGCGATGACGTAATCGATCGACGAAAGGGCGTTCTTCCGGCGGTTCAAGGATATCGTCTCTTCAAAAGAGTCCAAAGCACTCAATGAATCTCCAAGTGCCGCCAGATGTCCCGTCCAAAGACAGGTTCCACAGGCAATCTCAAGTGCATCCCCAAGAGGAGCCTTGTCGGCAATGAACGATCGGATCGTCGCGAGCTCATTGCTCCACTGCTGCCGGTGCTCCTCACCACGGTCATACCGTCCAGTTCTGAGGATCCACTCATCGTATTCCTCAGCTCGAGCTCGATAGTAGGATGTCTGCTCTCGTATCAGTGAAGCCTCGTCCATCGGTGCGCCAGTCGGAGAACAGTCTACTGGGGCCTTCATCAGACGACAACGCCCGACTCACGCCATCACCGCAGAAAGTTCAATCCCATGCGCCTCCCCCACCGCCGCATTCGTCAATCGCCCATCCGTGCAATTAATCCCTCCCACTAGCTCCGGATGCCCCGCACAAGCACCTTCTAACCCCTCGGTCGCCAGCTGCAATAAATAGGGAAAGGTCACGTTGGTCAGCGCCTGCGTCGACGTCCGCGCAAACGCCCCCGGCATATTTGCCACACAGTAGTGTATCACACCCTCTTCTGTGTAGATCGGCTGCTCATGCGTCGTCGCTCGCGTCGTCTCCGCGACTCCTCCCTGGTCCACCGCTATATCAACAAACACCGTCCCGTTCCGCATCAATCGCAGCATCTCGCGCGTCACCAGTTTCGGTGCCTTCGCCCCCGGCACCAACACCGCTCCAACAAGCAAATCCGTCTTCGGTAAAATCTCCAACAACGCCGCCTCACTCGAATACAAAGTCCGTGCTGCCGGCATCGCCGTGTCCAACCACACCATTCGCTCCGAATCCACTTCCAGGATCGTCGTCTCCGCTCCCACCCCCGTCGCCACTTTCGCCGCATTCGTGCCGCACGTTCCCCCACCTATAATAACCACCCTCCCCGGCAACACCCCCGGTACGCCCCCCAACAAAGTCCCCCGCCCCCCTTCATGCTTGGCCAAAAAATACGCCCCCACCATCACACTCATCCGCCCCGCCACTTCGCTCATCGGCTCCAACAAAGGCAGCCGTTGCCCGATCTGCACGGTCTCATAAGCAATCCCCGTCACCCCGGTCGCCAATAACGATTCCGTCAACCCCCTGTCCGCCGCCAAATGCAGATAGGTAAACAAGACTTGCCCCTCCCGCAGCATCGGAAGCTCAGCCCGCAACGGTTCCTTCACTTTCACTACCAAATCCGACTTCTCAAAGACTTCCGCCGCCGATCCCACAATCGTCGCCCCCGCCCTTTCATACTCCTCATCATCATAATCCGCACCTAACCCAGCCCCTGTCTCAACTAACACATCTACCCCTCGACGTGACAACTGCATCGCCCCCGCCGGCACCAGACCCACCCGGTTCTCCTGCTGCTTAATCTCCTTAGGACACCCGACAATCATATCACGAAAACTATCTCGTTATTCTCACATGTGAATTTTAATTGGCGAAATTCGTTTCACGAATCAATTCAAAGCGCTCACATAACATGCACCAAAACGCAATTCCCGACAACGAAAGCGCAAAATCTGCAAGGCAAAGCTAGATAACTTTGATGCACTATGATCTCATCATAGGGAGAAGAAATTCCCTCGACGCTCATCAAAACAATCGAAGTTAACATGCAGAAAAAACAGATTATGCACCGCACATTGTCACAACTCACCATCCTTACCCTAACACTTGTGTTTTCTTCTTTGGCTCACGCCGGAGAAATGATCGCATACGAAAAGTCGCCCGTTACACCTGCCCCTCCCACAACTCCCGAGAGACCCTTTGCCGATGCCCGACGACCCATCTCAAATCCCACTCTCTTCGATCTCGCCATCCCTCAAACCCTCATCCATCCGATCATCGCCTATCATCGCCTCCCCGGTGCCATGAATACCATCCTCGGAGATGTCCCCGTCGGAGGCCACGTGGAGGTCTACGCCCTCCAACTGGAGATCGCCCTCAATGAGCGCCTCTCCATCAATGCCGTAAAAGACGGCTATATCCGCTTCCGCCCCGACCAAACCCTCACCGAAATTAGCGGTTGGGCCAACGTCGGCGCCGGTGTCAAATACGCTTGGCTCTACAAGCCCGAGGAAAATCTCGCCGCAAACTTCCAACTCGTATACGAAATCCCCATGGGAAACCAAAAGGTCTTCCAGGGCTCAGGCGATGGAAAAATCATCCCATCCCTTAATTTCCTTAAGCTGTGGGACAGATGGCAGGTCGCAGATCAATTCGGATTCGAAATTCCCTTGGACGGCGACGCCGAAAGCTCCGTTTTCTACAATAGCTTCCATATCAGCTACGCCGTCACCGACTGGCTCTTCCCCATGTTCGAAGCAAATGTCTGGACCGTGATGAGCACCGGCGATGGCGGACAGCGCTTCAACGATCAGGTCGGCGGAGCCATTCCCTCCCTGGTCACCTTCGAAGGTCACGACCTCTTCAACTTCGGGGCTTCCAATGGCGACATCAATGGAACCCTCGTAACCTTCGCTCTCGGAGCCCGCCTCCGCGTCCCCAACACCGACACTCTCGATCTCGGTTTCGGTTGGGAGTTCCCCGTCACCAGCGATAGCAAAAGCGTCATCCGCGACCGCTTTTACTTCGACGCCGTCTACCGCTTTTAAGATACCGGAAGACTACAAGAATCCCCACGCCAATCTCACCATCGTACCTTCCCGGGGGCGCCTCCAAACGGCGCCCCCCTTTTTTGCGATAATTCCCCGCCGAGTCTGAACGCGCCTCATCAAGCATGAGCGAGGATCCTCCCCGCCTCATCAAACCGCGTCCCCACCTAAGAATATGAAAGACTCGGACTCAGCCATCGCTCAGCTTCTTCGATCGACATCCCTTTACGCCGCGCATAATCATCCACCTGGTCCTTCGCAATCTCACCCACCGCAAAATATCGACTCTCCGGATGCGAAAAATACAACCCACTCACACTCGCCCCGGGATGCATCGCCATACTCTCAGTCAAGACCACTCCCGCTTTCTCTTCTGCACCCAATAAATCAAACAGAATCCGTTTCTCCGTATGGTCGGGCTGCGACGGATATCCCCCCGCCGGCCGAATGCCACGATAGCGCTCCCGAATCAAATCATCGTTGCTGAAATCTTCCTCCTTCCCAAACCCTAAATGATCCCTGACCCGCTTGTGCATATACTCCGCAAATGCCTCCGCTAAACGGTCCGCCAACGCTTTCGCCAGTATCGAGTTGTAATCGTCATGCGCCGCCTCAAAGGTTGCCGCAAACTCGTCCACCCCATGTCCTGCCGTGCAGACAAAACCGCCGATGTAATCCTCGCGTCCACTCTCCTTCGGAGCGACGAAATCCGCTAAAGCATAGTTCGGCTTGTTCCGCTTCACCATCTGCTGTCGCAACGTGTGAAATCGGGCCAAAACTCTGGACCGATCCCCATTCGCATACAGTTCCACATCATCATCAGTCGCATTCGCCGGAAAAAACCCATAAACACCTCCCGCCCGAAAAGCCTTGTCCTCCACAATCCGATCCAACAACAATATCGCGTCTCCGTGCAGTTTCGTTGCCTCCTCATCCTTCGCCGCATCCTTGTCCGAACTCCGAAACATCCCTGCTGCGGCATCCCATCTCCCCCGCAATTCCCAGGTATGAAAGAATGGTGACCAGTCAATAAACGACACCAATTCTTCCAAGGGCAAATCTTCTATCACATCAACCCCTGTAAAATCCGGCACCGCAATCTCCTGCTCTTTCCAATCACAATCAAAACGGTTCTCCCGAGCTTCTTCTAATGTCAGCAACTTCTTCTTCCCCGCCTTCTTGCCATACTTGTCCCGCATCTCGACATGCCGCTCCTCATTCTCCAACACAAACGTTTCCCGCTGCTCCTCACTCAACAAAGACGTCGTCACCGGCACCGAGCGTGATGCATCCAAGACATGCACGATGCTCCCCGAATAATTCGGCGCAATCTTGATCGCCGTGTGCGCCGCACTCGTCGTCGCCCCTCCAATCAAAAGCGGTGTGTCCAGTCCCTTCTTCTCCATCTCACTCGCCACATGCATCATCTCATCCAACGAGGGGGTGATCAATCCACTTAACCCGATCACATCCGCCTTCTCCGCTTCCGCCGCTTCCAAAATCTTCTCACAAGGAACCATCACACCCAGATCAATCACCTCAAACCCATTGCACGCCAGAACCACTCCCACGATGTTCTTCCCAATATCGTGCACATCACCCTTCACCGTTGCCATGATAATCCTCCCCGCCGATTCTTGACCCGGATTCTCCGCTTTCTCCGCCTCCATAAATGGCGTCAGATACGCAACCGACTTCTTCATCACCCGCGCACTCTTCACCACTTGCGGCAAAAACATTTTTCCCGCACCAAACAAGTCCCCCACGATCCCCATCCCATCCATTAGGGGACCTTCGATCACTTTTAACGGCCGCCCATAGCTCTCCAAGGCCTCCGCCGTGTCCTCATCAATAAAATCCGTGATCCCTTTCAAGAGGGCATGCTCTAGTCGCTTCTCGACACCAGCCTCCCGCCAACTGAGGTCCACTTCCTTCTTCTTGCCCCCCTTGCCCTTGAACTGTTCGGCATACTCCACCAGCGCATCAGTTGCTCCAGGATCCCGGTTCAATAAAACATCCTCAACCTTCTCCAGAGTCGCCGCGGGAATCTCATCATACACTTCGAGCATCCCCGCATTCACAATCCCCATGTCCATCCCCGCCCTCGTCGCATGATACAAAAAAGCCGAGTGCATCGCTTCACGAATGACGTTGTTCCCACGAAAACTAAACGAAATATTCGACACCCCGCCGCTCACCTTCGCGCCCGGCAAATTCTCTTTGATCCACTTGGTCGCGTTGATGAAGTCCACCGCATAATTGTTATGCTCCTCCATTCCCGTCGCGACAGTGAGAATGTTGGGGTCAAAAATAATGTCGTCGGGGTTGAAGCCCACATCATCGACCAGAATGCGATATGCCCGCTCGCAAATCCGAATCTTGTCCTCATACGTTGCCGCCTGTCCTTCCTCATCAAAAGCCATCACTACCACCGCCGCGCCATACTTCATGATTGTCCGCGCGTGCGACTTGAAGACATCCTCTCCCTCCTTCAATGAAATCGAATTCACGATCCCCTTCCCCTGCAAACACTTCAGTCCCGCCTCAATCACTTCCCACTTCGAAGAGTCAACGGTTATCGGCACCTTGGCGACGTCAGGCTCCGCCGCCAAAAGCTGCAGAAACTTCGTCATCATTTCCACCCCATCGATCAATCCCTCGTCCATGCAGACATCGATAACGTTTGCCCCGTTCTCGACCTGCTGCCGCGCCACCGACACCGCGTCCTCCAAATGCCCCTCTTTGATCAGTTTCGCGAACCGGGGCGAGCCCGCCACATTGGTCCGCTCGCCAATCATCAGGAAATTCTTCTCCTGAGTGTGATTGTATGCCTCCGATCCACTCAATCGCATCACTGGATCAACCGTCGGAACCGGCCGCGGCGCATATCGCTCAGACACCCGCGCGATCGCCGCAACATGCTCCGGCGTATTTCCACAGCACCCGCCGATCATATTCACTATCCCGTCCGCCGCAAAGTCCCCGAGAAATTCCTCCATGTCCGACGGCTCCAAATCAAATCCCGTCGGCGCCAACGGATTCGGCAGTCCCGCATTCGGATAACACGATACATAGGTCTCCGCCTTGTCCGCCAACTCAGCCATAAATGGCTTCATCAAATCCGGCCCGAGGGAACAATTCAACCCCACCGCCAGTGGCTTCGCATGACTCACCGCATTCCACAACGCTTCCACCTTCTGCGCCGATATCATCGTCTCTCCGCCTCGCCCCACCGCCGCCGATACGATGATCGGCAACTCGATCCCGTCTTCCTCGTATACCTCCCGAATCGCCACCAACGCCGCCTTCGAGTTGAGTGCATCAAAAATCGTCTCCACCATCATGATGTCACACCCACCCTCAATCAACGCCCGCACCTGATCCCGATACGCTTCCTTCACCTGATCAAAGGTGACAACTCGAAACCCCGCATCTTCCGCATCCGGCGAATTCGACAAAGAGACCGTCAACGGACCGATCGCTCCCGCCACATAGCGCTTCCGCCCGGTGTCCGAACCAATCTCGTCCGCCCACTTCCGACACAACTTGGCAGACTCCACATTGATGTCGCAGGCCAGATCCTTCAGAAATCCCTCCTCCAAGACGCCCTGGTAAAACGCCGGATCCTTCCGCCCTTTTCCCGTCTCCCGCGGATCCTCCACAAAGAACTCACTCTGCGCCAAACTCGTCGCAGAAAAGGTATTCGTCTCAATAATGTCCGATCCCGCTTCCAAAAATCGTTTGTGAATGTCCCCAATGACTTCCGGCTGGGTAAGCGAAAGGATATCCCCATTGTTCAACAGATCCTTCTCGTTGTCCGCAAATCGACCCCCCCGTGCCGCCGCCTCATCCAATCCATACCCCCGAATCGTCGTCCCCATCGCCCCATCCAACACCACAATCCGCTCCCCCAGCAGCTGCTCCAGCTCCCGTTGCACCTCATTCGTACCCCGCTTCTCCCGTTCTCCCGACATCACCCAAAAATCTAAATCTCTAGCGTCTACCCATCAAGTAATAAATTAACATATCGTGATATGTAGATATGTCTTTTTGCATCGCTCCCATGGGGCTTTCCCCTCCAAAATCCACGACGAACCACCCTCCCATCCCCATTGCCTACGCTCCCGCGCTTCTGCCGTCTTCCGGAAAAAAACTCAGTCCTCACAGACCGCCACGCCCTTTCCTGCCCCCCTATCCCCACGCCACCATGCCCTCCCAGCCTCATCCCCTTATCCTCGCCTCAGCATCCCCTCGCCGCCGCGACCTCCTCAGCGAGGCAAACTTCGCCTTTACCATCATCCCTTCCCCAGCCGAAGAGCTCCACGACCCCGGCCTTTCTCCGCACGCACTCACCGAACACAATGCCCGCCTCAAAGCCCTGGCAATCACCCCTCAGCACCCCAACGCCACCGTGATCGGTGCCGATACACTCGTTTTTATCGATAACCAACCCCTCGGCAAGCCACGCGATCTCCTCCACGCCATCGAAATGCTCGAACTTCTCACCGGCCGCACTCACCAAGTCTGCACCGGCGTCTGCCTCGCTCGCCATTCCACCAACCAAATCCATTGCTTCCACGAAATCACTGACGTCACCTTCCTCACCCTCACCCGCTCCCAAATCGAAACCTACCTGAACAAAATCAATCCCCTCGATAAAGCCGGCGCTTACGCCGCCCAGGACCACGGCGATCTCATCATCGAAAAAACTGTAGGCTCTTGGACCAACGTCGTCGGCCTACCCATTACTCGCCTCAAATCCGAGTTCACCACCTTCCTCACCTGACAAGTGGTTTGCCAACTCCTATGCCCCAATCGGGACCAGCGACCAAAGTCGCTCCCTCACTCGCCACACTTGAAACAAAGAGAGCCCTCTCGTACCCAGCGATCGAACACTCACCGCATCTGCCTCAAATTCCTGCAATCGCGATTTGCCAGTGATTCGCGATTCAATAATCGAAACGGACTCATCCCTCACCCACTAGTCCGTCCCTTAGTTCCTCCGCCCTGAAAGGCTCCGACCCCCGTCATCTTCCAAACCTTCCCCCCATTGACCCATTCCCCTTTATCCCGTATCGTCCCCTTATCTACTCATGAATCTCGTTCCCATCTCCGCCGCTCACCGAACCCGGTTCGTTCGTACACACGGCTGATCCCATCTCATCTATGCTCGCTAAGGCCCTTAGGCGCGCGAAGGTCGCTCATCTTCTCCTTTCCGCTCACTCATGAAAATCATTGTCGTCGGAGCCGGCGAAATCGGCCGCCATCTCGCTCTCAGCCTCGCCCGAGAAAAACACGATACCATCGTGATCGAAACCGATGATCGTCTTGCCGATGACCTCGACCGCCAAATCGACGCCAAGGTCATTACCGGAAATGGCGCCTCCGTCAATGTTCTCGTCGAGGCCGATGCCCCGGAATGCGATCTCCTCTTCGCCGTCACGAGCGACAACAATACAAACATCGTTGTTTGCTCAATTGCGAAACAACTTGGCGCAAAGAAGGTGATCTGTCGTGTCCACCCCGAACTTCAACGCGAAGAATGGCTCTTCGACCATCGGGGACACTTCCACATCGACCACATCTTCAGCTCAGAACGCCTCGCCGCAGTCGAACTCTCCAAATTCATCCGGAATCCGGATTCACTCTTGGTCGAAGAAATCGCCCGCGGACGGATCGAACTTCAACAAATTCAAATCTCAGAGAAAAGCGACGCCTGCAACCGCTCCTTGCGCGACCTGAAGTTCCCCAACCGCATTCGGATCGGTGCCATCAGCCGTTTCGAAGGATCCCTCATCCCAACGGCCGATGATACCCTGCAAGCCGGTGACATCGTCACGGTCTTCGGCGAACCGCGAAAGCTCCAAGAAATTGTTACTCGTCTCGGGAACGGCTCGGCGACAGGTGAGCCCCTCCGTGTCGTCATCTTCGGCGGTGGCGAGTACGGATTCTCGCTCGCCCAAATGCTCGAGGGATGGGGATGCCGCGTCCGCATCTTTGAGGTCGACTCCGAACGGTGTGAATCGCTTACCCATCGCCTTGGCAGCACAACGGTCCTCAATATCGACGCGACTTCAATCTCGGAAATGCGCGAAGAACAGGTCGGTCAAGCCGATTTCTTCATCGCCGCAACCTCTGAAGACGAAGACAACGTCATGACCTGCCTCCAGGCACACAACTTGGGCGCCAAAAATTGCCTTTCCATTATTCATCGCGCCGACTATGCCGATGCCATGAGCGCTGTCGGCGAAAAAATTGGTATCATGGCCGCGGTCAGCCCCCGCGAGGCCACTCGAAAAGAACTCATGCGCTTCGTCACCTCGGATCGCTACCACATCATCCAATCGCTTCAAGCAGGAGACGTCATCGAAGCAACCGTCCGCGACGAATCACAAATCGCGGGAAAAAAGGTCAGCGAAGTCGAATGGCCTCCCGGATCCGGCCTCGTCGCCCTCCTTCACGATATCAATGCGGCCGTCCCTGCCGCAGACGATGTCATCGAAGCTGGCGATACGCTCTACGCAATCGTTTCTCCAAAAGCGAAAAAGAAATTTCTCAAACTCTTGAGCAAATAATTGCGACGATTGCTCCACGCCCTCTCGGCAACTTCCCTACGGACTGATCCATGAACTACCGCCTCCTGAGCCACATCTTCGGGATTGTCGTTCTTCTCATCAGCGTCGGAATGCTCATCTGCTTCGCGTACGCCAATTGGGAAAAATCCGAAAACGTCGAGAATCATGGCGCCACCTCCCTGGGAATCTCCGCGGCCATCACCGCCGGCGCTGGGATCATTCTCCTCTTCTGCGGTATCGGCGCCGGACGTGATGTCCTCCGGAAGGAAGCCGTTGTCGTCGTCGGTGGCGGCTGGATCGTCAGCGCCTTCTTCGGCACGCTCCCATACCTCCTCTGCAACCCGGGTCTCCCCGTCGACAAAGCGCTCTTCGAATCCATGTCCGGATTCACCACCACCGGATCCACGGTCATAGCCGATCTCGACGTCTTTCCCCGGGCCATTCTCCTCTGGCGATCCCTTACCCAGTGGTTCGGTGGTCTCGGCATCCTCGTCCTCTTCGTCGCCCTCCTCTCCCACCTCGGCGTCGGCGCCAAATCCTTCTTCCGCCTCGAATCCTCCGCCCGCGTCGGCGAATCCACCGGAGCACGCATCAAAGACTCCGCCATTCTATTCTGCGCCGTCTACCTCACTCTCTCTCTCGCCACATTCGGCGGCCTCTTCGCGCTCGGCCTCTCTCCTTTCGATGCCGTAAATCATGCGATGACTACGGTCGCCACAGGAGGATTCAGCACCCACAACGAGAGTATCGCGTTCTTCGACAGCATCGGGGTCGAAGCATTCCTCACCGTCATGATGATCCTCTCTTCCCTAAGCTTTTTCCTCTACGCCGCCCTCGTCCGACGCGATTGGCCCCGCCTCAAAGTCGAGGAAGAAGGAAAATTCTTTCTCGGGATCATCGTCATTTCCACGGTCTTTGTCATTTTCAATCTCACCGTCGAAAGCCATCACTACCCTAACCTCGGATCCGCAGCGAGAGCCACCCTCTTCCAAGTCGCTTCCATCGGCACCACCACCGGCTTCGTCTCACAAGACTATGACACCTGGCCTGGATTCGCCATGGCAGTCCTACTGCTCCTCATGGTTTTCGGAGGATGCGCCGGCTCCACCGCAGGCGGTATCAAAATCAGCCGCGTCATCCTCTTCTTTCGCATCGCCAAACAAGAAATTATCGCCGCCTTCCGCCCAAAACAAGTATTCGCCCTCAAACTCAACGGCACCCCTGCTGATGAAGCCGCTCGCGCCATCCCCGTCTACGTCGCCTTGTTCGCCATCCTCATCCCCCTCGGCACCCTCCTCCTCGCCCTCCTCGAGCCGACTGAAGACTTCGACACTTGCCTCTCAGCCACCCTCGCCACCATGTTCAATATCGGCCCCGGTTTTGGCGATGTCGGCCCCACCGATACGTTCGCCGTCTTCGGCGCACCCGCCTGCCTCGTCATGACCCTCCTCATGGCCCTCGGCCGCCTCGAACTCTTCGCTGTTCTCGTCCTCTTCGTGCCCTCGCTCTGGCGCAAGTTCTGACCGGTCACAACCACTCCAACCCATCGGAGCGATCGCCGAGTGTGGTCGGCAACAACACCCCTCGGCTACTAGCTTTCCCCAGCCGTTACAACGCCACAAGAGACCAACTATAATCGGTAGGCTCCCATCCCACCCTCTCCGCTTCCTAAAACTTCCGGTATTCCCCTTCCAGGAATGCGTTCGCCGAAGCCACATTCGTCACCTTCATTCTCGCCGCATCCCATTCGAGACGCTGGCCCGGAAACTGCCCCGCAACAACCCCAAGACAAAGCGTCTCCGCAAGCGGACCGGAATAGTCAAAGCCCGCCGTCGTCTCGTCTTTGCCTTCGATCGCATTGAGAAACTGCGTGTAATGATCCACCGGCTCAAGATCCGGCTTCACAAGATTCTCAAGAAGCGCTCGTGGGTAAAACTTCGGCGCCGAACAATGCGGAAGCACGATGCGGCCCGCTTCGCCCACAAAAACCGCTCCCTGGCTGGGCAGTTCGTCTCCGTCCGGCAAAATCAAATCCGGGTTTTCTTTGTCATGGGGAGACCCCTTGCCGTCCCACCAGGTAAAGGTAAAGTTCTCTGTCGTGTATTCCGTCGGCGCAAACCCGTAATGCACCTTGTTTACCTCGGGATGACCAAAACCATTCGGCGCACGACACTCCGCCTCCACCCAAAGCGGATCCCGCAATCCAAGCGACTTCACCGGCGTGTCGAAAATATGAATCCCCATGTCGCCCAGCGTCCCGCACCCAAAGTCAAGAATCTTGCGCCAGTTCTTCGTGTGATAGACCTTGCTTACGTAAGGCCGCACCGGGGCCGTTCCCAGCCAGAGATTCCAATCAAGGGCCTCCGGTGTCGCATCTTCCTGTGCGTATGGCTCGCCGTCATACCCCCAGTTCTTGAATGACCACACGTAAACGCGCTTCACCTTGCCAAGAATGCCGTCTTGAATGAAGCGCCGCGTCAGCCGATAGGCTAGGTTCGACTGGTTCTGAATCCCCATCTGGGTTGTGAGCCCCTTCTCCGCCGCAAGCTCCTTGAGATGCCGCGCCTCAGCCAGTTTGTGCGTGAGCGGCTTCTGGGTGTAAACATGCTTCCCTAGTTCCATCGCCGCCAGCGTCGCCGGATAATGGGTATGGTCCGGAGTCGAAATGGAGACCACATCCACTTTATCCTCAAGATTGGCAAGCATCTCGCGGTAGTCCGGAAAATACGTTGCACTGGGATAGTTCTCCAGATGTCGGTCAATCTTACCATTCTTCCGATCCACATCGCACAGCCCGACCACCTGCACGAAATCATGTTTTGCGAGCCCCGTGGTATCGGTATTACCTTTCCCTCCCGTGCCAATATGTGCCGTGCAAATCCGCCCGTTTGGCGAGTTTGCCCTCAAGCCCGAAGGAAGGATAAGGAAACCGCCCGTCGCGGCCGTGCTCTTGACGAAGTCTCTGCGGGTAAAGGTCTTCTTCATAATCAATTGTGAAATGGGGTGGCTCGCCCGAAGTTGGGGGACCAGAAAAAGTAAACGGACTCATATCAAACTCCTTTCACATTTGGCCGCTCGCCGCCCAAGCTTGAAAGAACCGCCACGGGTTCAAGGTCCTCACAGCGACAATCCTGTCACGACACTCTAACCTGTGCTCTTCTAGTTAAGGCATGCCTGAGGCCCGGAAAATTATTCACGTCGATATGGACGCCTTCTACGCTTCCATCGAAATCCGCGATAACCCCTCCCTCCAAGGAAAACCCGTCGCCGTCGGAGGCACGTCATCAAATCGGGGCGTCCTCACCACTTGCTCATACGAAGCCCGCCGCTTCGGCTGCCGCTCCGCCATGCCCACATTCAAAGCCCTCCAACTCTGCCCCAGCCTTATCGTCGTCCCCGTCCGCTTCGATGCCTACCGCCGCGAGTCCCGACTCATCCGCGATGTCTTCCGCCACTTCACCGAAATCATTGAACCTCTCTCCCTCGATGAAGCATACCTCGATATCTCACACCTCAACTCCTCCGCTGCCTCCGTCGCCCGCGAAATCCGTCGCGTCATCCGAGACGAAATAAAACTCACCGCATCCGCAGGCATTGCACCCAATAAATTCCTCGCAAAAGTCGCGAGCGATTGGAACAAACCCGATGGCCAATTCGAAATCAAAACGCAAGAGATCGATCCTTTCATGCGCGAACTCCCCGTCGGACGCATCTGGGGCGTCGGTAAAGCCACCGAAGCCAAACTCCATCAGCTCCAAATTAAAACCTGCGGCGATCTCCAATCCTTCGAGCTTCCAAACCTCACACGACTATTCGGCAAATTCGGCCTCCACCTCTACCATCTCTGCCGTGGACAAGATGACCGTGCCGTCGAGCCCCACCGCGAAAGAAAATCACTAAGCAACGAACGCACCTTCTCAAACGATCTTGTCAGCCTCGAAGCCTGCGAGGAAAAACTCCGCGAACTTCACGAGGAACTCATCGCCGATTATCAATCCACCCACTCCAACCGCCGCATTACAAAAGCCGTCGTCAAACTCAAATTCTCAGACTTCACCCAAACCACCGCCGAATGCCTTTCCCATGACCTCGATCCCGCCCCATACTTACAACTCCTCGCCAAGGCATGGGACCGCGGCCAAGGCAAATCCGTCCGCCTTCTGGGAGCAGGCGTCCGCTTCGCTCCTCCCCAGGGCGAATCTCACCAGCTGGAAATGTTCGACTGATCTTCGCTCCCCGGTTCCAACGGATTTCCCTCCGCATCCACCCGCCCCGCCAACTCATCTTCATCCTCCGTCCGCACCCGCTCCCCACAATACATGCACCGATAATATCCCGACCATATCGCTTGTCTCGCCACTTCCATCGGATAACTCACCCCCAGAAATCGTCGCGCCGCCCGATTCTTCGTGCACCGCTTCGACAAAAAAACCGGATTCGTGCACACAATGCATCGCAAACTCGCCGCCATAAAAAAATAGGCGACCGACACAACAACCAAAAACCCGATCCCCACCAACCCAAATCGCACAAAAAACGAGTTGCTAAATAACAATCCGATGGCCAGTAGAAAGAGCGTCAACAACCCCAAAGGAAGACGAAGCAAAGACAAAAAAGAACATACCTGAATCTTCACGGAATCAGGGTGGTAAAGTTTACTGCGCTGCTTCATCGAGATAGAGAAATCAACATCGCAACTCTATCATCGGTGCCCATGGGCACCAGATTAAAAAAACTGACAGGAGCTTTCCAGCACCCCGCAGGGGAACCACCATATCACCTCGCTCGGCCGCTCAAGATACGAAGACGCACCACCTGCACGAGCCGGGACCAACGCCATGCATTGCTTCCCGCCTACCGTTCCGCCGCTACCGCAGGCGATTGAACCTCAGCCTCGCCTTCCACTTCCTCAACTTCCTCCACTTCACCTTCGAGACGTTCTTCTTCCCGATTCTGCCTCACCTTCGCCGGTGAATAACGCATCTGCTTGATCTCATACCCCTTCTTGCGCAAAAGCTGTACGACACTCTTTCTACCCACCAAATGACCCGTGCCCACAACCACCATCGCATTGTCATCCGACGCGAGAATTTCCTCAATCTGCGGCACCCAGGATTCGTTCCGATCAGTCAATAACAACCGCTCAACCACCCGGTCTCCCACAAATTCTTCGCGTAACATATCTCCCAAACCCTTCGCATCTCCAGTCCGCCACGCTTCAATCAAAGTCTCCGTCATCTCTTCAGCCTCACCCAAACCCTCCAGCGTCTTCACCAAAAGCTCTTCCTGTTTCTTCGGTGAGAGATTGTCAAACAAGGTCATCTGAAACTCAACGGTCTCCAACCCCTTCGTCGGCTTCTCATCCTCCTGCGCACGCTTGAAATACACCATGTCTACCCCGAGAAACGGCATGGCCCCCATTCGCATGTATTCCAATGAAGAGATCGTCAAGGCCAGCATCCCCGGCCTCATCGACTCAAACATTGGCCCCCCCACTCCACGAGACTGAAAGTAATCCTGCAGCTTCGCGTATGTCTCCTCGCTGACATGATCACGAATCGTCTCCCCGCTAGGCAAACTCCCCAGCGCGATCAATTCCTCCTGCACGTCCAGGCGATTCATATCCTTCAGATCCACCTCAAACATTAACCGGTCTGAATCGGCATAGGCCACGTCGTATACGGGGGGCAAAGGATAGTCCTGCGCGCGTAACAAATGAACCGACCCCGCCAAATAGACCGTCGCCGTATCAGAACTCACTTTCCAAACGGACGAAGGTAAGGTCTTCTTGGAAGTCGCCCGCGAACCACTCTCGTCCGCCCAAGCCCCCCAGCAAAGACTCGGCAACAAACCACACAAAACACAACGCCTCAACACCCCCATTGCCCCTTGGCCGCTTTCCATCTTCATTCTTTCAAGTTATCGGAATGTGGTAATATTCATAGTAGAAATTCAAACCCCACTTCCCATGCGCCCCCTAATCTCTTCCCTGATCTTCCTCACCCTCACGCCGCTCTCCCCCGCCGAACCCTGGGAACGCCACGATGTCTTCTCCGGCAAAGGAGGGGTCCAAACCGCCGTCGCAGCCGACTTCACACACGATGGCCGACCCGATATCATCTCTTCATCCGATGGTAAAGTCCGGCTCTTTATCGCTCCCGATTGGGAAGAGATCACGCTCTATACCTTCGACAACCCCCGCTTCCAGTGCATCCACTCCTGCGTGATCGATGTCGACGAAGACGGCGATCCCGACTTCATCGGCGCTCCCGCCATGGGCGAGGTCTTTTGGCTCCAAACCCCCGATGATGCCGCCAACGATCGATGGACCTATCGCACCATCGAAGATCAACTCACCGGTATACACTGCCTTCACGCCGGAGACGTCGATCTCGACGGAAAACTCGACGTCATCGCCAATAGCTTCAAACCTGAAGGGCCCCTCGCCAGTTCCATCGTCTGGCTGAAAGTCCCTGCCGATCCCCTCAATACCGCCGACACCTGGCCACGACACGTTTTCGCAAAGGGAGACGCTCCCGGCGGAAATCACTACATGTATCTCGGTGATATCGACGGTGATGGTCAGCCCGACATCACCTGCGGCGCCAAAGGAGACCCCTTCCCTGATGGCAATTGGTTCGCTTGGTGGAAAAACCCCGGCCCCGGAACCGATCCCCAGTCCCCGTGGCAAAAACTCATCGTCGCAGAAAACCACACCGGCGCCACCAATCTCATCCCCGTGGATCTCAACAACGACCTCCGCACCGACCTCCTCGCCAGCCGAGGCCACGGCTCCGGAGTGCTCTGGTTCGAACAAGCCGCAGACGGCAGATGGTTCCCCCACGATATCGATCCCGATATGGTCGGGCCACACTGCCTCACCGCAGCAGACCTCGACAACGATGGCGATATTGATGGTGCCACATGCGGAAAAGACAGCATGGTAACCCGTTGGTATGAGAATGATGGTGATGGAAGCTTTACCGCCCACACCATCGGCCGCGGCCACGCCGCTTACGACATTCGCGCCGTCGATATGGACGGCGATACCGATCTCGACCTGCTCATCGGCGGACAAAAATCAGGCAATGTCGTCTGGTATGCCAACCCCCTGAAACAAGGCCTCATCTTTACCCCGCCTGCTGCCAAGGAACCCGACAGCACTCCTCCAGGCACTCCCGCCCCGTTGCCCATCGACCCATACCAACCCAATCCCAACATCGAACCCAAGAATAACTGAAAGAACCTCCCCCAAACTCACGCTTAACGTTCACACTAGGACCTCCAAGAACCGCCATTGCCATGCTCCGCCGCCTCCTCTGCGCCACCCTGTTTGCTCTCGTATTCTCATCCCTCCCCTCGGGCGCAACGACACCCCCCAATATCGTCTACATCTTGTCCGACGATCAGGCATGGACCGACTACGGGTTCATGGATCATCCTGCCATCGAAACGCCTCACCTCGATAAGCTCGCCGATCGTAGCGCTGCCTTTCCCCGCGCGTATGTCCCCACGGCACTCTGCCGCCCCTCTCTCATGACCCTCGCCACCGGCCTCTACGCCCATCAGCACATGGTCACCGGAAACGACCCGGCCGGAAAACCAAAACGCGCCAAAGGCGCAAAGCCCACTCCCGAACCCGACGCTTACAAGAAACTACGTGAACAACTCATTTCGAACATCGACAATCACCCCACTCTCCCAAAACTCCTCGGCGAAGCCGGCTACCTGTCACACCAGTCTGGTAAGTGGTGGGAAGGAAACTACTCCCGCGGCGGTTTTACCCACGGCATGACCCGCGGCTTTCCCGAGCCCGGGGGACGCCATGGCGATGACGGACTCAAGATCGGCCGTGAAGGCATGGCCCCGGTCTTCGAATTCATCGACCACGCCTTGGCCGAAAACAAACCTTTCTTCCTTTGGTATGCCCCCTTCATGCCTCACACCCCGCACACGCCACCCGATCGCCTCTTCAATAAATATCGGGAAAAAACCGATTCCCCCCACATTGCCCGATACTACGCAATGTGCGAGTGGTTCGATGAAACCTGCGGCCAGCTCATCAACTATATCGATGAAAAGGGCCTCACTAATAACACGGTCTTCGTTTACATTTGCGACAACGGATGGATTCAAAAACCGGATGCGAATGGATTCGATCTCCGGTCAAAGCAATCTCCCTATGAAGGAGGCGTTCGTCAACCCACCCTCATCAGCTGGCCCGGCGTTATCAAGCCACACCGATATGAGAACACTCTCATCAGCTCCATCGATCTTTTCCCCACCAGCCTCAGTGCAGCAGGAATCACCCCCCCGGCTGACGTGCCCGGCCTCGACCTGATGCCCCTTATCCGCGACGGCATACCGCTTGATCGCAATATCGTCTTCGGCGAAGGCTGCGCCCACGACATCATCGACTTGACCAATCATGAACCCACCCTTCTCTACCGCTGGTGCATCGAAGGAAAATGGAAACTCCTTCTCACTTACGACGGTATTGTCAGCAAATATACCGACGTACACGCGCGCCAAGAAAAGGGACCGCAACTCTTCAACCTTTCCACAGATCCACACGAAGAAAAAAACGTTGCCGCCCAACACCCCGACATCGTGGCCGACCTCGCGAAAAAAATCGAAGCATGGTATCCGGTTAAAACGGCAATAACCCAGATCACCCCTTGAAGCGTAAGAATACTCTCCTCCTACATCCGCGCGCTCTCCAACGACTGATAAAAGTCGTAATGATCATGCTCTAACTCTTCGTGATCCGGTATCGGATAAAACAAAAGCTCTTCCTGCGCAGCAATCCAGAAACCTGTCCGCAGTTTCAAAAACGACAGCTTGTCAAAGGCGGAGTCCAAGCTGATCCCCTTCACCCCCTTGTGGGGGTTGCCCTTCAACTCCAAAATCTGTTGCCGCAATTTGTGAGGGTGGACATTCGGTATCGGCGAATCATGGAACGGATTCTCCTCAATCTGGCGAAGAAAGTCGTCGATCGTAAAATCAATCTGCGTGAACATCACTTTTGGCGCGCCCTTCGGCTGCTTCGGATCCGTGATGAATTTCCCGAATTCCCGTGGCGTCATGTAGCTCAGCACAATCGCACTCAGGGGACAAATCTCCTGGAAAATACGAATAAAACCGGGCTCATGATCCCGCTCGTAAGCCTCAGATTTTAACTCCAAGACTTCTCCCTCTACCGACGAAACATATAGGTTCTTGAACGCCGACAAATCCACGTGCTCCAAGACGCGATATGTGCTCAAAAACTTCGTCCGCTTCGGAGATCCATCAGGCGCTGGCTTCACCTCTTTCAGCAACTCATCAATCGGAAAAAAATCATTCCGATACTCCTTGTCCACCTCGGCAAAAACGACCGTCCCATGAAAGTAACGCGAACTTCCCGTCGCATAGTGCTTTCCAAAATCCTTGGGCCCCAGCATCGACGCGACTAACGCGTAATTCGGCCACATGATCTCATACAGATGTACCTCGTATTCCTTTGTCATCGCTATACTCTTCCGTCTTCCCGGTTCGCGTTGACTCTACTACCCCCAATCCAAGCGCTCAAAGCACAAAGATGAACCCACCCTAAAAAACCATTCAACCAACACGCCCCTTCAGTCTTCACTAGACTCCCGCCGAAACAGTAGACAGTGATAACCCGTCGCTTCTCCATATCGATAGGCCTCGAACAGCTTGTATCGGAGAATCTCATCCCCATTGGAGCTGTCCCGAGCTTCAAATTGCCGAACTTTCTCCGGATACGGGCCGGTTACGAGGCCCACCACCCATTCAGGCGGCGCCTCTTTCCATTCCGGTTGATCGATGTGCCGAAGACGTTTCCCCAGATCCCCCGGTAAGCGTTCGGCATGAAACAACACTTCCTTCGGCATTCGCCCAGGTGTGTTGAAACCCACCAATATCTCTTCTCCCGGTGTGGAACTGTTCGCGATTTCCCTGACGGCATCCCCTATTCCACCTCGCCCATACCGATAAAAGGTGCTCAACATCGGTATCGCTCCCAACAAGGACAGCGTGAACAACACCACGGCTATCGCTCGGACGCCGCGCGGCCGCGCCACGCATAAAAAATCAGCCAACGCCCATCCCGTCGCCAACAAACCCAAAGTTCCCGGAATAAAGAAATACTGAGGAAGCAAGATCACGAGATGCGCATATCCCGTCGCCTTGGGAGGAGCAATTCGAAACACCAGCCACGGCATCAAAAAAATCGCCAACAGAAAAAAGACCGACGCCTCACGCCACCCTCGATACCACAGCCAGATCAGACTCAATATCACTATCACTATCACAAAAAGCGACGGCCACGATATCCACCCACAGTTAAACATCCAACCCGCCGCCTGATCCAATACGCCGCGATACTGCAAATGACCACCACCTACCCATTCAAACTTGCGCACCACATACCACCAGTATCCCACCATTAACACCCCCACCGGACCGTGCATCAGCCCCAATAACCGCCCACCCCGAAGCCATTCTATCCATGACCGTCGCTCCCACATCACGACGCCCACGTGCCATAACACCAACGCCACCCAAAATACCAAGTATCCCGCATTCGCTAAAACCCCCGTCACCGCACTCACCTGATACAACAGAACCATCCGCCATCCCGGACTCTGCGGTCTCCCCCAAATCGCCCCCAGCCCCACCACCACACACAACATCGCCATCACATATCCCCGCGCCTCCGAGGCATACACGATATTGAAAAAACTCACCGTGACCAAGACCGCCGCTCCAATGCCCGCTCCCGTTGGCCCCCCTCCCCTCCGGACCACCCAATAGCACACCGGGATCATTGCCACTCCCGCCAACCATGAATGGAGGCGCCACCACATCTCTCCCCCCCTCTCTCCCCACATCATCAACCACCACGTGTTCAACGGATGATTGTTCGAAATCCGAATCCCCGTCAGCACCTCCACCCATGAATCCGCCGCCGCCGCCAGTTGCACCGACCAAATCTCATCCAACCAAAGCTCTGTAAACAATCCCGACCAACGCAGAACTCCCCCCAAAATGGTCAAAGCGACCACGATCCAAAGCGGCCGCTTCCAAAACGAAATGATACCGCTCTCTCCGCTCTCAGACACACTGCATACCCTGCCTGACCTCGAATCCGAATTCAACCCGTCAACCGTTTCTCCTCACGCTCTACCTCCCAAAAAAACACGGCCCAAAAAAGGGCCGCGTCCAATTCATTGAAAATCGATGACTCGCCGAAATTCGACCACTACCCTCTGTAAATCGTCTTCCCCGTCGACAACAGGTCTTCGCACGCCCGCCCCACCCGTGCCGCCATCGCTTCCTCCCCTTTCTTCAAATATCCGCGCGGATCATACATCTTCTTGTTCCCAATCTCACCGTCGATCATCAACGCCCCATCATAATTCTTCAGCATGTGATCCACAATCGGACGCGTGAATGCATACTGCGTGTCCGTATCCACGTTCATCTTCACCACACCATACCCCAGCGTTTCCCGAATCTGATCAAGGCTGCTCCCCGAACCGCCATGAAACACGAGGTCAAACTCGGCATCGCTTCCATACTTCTCCGCCACGGCCGCTTGCCCCTCCTTCAGAATCTCAGGACGCAACTTCACCGCCCCCGGTTTGTAATGACCGTGCACATTGCCAAAGGTCGCCGCAAATGTGAATCGTCCAATCCCATTCAACGCCTCATGCACCGCCACCATATCCTCCGGCGTCGTGTAAAGATGCTCCTCAGGCGTATCCTCCGTCCCTGCCGCCCCGTCTTCCTCACCACCCACCACCCCCGCTTCCACTTCCAAAACAATCTCGTTCTCCGCACATAGACCCAAATACTCCTTAGAAATCGCCATGTTCTCGTCCAAGGGTAAAATCGATGCGTCTAACATGTGATTCTGAAACAAATTGTTCTCCCCCTTTGCCCGTCGCGCCGCCGTCGCCTCAATTAATGGCTTCAAAAAACTGGCCGCCTTCTCCGGCTGACAATGATCCGTGTTCAACGCGACCAATACGCCATACTGCTCCGCCAATCGATGCGTCGCCTCCGCCAATACAATCGTCCCAAACGTCGCGTCCCCATTGTTCAGTCCCGATGCAAATTGCCCTGCCCCCGTCGAAAACTGAATGATCCCGTCCGATTTCTGATCCGCAAACGCTTTCAACGCCGCGTTGATCGTCATGATACTCGTGCAATTGATCGCTGGATAGGCATAACCACCCTCCTGAGCTGAATCTAACATCGCCGTAAATTGTTCAGGTGTCGCAACTGGCATCTCTCTCTTCTTCCTTGGTCTGTGTTCTCATTTCTAGGGCTCAACACCCCCTGTCTCAAAAAAACCTCACTCCTGATCGCCGATACCTATCCCAACTTCTCCACCTTGGGTGCCCGGATCCGATGCGGCGCCACATAGTTCGATCCAATCAAAGGCCGCGCATAGAACAAAAAGGCATCAGTCACTCCGTTTCCCTCCGGCGTTATAAACTCATCTTCCATCGTCCGTGTCTGTGCTGCCACCATGGAAAAATCCTGCAGCTGATAATCCACCGAATAATTTCCCGTCCGCTTGATCGCCACCGAACCGTCACAGTCATGCCATAACCCATAGTGCACCGCCTTCTCACCAACCTCACGCGCTTCGTTCTGGTCCGTATCCGAAACACATCCCAAAAAACTCCGCTGCAAATACCCCAAGGTGTCCGCACGCACCCGGCTGATATTGGTGTTCTTCTTGATCGATTCCGCTAGCAAATCCCCCAAGGCACCCGTCCCCGATAACTGCACATTCCCATGATCATCCGTCTCCACATCTTCCATCAACTTCGTGATAATCGGTGTCCCCTCCGCATCGTGAATCCCTTCACTCACCGCCACGATGCAACGCCCATACCGGTCATATACCCCCTGCACGTCCTTCGCAAATTGATCAATGTCAAACATCCGCTCCGGCATGTAAATCAAGTGCGGCCCATCATCCGGATACTTCTTCGCCAATCCAGCCGCCGCCGTCAAAAAACCCGCATGCCGACCCATCACCACCCCAATGTAAACCCCCGGTAGAGCCCGATTATCCAAGTTTACCCCCGCAAACGCACTCGCCACATAACGGGCCGCCGATCCATAGCCCGGAGTGTGATCGTTCCCCGGCAAATCATTGTCAATCGTCTTCGGCACATGCAAACAACGCAAAGGATAGTTCGCCTTGCCCGCCTCCTCATTCACGATCCGACACGCGTCCGCCGAATCGTTCCCTCCAATATAAAAGAAATACCGCACATCATGCGCCTTCAAAACCTTGAACATCTCCGCAAAATGCTCCCCCTTCGGCTTTAGCCGCGTCGATCCCAACGCCGAACTCGGCGTCCTCCCCACCCGCTCCAGGTTGTTCGTCGTCTCCTGAGTCAAATCCAGGAAATCCTCACTCAATATCCCACTCACCCCATGACACGCCCCATACACCCGATGCACCTGCGAAAACTTACGCGCCTCCAACGCCACTCCCACGATCGATTGATTAATCACAGCCGTCGGACCCCCGCCCTGCGCAATCAATACTTTCCCTTCCAGTTTCGCCATAGTGATAAACTTATGAATTTCGGCACCGCCAACGCCGCATCTCATCCGTCACCCCCTTCATCCCCCATTGAGACAGCAGGAATCAGGCCCTTCCCCGGCAGGCGCGGAACCTTTACCGATCCCCGGCCCCTTGTCGACTGAAAAAATCGACACAAAGCCCACGAGAGAGACAATAATCTCCATAGCTCTTAGAGAATTGCCTCCCAAAACTCCCACGACAACCCTCGAGCCGAACGCTGGCCTTAGATCAAACCAGCTTCCTTCAGAGTCGCATACGCCCCATTCTTCGCCACCGTCTTAAGCGCCCGTGCCGTCAACTTCACCCGCACGTATCGACCCAACTCGGGCACCCAGATCCGCTTCTCACGTAAGTTCGGTTTCACGTCGCGCTTCACCGTCTTCGTCACGTGACGGCCCACACCACCCTTCTTCTTCGCCAATCCACTTCGGTGAATCCTTCGACCGCGACGAACCCGCGCTCCTGTGATGCTACATACCCGTGCCATGATAAAAAACCCCTTTTTCCTTTGAGGGACGGCAAAAATACTCCTCCCGCCCCCCAAGTCAAGCCCCCGTTTACCCCCTTCCGCACACCCCCCTTCGCCCGATAAACAAAAGGCAGGCCTGGTCCCATCCACCCAGTCTTCCAAAGAAAGCAAATGGGCAGAATAACCACCACCCAACCAAGCTCAAAAAACGCCTCGCCAAAACCACCACCCCAACCAATAAACCCGTTCGCCTCAAAGCTCCTGATTCCTCATTCGCGCGAAGCGCGAAAGTGCCCCGCCAAGCCCTCAATCGCCCCCGCATCCGCTGCTTCACTACCCGCGCCAATCGCCTCCCGCTGCTTCGCCACCAGTTCTCCCACCCCCTTCTTCGCCAAATCCGTCATCTCTGCCATCTGCTCTTCACTGAATACCGCCTCCTCGCCACTGCCCTGCACTTCCACGAATTCCATCCCTTCCGTCAGCACAAAATTAAAATCCACTGACGCCTCCTTGTCCTCCGGATAGTTCAAATCCAAACAACAGACTTCCCGCACCACCCCCGCACTCACCGCCGCCACCAGTTGCTTCAAAGGACTCCGCTCCAACTCCTTCGTCGCCACCATTTTTTGAAACCCCAATGCCAGAGCCACACATGCCCCCGTTACCGACGCCGTCCGCGTCCCCCCGTCCGCTTGCAAGACATCGCAATCCACCCACGCCGTCCGCGCCCCCAAAGCCTTCAAATCCACCACCGCACGCAACGAACGCCCAATCAATCGCTGAATCTCCGAACTCCGACCATCAAGTCTTCCCCGCGAGATGTCCCGCGGCTTCCGATCCAAAGTCGAATAGGGCAACATGCTATACTCCGCCGTTAGCCATCCGCCAGGCACATTCTGATATCGCATCCAATTCGGTACCCCCTCTTCGATCATCGCGCTGCAAATCACCCGCGTGTCCCCAAACGACACCAATACCGACCCCGTCGCATGAGGCGCCACATGCGGCAAAAACACAATCCCCCGTAATTTATCAAACCCTCTGCCATCAACTCGTTCCATAAATCTCCTCCGGTCAAAAATTTGACACTGCCATATCAAGAGTTTTTGTCTACAACCAACCAATGGAACCTCGTCCCGCCAGGGGCATACCAAATCGTAACCCCAATCGTCATCCCCCGCGTCAGCGCCGCTGAAGTCCGCATCTGCACCCAAGCCCAACCCTGTGAGTGAGTGGAAGGAAAATCTCGAGCAATTCGCCATCGACGTCATTCTGGAACGCCGAAAGGGCACCCGTGCCGCCATCCTCCGCACCGGCCTCTACGGCCTCTCCTACATCTACAATGGTGCCGTCCGCCTCCGCCTCTCCCTGTATCGCAATCGCATCCTCCGCGAACGAAATCTCGGCTGCCTCGTCGTCTCCATCGGAAACCTCACCGTCGGCGGCACCGGAAAAACCCCCGTCGTCGAAAAGTTCGCTAAAGCCCTCACCGACGGCGGACGCAAAGTCGCAATCCTCAGCCGCGGATACAAGAGCGTCAAACCTCCCTTCCGCCAACGCCTCAAAAATAAAATCAAAGGAAAATCCGCCATCAACCCACCCCGGCTCGTCTCCGACGGCAAATCCCTCCTCCTCGACTCCCGCACCGCCGGCGATGAACCATACATGCTCGCGAACAATCTCAAAGACGTCGTCGTCCTCGTCGATAAGGATCGCGTCAAAAGCGGCCTCTCCGCCATCCGCGAACACAAAGTCGATACCATCCTCCTCGACGATGGCCTCCAATACCTTCGCCTCCGTCATCGCCTCGACATCGTCCTCGTCGACCGCTTCGCTCCCTTTGGAAACGAATATCTCCTCCCCCGTGGCACTCTCCGGGAGCCACCCAAGAACCTGCGCCGGGCATCCTACATCTTCATCACCAAATGCGATGGCGAACCCAATGACGAACTCATCCAACGTATCCGCAAATACAACCGCACCGCCGAAATCATCGAGTGCACCCACCGCCCGCTTTACCTCGAAAACCTCGTCACCCACGAACAAAAACCCCTCGACTTCCTCAAAGACAAATACATCGCCTCCATCTGCGGTATCGCCGTCCCCGAATCCTTCGAAAACGGCCTTCGTAAACTGGGTGCCAATATAGAACTCACCCGCCGCTACACCGATCACCACCGCTATACCCCCGAAGAAATTCACGCCTGCATCGAATCCTCATTCGACCGCGACCTCGACTGCATCGTCACCACGGAAAAAGATTCCGTCCGCTTCCCACCTCTCGAAAACCTCGATGTCCCCATCTACTTTCTCCGCGTCGAAATCGGTATCCTCAGCAACGAAGAATCCTTCGCCGAATGCATCACCCGCATCTGCTCCCCCAGGCCCACCATTCCCACGCCCGCCTTCACCTAGCCCCCCTCCCTCAACGCGCCTCTCCGCCCAAAAAATCAGAAAATCGAAGGCGTTTTGCCCAGGGAACCACCGCAACATAGCCTCAACGGCGACGCGAAGCCAAAACCTCACCCCCATCCATACACCCTTCCCCTTCCCCTTCCCCCGAAAACGTTCTCCAAAAACAGCTCCGCCGCCATCGGCCACCCAAAAACCACTCCGTCCACCACTGGCAAACGAAGAGCACCCCGCACCAACAGCGCCTCCGCGCGCAAGCTCAGCCCGCCTACCTAAACTTCTTCGCCTACCGCATAGCGTACAAACCGTCGCACCTCCACCCCTTCATCCCCCACTTCTGCCGCCACACTCTTCACCACTTCTCCCACTGTCTTATCCGGATCCTTCACAAACCCCTGCTCAGACAAACAAATCGTGCTGTAATACTTGTCGATCTTACCACTCACGATCTTCTCAATGATGTTCTCCGGCTTGTCCTTTACCTGGTCGAGATAAATCTCACGCTCCTTCTCAACCAACTCCGATGGCACTTCGTCCCGCCCCACACACACCGGACTCGCCGCCGCAATATGCAGCGTGATGTCCTTCACCAACTCACGAAACTTCTCATTGCCCACCGTGTCCGCCTCCGAACAACCCACCTCTACCAAAACGCCCACCTTGCCCTGCAAATGAATATAACTTGAGACCGCACCCGCAACTCCCTCTTCCACCGTGTATCGCTCAAACCGTCGCGCCACAATGTTCTCTCCCAACTCCGCAATCTTCGCCTTCACAAAATCCTCTACCGTTCCGTCGCCTTCACCGGTGAACGGTTCCGCAAGTAACGACTCCATTTCCTCGGCGGAACTTCCCGCTAGATGATCAATCATCGCCGTGACAAACGACTGAAAATTATCGTTCTTCGCAACAAAATCAGTCTCACAGTTCAGTTCTGCCAAGACACCCGTGCGCCCTTCCGCGTTGATCTTTGAAGCCACCACACCCTCCGATGCCGTCCGCGACGCTTTCTTACCAGCCGACGCAATCCCTTTCTTGCGCAAAACCGTCTCCGCCGCATCCAAATCACCGTCCGCTTCCGCCAACGCCGCCTTGCAGTCCATCATTCCCGCGTTCGTCTTATCCCGCAGGGTCTTGATCAATTCAACCGTTATATCAGCCATTTTAATAATCCCGTTTGTCCTCTAAATCCTGTCCACGTCCTCCGCCTGCCTCAGCTCGCCTTCTTCTTCACCCGCTGGCCCGAAGCCGTTTGCTCCACTTCCATCTGCTCCGTCAACAATTCGACAATCATCTTGATCGAACGAATCGCGTCGTCGTTGCCCGCAATCGGATAATCAATCAAATCCGGATCCGCATTGGTGTCCACCAAAGCCACAATCGGAATCTTCAAGCGACGAGCCTCCGCCACCGCAATACTCTCCCGCGCACAATCAACCACGACCACCGCGTCCGGAAACTTCTCCATCTCCCGAATCCCGTCCAAGTTGCGCACCAGCTTCTCCCGCTCGCGATTCAACGCCGCCAGCTCCTTCTTACTCATCTTTTTAAAGTCCGGAGACTTCTCAATGTTCTCCAAATCCTTCAGACGTCCCACACTCTTCCGAATCGTCTCAAGATTGGTCAGCGTCCCGCCCAACCAGCGATGGTTCACGTGAAATTGCCCCGTGCGCTCCGCCGCATCCTTCACCGCGTCCTGCGCCTGCCGCTTGCAGCCCACAAACAAAACCCGCCCGCCTTTCTTGACAGTCTCGGCGAGAAACTTCCCCGCCTCATTGATCTGTAACACCGTCTGCGAAACATCAATGATGTAAATCGCATTCTTCTTCTTCAGAAGATACGGCTTCATCTTGGGATTCCACTTCTTGCTCTGGTGCCCCAAGTGCACACCCGCATCCACCAACTTTTCCAATAGCTCTGTCGACATCGTTTCAAAGGCCCCCCTTAAAGCAAGAGAGCGATGCTCATGAATATTGGAGATTCACCTTGTGTTCCTTCTGCTGGCCAGGGACTCATCGTCCCCAAATCTCCGGTTTTATAAAGGCAACACCAACAGGGCGGGCAACTATGCCCAGCTTCCCCCCTAAATCAACCCCTCTTTCCCGAAAACTCCGGTCTCCGCCCCCGACCCCGCCTCTCTATTCCCCATCCCCACCTCCCTGCCTTCCCTTCAACATTCACCATTCACCATTCAAAATTCGCACCCAGCGCGCGCCCCTCCATTCTCTGTGCCGAACCGGGACTATCCACCTTCCCGAATCAGTACCCAAACATCGGAAAACCTGATCGGACTACACGCGCAGTTGCACGAAGCAATACTCATTTCAAAAATTCAAGATTTGATCAAAAAACAAAAATTACCGTGATTATCAGGTTAGATTTTGTCAGCCCCTGTCTGCTTGACAGGTTTGGTCGAGATCGATAAAACGAACGTCCGTCTGTCTTTGCACCATCCACCATCAAGTAGCACTACTCTGTCTCTCTGCGTCGTGCCCACCCCACGTGCTTCGCCGAAAGACCACTTGATCCGGTGCAATGACAGTCGTTTGGATTTCCAAGCTAACCGCATTGAATCAACGTGAAACGAAAGAACAGCTTCTCGATTTCTAAGACCGCCGCAATTGCAGTTGCCACTTTTGCTCTGCTAGCCACCCTGTGTAACACAGCACTTGGCCAAACCAATTTCACCGGCGACGGCGACGGCACCACCTGGAGCGACGCCGGCAACTGGGATAACGGAGTTCCCAATAGCACCACCGACGCTTCCATCGATACGAGCGGCACCTTCAACGTCAACATCACCGGAAATTCCGCCGCGCAAAACCTCACCATCGGCGCAGACGACACCCTCACCATCAATCCCAATCTCAATCTCGACCTCGGTCCTGCCGGTTCCCTAACCAATGCAGGCGTGATTAGTCTCGGAGACAATTCCGACTTCGGCGTCGTCAACGCCATCGCCAATTCCGGCCAGATCAATATCAACTCAACCACCAATCAGACCGACTTCGAGTTGCGCGGAGCCGTCAATCTCACCAGCGGCGGCACGATCACCCTTTCCGGACCCAATGCAGGCATCAACGACTCAAGCGGCACTCAACTCCTCACGATCACGAGCCAGACGATTAACGGAAACGGCAATGCCGGACGAAACACCATCAACCTCAACAACCTTGCCAACGGTATTTTCGACGCTAGCGTCAGCACTCAAACCCTCACGCTCGATCCCGCTGCGACTTTCGGAAACGCCGGAATCCTCCGCGCCACCAACGGCGGCATCCTCTCCATTCTGGGAGGCTCCTACGAACAAACCGGCGGCGGCGTCATTCGCGCCGACGGCAACGACGGCTCCGGAAACAACAGCACCGTCCTCTTCCAGAACGGTTCCATCGTCACCGGCGGCACCATCGAGTCCGTGAACGGCGGAATCCTCCGAACAAACATCTCAAGCGAGGTCACGTTCAACAACCTGACGCTCAATGGCCCCTTCACCATCGCGGATAACACCGACCTGAATCTTGCCAACACCATCACGAACACAAACGAAATTGCTTTTGATTCCGCAGGAAACCCCATCGAAATTGCCCTCCAAACCGATGAGGTCACCCTCACCGGTGGCGGCACCATCACCATGGATTCCAGCACGGGGGGCGCGAGCATCCGGGACGACGGGGGTGTCAAACGACTCATCCTGAACAACCAAACCATTCAAGGAAGTGGCAACATTGGGGTAAACTCGATCGCCGTCACTCTGGACGCCAACGGCGAAATCAACGCGAACGGGAATGGCGGTGTCCTCCTCATCGATCCAAGCGCTTCGGTCCCCGATGGTGGCGGCGCCGTCGGCGTTACGAATAACGGCCTCATGCAGGCCACCAGCGGTGGCACCTTGGCCCTCGCAGCTGGTGATTTCACAAACAACACGGTCATCCAGGCCGACGGCGCCAACAGCATCGTTCAACTCAACACAGGCGCCGTGGTGACTGGAGGCACCTTGCAAGCCATCAACGGGGGCACTGTTCGGACCGACCTCTCGGCGACCGCCGATCTCGATGGAGTCACGCTCAACGGTCTCTTTAACATCAGTGATAACTCCGATCTCAACCTTTCAAATACCATCACAAACAACGGGGAGATTGCCTTCGACTCCACAGGAAATCCCGTCGAACTTGTCCTCCAAACCAACGAGGTCATCCTCACCGGCGGCGGCACCGTCACCATGGATTCCAGCGCAGGCCAATCAAGCATCCGGGATGCCTTTGGCACCAGACGCCTTACTCTCAATAACCAGACCATTCAAGGAACGGGCAATATCGGAGCGAACGAGATCGTCATCACTCTGGACGCCAACGGCGAAATCAATGCCAATGTGAATGGCGGCATCCTCCTCGTCGATCCAAGTTCTTCAGGTCCCAGCGATGGCGGTGACGGCGGCGTGACCAACAACGGACTCATGCAAGCCACTGGCGGCGGCACCTTGGCCCTCGGAGCCGGTGACTTTACCAACAACACAGTGATCCAAGCGGACGGTGCCAATAGCGTCGTTCAACTCAGAGGAAGCGCCTCGGTGACCGGGGGCACCTTACAATCCATCAACGGAGGCACTGTCACCACGCAAGATAACTCCACCGCGACCATCTCCGACATAACCCTCAATGGACAATTCAACATCGGAAGCAATTCCTTCCTTCAAGCTTCCGGCACCATCAACAATACCGGCGATATCTCGGTCGCTCCACCCAACGCAAATCCCCTTCGCCTCCGCACGATCAGCGGTGTCGTCTATACCGGAGGGGGCACCATTTCCATGGACGATACCAATGGCCCCGCCCTTATCGACGATGTCGTCGGCACCCAGCGCGTCACTCTGGCCGACCAAACCCTCCAAGGGTCCGGAAACTTCGGTAACAATACGATTGTCATCACGATCGGCGAGAACGGATTGGTCGACGCAAACCTCTCCGGTCAAACACTAACCGTTGACCCAAGTAACGTCGGGGCCACTGACGGAGGCGATAGCGGCCTGGTGAACAATGGCCTCATGCAGGCCACCAGCGGCGGCACCTTGGCCCTCGCAGCCGGTGACTTCACAAACAACACGCTCATCCAAGCCGACGGCGCCAATAGTGTCGTTCAACTCAACTTAAGCGCCTCGGTGACCGGAGGCACCTTGCAAGCCATCAACGGAGGTACTGTCACCACTCAGGATAACTCCACCGTGACCATCTCCAACCTCACCCTCGCAGGCCAGTTCAACGTGGGCGGTAATTCCTTCCTTCAAGCTTCCGGCACCATCAACAACACCGGCGATATTTCGCTTGCTCCCCCGGACGCAAACCCACTTCGCCTACGCTCACTCGGGGGAGTCGAGTTCACGGGCGGGGGAACCATTTCCTTAGACAATGCAAATGGCTTCGCCATCATCGACGATATAAGCGGCACCCAGCGCGTCACCCTCACCGACCAAACCGTCCAAGGCGCCGGAAACTTTGGTTCGAATACCATCGTCATTTCCTTGGGCACCAGCGGGCTGATTGACGCAAACCTCGCCGGTCGCACCCTCACCGTCCAACCCACCTCTATCGGCGCCTCCGACGGGGGTGACAGCGGACTCGTCAACGCGGGCACCATCCGCGCATCCGGCGGTGGCACGGCCAACCTCATCGGCGGTCCCTACACCAACACCACCACCGGCACCTTCGAAGCCCTCGACAACAGTACCGTTAATTCCAACGGCACCCTCACCAACCTCTCCGGCGGCACCCTCACCAACGGCACCTACCGCTCCGTCTCCACCGGAAACACTTCTACCCTCGCCATCACCGGTACCCCCGTCACCACCATCGCCAGCGCCAACACCACCGTCGAACTGTCCGGCGCCAACGCCGTCATCACCTTCGGCGGCACCAACCTCGAAGACACGCTCACCAACAACGAGGGCACCCTTAAAATCCTCAACGGTCATAACTTCAATATGACCAACGCCCTCAACAATACCGGCATCGTCGAACTCGGCGGCAACGCCCTCAGCGCCGCCACCCTCACCTCCGGCGGAGATATCACCAACAGCGCCGGCGCGGAAATCTTTGGTCACGGCGTCATCAACAATACCATCCTCAACTCCGGCACCGTCCGCGCCGCCAATGGCGAACTCGCCATCGTCGGCGGCATCATCGACGGTCAATCCGGCACCATCCAGGTAGACCCCGCCTCCACCCTCAACCTCTCCGGCGCCTCCGGCGATTCCGATGCCGACTTCCTCGTCCACAACGGCACCACACCCAACTCCCTCAACCTCGGCGCCAACGATATTAACGTCGACATGGATTACACCAACGCCTCCTTTGGCACCGGCAATTCCTTCGACGCCCGCGCCAACGTCACCGGCAGCGGACAAATCAACGCCACCGGCGATGTCACGCAAAACCTCACCGGCGACGTCTCCGGCGGCGCCACCGCCACCGCCACCATGAACTTCGGCAATGTCCACGTCGGCGATACCAGCACCCTTACGTATCAAGTCGCCAACTCCGGCACCACCGGCCCTGACCTCCGCGGCGCGCTCCAGGATAACACCAACGGAGGCAATATCACCGACGGCCGCCTCTCCGGCACCGGCGTCACCCCCTCAAACTTCGGCCCCATTGCCACCGGCGCCGATTCCGGCGATCTCACGGTTACGTTCAGCGCTGGCAGCGCGGGCGCTCTCACCGGCCAGGTCATCCACGTCGAAAACAATTTCGACAACGTCGCCGGCCAGGACCTCCAAATCACCGGCGCCGCCTTCCGGTTCGCCGAACCGAGCGCCGCCTCCGCCAATCCCGTGAACTTCGGCAATTTCCACGTCGGCGATCCCAATCCGATCTCAACCCTCTCCCTCTCCAACACCGCCGCCAACGACGGTTTCTCCGAAGCCCTCAACGCCGAATTCAGCGGCACCACCGGCGACGCTTCCGCCGCAGGCAGCTTCAACCTGCTCGGCCCTGGCGCCACCGACAACTCCAGCCTCACCGTCGGCATCGATGTCAGCACCGCCGGAGCCAAAGCGGGCACCGCCACCCTCGATCTCACCAGCGATGGCGCCAGCTCCAGCGGCCTCGGCCAAACCGCGCTCCCTGCCCAAACCATTAATGTCTCCGCAAACGTCTTCCGCTTCGCCGCCCCCGATGCCGCTTCACCCAATCCCGTCAACTTCGGCAACGTCCACGTGGGAGATTCGCCGCTCTCAACCCTCACCCTCTCCAACACCGCCGCCAACGACGGCTTCTCCGAAGCCCTCAACGCCGAATTCAGCGGCACCACCGGAGACGCCTCCGCCACAGGCAGCTTTAATCTCCTCGGTCCCGGCGCCACCGACAACTCCAGCCTCATCGTCGGCGTCGACACCTCCACCGCCGGTGCGAAAGCCGGCACTGCCACCCTCGATCTCACCAGCGACGGCACCGGCTCCAGCGGCCTCGGTCAAACCGCCCTCGGCTCCCAAACCGTCAACGTCTCCGCAAATGTCTTCCGCTTCGCCGCTCCCGATGCCGCTTCGCCCAATCCCGTCAACTTCGGTAATTTCCACGTCGGCGATCCGAACCCGATCTCAACCCTCACCCTCTCCAACACCGCCACCAACGATGGCTTCTCCGAGGCCCTTAATGCAGCCTTTAGCGGTACCACTGGCGACGCCTCCGCCGCAGGCAGCTTTAATCTCCTCGGTCCCGGCGCCACCGACAACTCCAGCCTCACCGTCGGCGTCGACACCTCCACCGCCGGTGCGAAAGCCGGCACCGCCACCCTCGATCTCACTAGCGATGGCACCGGCTCCAGCGGCCTCGGGCAAACCGCTCTCGGCTCCCAAACAGTGAACGTTTCCGCAAACGTCTTCCGCTTCGCGGCGCCCAGCTCCGCCTCCGCAAACCCGGTCAACTTCGGCAATCTTCGCGTCGGCGATACACCATCTGAAAATCTCTCCCTGACAAACACCGCTGCAAACGACGGCTTCTCCGAGGCCCTCAACGCGGCCTTTAGCGGCACCACCGGCGACGCTTCCGCTACCGGCAGCTTTAACCTCCTCGGCCCCGGCGCCACCGACAACTCCAGCCTCACCGTCGGCATCGACACCTCCACCGGCGGCGCCAAAGCCGGCACCGCCATCATCGACCTCACCAGCGATGGCGCCGGCTCCAGTGGCCTCGGCCAAACCGCGCTCGGCTCCCAAACCGTCAATGTCTCCGCAAACGTCTTCCGCCTCGCCAGCCCCAGCGCCGCGTCACCCAATCCCGTCGATTTCGGGATCATCCACGTCGGCGATACGCCTTCACAAGCCATCAGCTTCACCAACACCGCCACCAATGACGGCTTCTCCGAAGGCCTCAATGCCTCAATCGGATCCCTCACTGGCGACGCTTCCGCCGCTGGCAGCTTCAACCTCCTCGCCGCCGGCTCAACCGACAGCTCAAGTATCACGGTCGGGATCGATACCTCCACCGCAGGCGTCAAATCAGGCTCCGCGGAAATTGTCCTCGCCAGCGATGGCACCGGAACCAGCGGCTTCGGCACGATTGCCCTCAGCCCACAAACCGTCAACGTCCAAGCCACCGTCAATAATTTCGCCGATCCCGAGTTCTCACAAACCGGAGGCGACGGTACCCTGTCCATGGACTCCGCTTTCGTCTTCACCCTCGACTTCGGAACCGTCGCCCAAGGAAGCGGCCCCCTCACCGCCGACCTCGAGGTCTTGAACGATGTCCTCGGGCCCGCCGATACGCTTGCCGGCTCATGGGTTCTCGACGCCGCCGACTTCGGCACGAGCGGCTTCACCGCATTCTCCGGCATCGAAGCTGGAGACGCCTTCGGCCCACTTCAAATATCATTTCTCGCCGACACTCTCGGCAGCTTCAACGGTTCCATCACCCTGAACCCTCGAAGCCAAAACGCCAGCGGCTTCGACGGCGCCCTGACGGATGTGGTGCTCAATATCACTGCTGAGGTCATCCCCGAACCCAGCACGTCTCTCCTCACCCTCCTCGCCGCGCTCACCCTCCTCGCCACGAGACGCACCCGCAAATCCTGATCGACCTCAGCGCGCGCGCTCCGGGTTCACGCTCTTTGAAGTATGGCGACCCATAACATTTTCGACCTTTCCTTAAAATCCAAGTTCAAATAGGCTAACTTCATAGCCTATGCATCTCAGTATCAGTCACCTTCGCGGATTTCTCGCAATCACCCTCCAAGGAATAATCCTGCTTGGGACGATCCAGTTCGCCTCCTCCCAAACCACCCACACCGTCACCACGTCAGCTGACGAACTTGATTCTCCATTCTCTGGCCCACAACTTTCACTGCGCGAGGCCATCCGAGACGCTGCTCCCTTTGGTGACACGATTGTCTTTGATCCAACTCTTTCCGGTCAAACGATAAGACTCTTCGGCTTTCCGATGAGCGGAGGGCTGGTCGGCACTCTAGACAAATCCATTACCATCGACGCATCCGCCCTCACCGCACCAATCACCATTTCAGGAAACAAGTCCTCAAGAGTTTTTCACATCCAAGCAAGCACTTTCGTCACAATTATTGGCGTAATCATTCAAGACGGAATTTCCACCGATCTTCAAGGTGGGGGCGGAATTCTAAACGAAGGAAACCTCACGCTTATAGATTGCAAAATCACAAAGAATAAGACGATCGACAATTCCATACCGGGATGGGGCGGAGGCGTTCACAATCGTGGTACGATTTCTTTTCGGCGATGCACGCTGACGGAAAACTCTACCGGGGAAGGAACTGAATTCTCTGGGGGATTTGGTGGTGCCTTGTTCAACAACGGTGTCGCAATTCTAACAGACTGCTTGATCACTCATAACTCAACTGGACACGGAGCAAGCTCTGATTCATCAGGTGAAGACGGCGGTCGCGGGGGTGGAATTCAATCCGGTGGGCAGGACAGTGAATCGCACTCGCTCTCGCTCGCCAGGTGTACCATCGCATACAATTCCACAGGAGACGGCGGCTCCGGAGAGTTCTCCCAAAGTGGAGACGGAGGTCATGGCGGCGGCCTATCGTTCGCCGGAGGAACTCATAGTCTCGTTAACTGCACGATCGCCTACAACTCAACCGGAGAAGGAGGTACCGGGTTTATTCACAATGGCATGCATGGGAACGGTGGAGGCGTCTATAACCTCGGAACCACCACCTCAAGGCATTGCTCAATATCGAAAAATACCGCTCAAGGCAACGGGGGTGGAATTTATTCCGAAGGCTCATTCACAACACTGACGGTCGAGAATTCGATTCTAGCGTGTAACGACGCAATCGCTGGAGATGACTTGGGCCTCGCTTCTTCTCCAAATATATTTGCAAGTGGCAAGAACCTCATCGGTGACAACGACACTGTATCCACTCTATTCCCTGCTGGTTTGCCCAACGCCAACGGAGACTATGTCGGCTCCCCGAGTGCGAAGCTCAATCCCCTTCTCGCCCCGCTCGCGAATTACGGCGGGTTCGTCCAAACGAAACCTCCTTTCTCTACCTCGCTCGCAATCAACAATGCTGCCACACTGACTACATCTCCCGGTACCGATCAACGCGGAGTCGCTCGCCCGCAAAACTCTACCCCTGATATCGGCGCCATCGAACTCCTCGACCTGTCTGACCCTTTTGTCGACACCGACAACGACCACATGGACGACCGCCTCGAACCCCTCTACGGCTACATCGTGGGAACGACGGACGGCCACTTCGATGACGACAACGACGGCTCCACTAACGCAGACGAACTCGGCAACCGCACTGATCCCCACGACCCTAACTCACAACTCCGCATTCTCTCCATGCGCCACGCAGGGACAAACCCGTCTACCGGAAACCCCCTCTACGATATAACGTGGACCTGCTTCCCTGGGCTCACGTATCATGTCGTCGCCGATATCCAACTAAATTTCCCAACCTCTTCTCGCACCACCGGCCCCTTCTCTCCCGGCCCCTCATCCGTCACCCATACCGAACTAGTCGAACTTAATAAATCGAACCAAAACGACTTCCTTTCCATCCGCCGAAATTGAGCATGCCTCCCTTTGAAAACATAAATTTCAAGACTAGGATAAGATTGACTGCTGTCCGCGATTTTAATCGCATTCTATAGCAATCCCTGGACACTCTACCGCCCCTGAGCAAGGCAAAAGGCTAAACTGAGGGTTGTCCACGTCCCACTCCCAAGACCCCGCCTCTGTTCTGCAACCTGCCTCCAGCCCCGCTTCTAGCTCCTAAAATTGAAACCTCCCACTGTTTCCACCCGTTCCTTATCGACTATGAAATCCTCGTTCTTCCCCACCCTGCTCTATCTCTCCCTCATCCTCGACGTCTCAGTGTTGCTGTCCAGTAGTGCCTCCGCCACGAACCCGCAAGCAGATCAAACGGACCGTTTGCCGAATATCATCCTCCTCATCACCGACGACCAAGGCTACGCCCCCATAGCCGCCCACGGCCACCCCTGGATCAATACGCCTAACCTCGACAAACTCCACAACAAGTCCACCCGCTTCACGCGCTTCCTCGTCTCCCCCACCTGCTCGCCCACCCGCGCCGCCCTCATGACCGGGCGGCACCCCATGAAAAACGGAGTCACCCACACGATCCTCGAACGCGAACGCCTCACCCTCAACGCCACAATTCTCCCCCAAGTCCTCAAAACCGCCGGATACACCTCCGGCATCTTCGGCAAATGGCACCTCGGCGACGAAGAAGACTACCAACCCCGCAACCGCGGCTTCGACGAATCCTTTATCCACGGCGCCGGCGGCATCGGTCAAGCATACGATTGCTCCTGCGCCGACGCCCCTGACAACGAATACTTTGACCCCGCCATCCGTCACAACGGAAGGTTTGTCAAAACCAAGGGCTATTGCACCGACCTCTTCTACACCGCAGCATTAGGTTGGATCAAAGAAATCACCCAGGGCAAAAATTCTGCCGGTGCGGCTCGCACACCATTCTTCGCTTACATCACCACCAACGCCCCGCACGGCCCCTTCATCGCCCCGCCCTCAAACACAAAACGCTTCACCGACCTCGGGTTCGAAGAAAAAACCGCCGGCTTTTACGGCATGATCGAAAACATCGACGAAAATATCGGCCGTCTCCTAACCAAACTCGAAGAATGGGAGCTCATGGATGACACAATCATCATCTTTATGTCTGATAACGGCATGACCGGCGGTGGCTCCGGCCGGCCCGGCACAGTCCTCGGGAAACTCCCCGATGGCACCCCGATGGAATACTACAACGCCAACCAAAAAGGCATGAAAGGCTCCACCGACGAAGGCGGCGTCCGCGTCCCCTTCTTCGTGCGCTGGGATAACCGCTGGGGACCCGATCGTGAAGTCGATTCCATCGCCGCACACATCGATGTCCTACCCACCCTCGCGGAGGTCGCCGGCATCAACCTCGCGAAGGTCGAACGCGCCGACGGTGTCGACATCAAACTCGTGAAGCAGGTCGAAGGCCGCTCCCTCGTTCCTCTCCTTGAGGCTCCCGATACCGACTGGCCCAACCGCTTTCTTTTCACTCATAAGGGCCGATGGGCGACCGGCGCCGATCCGAACGAAGACAAATATAGAAATTTCGCCGTTCGAAATCAACGCTTCCGTTACGTCAGCGCCACCGGTGGCAACAAACGACAAAAAGACGAACCAAAAGCCTTCCTCTACGATATGGAAGCTGACCCTGGTCAATCCACTGATGTCATCGACAAATATCCCGAAGTCGCAAAAAAAATGCTCCAAGCATACGACAAGTTCTGGGCAGAAGCTCTGCCGCTCATGGTCAACGAGGACGCACCGATGTCTCCCACCCGCCCCTATCACGAAGACTACTACGCCCAGGAAAAGAAAGAAGGTATCCCAGATTGGAAATCCCCTTCACTGGACTAAGGCTCGTCAGCTGCTTTCCCGCCCGGCACATCGTCTCTCGGCATGACGCGCCCACCGATCATCTATCGTGCCCACGGCACTCGGCTAACGCCTTGACGAAATGGTCTCAAAAGCAATCTGCCTCTCAATTATCCTCAACCTGATTGCCACTACCAAAAATCCTCACCAATCGATCATTCCGAGTTGCCCGCTACGGTCCACCCATCAAAAGAAAACAACAACCCAAGCTCCAACCTAAAATCATGAACCATTCGGCATCGCGCGCATCGATCAGGCAAAGCTAGAAAACCCGCTGCAACACACCGGTGTCACTCAAGTCCCACCTCACTCCCCGACCAACTTCACCGCCGTGTCAAGCTCACCTCCCGCCTTCACCGTGATGCTCGCCTGCTGAAAACTCGGCGGACCCATCCGCCCCATCGCATTGTTTCCAAACCCAAAGGGCTCGGTCGGGATCCCAAGCGCGTTCTTCTCAATCTTGTTGTCGCCGTCAAAGTCCTGATGCACCGTCAAGCCATACACCCCCGCGGGAACACCCTCACAGCGAACCGTCTCCGCTCCCGTCTTTGTCACCGGTATCGCCACTTGCTTCACCGGCAACTTCATGAATTCCTTCTCGGAATCAAAAAAGCTGACGACAAGACGCCCCTTCACCTCCTTGATGTCAGATACATTCACCACCACCGTCCCGTCCTCTTCCCCCGACACAGCAGCCAACATCCCCCAAACCAACGCCAAAACCATCAATAATACTCTCATGATCCACCTTAACGCCATTTTACCCTCCCGCGACGCCAAAAATCGCCAATTATCACCCACAACCAGACAATTAACCCTGTCCCACAGTTCGCGCCAAAGACATAATCGAAGCCTCTTGCAGCTAACCCATAGATTCTAATTCACGATGTCCTCCCCCGAAAAAACCAACGTCGGCGTTATCGGCTACGGCTGGGCTGCCACGGCTCACATCGATGCCATCAACCATACCGGGCAAGGCCAAGTCACCGCCGTCTACTCCTCGCGCCCGCTTGATCCCGCCACCCTCGAAGCAACTCACGGCTATCCCATAAAAGCCTATCATGAAGTGGATGCCCTCCTCGCCGATCCCGATATCGATGTCGTCGATATCACATCGTTCCCGACCCAACACAAAGATCAGGCGATCGCCGCTGCCAACGCCGGTAAAGATGTCATCCTCGAAAAACCAATCACCCTCTCCCTCGAAGATGCTTATGCCGTCAAAGACGCTTTCGAAAAAAACAATACAAAGACATGCGTCTGCTTTGAACTTCGCTTCATCTCTCAGTTTCAAACCATCACCTCGCTCATCGACGAAGGACTCCTCGGCGACATCCACTACGGCGAAATCGACTACTACCACGGCATCGGCCCTTGGTATGGCCAATACCGTTGGAATACGACCAAGGAAAACGGCGGCTCCTCATTCCTCTCCGCCGGCTGCCACGCCCTGGACGCCCTGCTACTTTGCATGGGCACCGACGTCGCAGAAGTCACCGCCTATCATGCCAAATCCTCGCACGAGATCTTCCAGAAATACGAATATCCCACCACCACCACAGCTCTCCTGAAATTTAAGTCAGGCAAGATCGGCAAGTGCGCCTCCGTCATCGACTGCTTCCAACCTTACTACTTTCATACCCACCTCGTCGGTTCAGAAGGCTCCCTCCTCGACAACAAGCTCTATTCGTCAAAACTCCACCTTCGCGACAAGAAATGGACCGACCTACCTGTCGCTCTCGCCGACTCGGGTGACGTCCACGACCACCCCTACCAAGCCCAGTTCCAAGCCTACTTCAATGCCCGCGACGAAGGTCAAATCATGCCACTCACCTCCTTCGACGATGCCTTTCAGACCTTTCAAGTCCTGTTCGCCATCGATGATTCCGCCGCCTCTGGGAAAGCCGTCACCCTATAACCGCACAGGATTTGCCGAAAAAAACCGGGCTCAACCCTCCAACATTCCCTCATTCTCTGACAGCCCCCACCGCCGCAGCGTCTCGCGATTCACTCGAAAACATAAGGCGTGCCCCAAAAGTAAACCAAAAACAACAACCGCCCAGATCAACTCCGAGGTCTCAATCGGTATCGGTATCGTCACCCGATAGACCCTCCCGTTCTCCGTCGGCCCTCCCTCTTCTCCCACAAATAACCGAAGCGTCCGAGACTTCATCCAGTATGCGCCTGGTCCTTCCTCAGGTAAGCGAGTCCGGCCTCGCACCATTGGCCCCAGCTCCTTTCCATCCTCAAACAAACGCACCCGGTACGCATGTCCTCGCCCCGGCACGGCTCCTCTCGGAACCGAAACCCTCCAAACACCCTCCCCCTCATCCGAAAAACGATTCACCGCTAAAACTTCGGTCCGATAAAACGGAACACCGTAATACGCCTGCATCAGATACAGCCCCACCACGATAAGCCCCCCCCAACACATCCAAACGGTCAGACTGGCATACCAGCTCCGGCGACGGGACCCATAAACCCTCGCGATCGTCTTGCGCACCTTCACCTCCCACCAACCCCCATAACGATTGAGATCCCCGCGGCAACCCCCGCTTGTCTCGGCCCTCGCTTAGGACTCCCGTAACGTATATATCCGGATCCCATTGCCCTCCGGCCCAATCTCTTGTCGAAACTCATAGTGATCGCGTATATATGCCTCCAGCTCCGGTAGCATCTCATGCCCAAATCTTTCCCGCTCGCTATACATGAACGAAACAGGACTCGTCGCATCCACAAAAACAAGCGGTCGCACCGTCTTCAAATCAGTCATAAATCGCTCCACATAATAATCGCGGTTCGCTCGCTCAAAAAAAGTCAATTCGGTGCTGCTATCCCGAGTGGCATGCCACGTGCCCGTCTTGACATATAACTCCGGAGACCATCCCCACACCGTGATCGGCGAACCGGGCTCCACCCATTTCCCAATCTCCGCCGCCGCCGCCCCGATAATCGCATTCTCTTCCTCAAAGCGCGCGACCGTCTCGCTAAACACAAAAGGATGAGGCGATTCCACGTCATAGGGATGCCTGAACGCCCCCCTTAACAGTGAATCCAACATCGGTGCCGTCATGAAAAAAGAAGCCGTCGTCGCCACTAAAATTCCAACCCAACGCTTGCCCCGCCAAAACCAATCCCCCTTCTTGACACATCCAATCGCGATCCCCAAGCCCTCTGCCTGTAGCAAAGGAACCGGCAAGAAAAAAAAGTAAAGATAGTGAAAAAACACTAATCCCGGGGCCACTACCGTCCCATACGTGACCACAAACAAAGTCAGAAAAAGAAAATAGCGAAACCGAACGGCCGCCCGGACTCTTGGTCTGCTCACAAGGGCACCCATCAAGGGCAACGCCATCGCCAAAGCCAAGGATGTCAAAAACCACCACGCAAAATAACGATCACCCACAATGGATTCCCATGGCGTATATGACCTCCCTTTCGCCTCAACTTTCCACGAGTACCGATCTCCCATCTGCAAATACGACTGCCAGAAATCCCCCACGACGTTCCCCACCACGAGCATGGAAAATATGATCAGAGCTACACTTAGCCCGCCAATTAACAAAGCACCCAACGGCCTCACACTCTTTACAAGTCCGCAATCCCACAGCACCGCAGCCGCAAATACCACCCAAATGACCACCGCAGCCGGCGCCACCTGGAGCTTCGTGAAAGGTAGGCCTCCCAAAAATAACCCGCAAAGATAAAGCGCTCCCCCTCGACCCCATTCCCGTTCCCTGGCCAGCAAACCATAATACACACCAGCCGCCATCATGAAGCCCGGCAGATGCTCGCTCGAGTAATGCACGATGTCCGCATGCGTCGCCTGACTCAAATATAACACCAAGGGCAGCAAAACCACCCGCGTCCACGCCCCCGACAACGCAAAGCGACAAATCAAATAGAGGTAAAGCAACAGCCCAATCTCCAGAAATACCGCCACGGTCCGCGCCATCGCCTCTGTCGCAGGAGCCCCCAGAAAAATCGGCACCGTCAGCACCCAACTATGCAGCGGACCCGCCGTCACCCCATCGACCCCTCGCCACGGAATAATGTCTACCGTGTATTTGATCGCCCGAGCCAAAGCCTGGTATTCATCCGTGTTGAGCATATTGGGAAACAAAATCGCCGGTAACCGACACCCAATAAGCAGCAAAGCTCCCACGATCCCATACACCCACGGGGATGCCGCCCACCGATTCCAGCCATCTCGCCGATCCGCCCAGCCCCTGACCAGTGGCAAAAACGTCAGCACCAAAAACGCCGGCAAAACTAGAACCACGCTCACGAAAAACGCCCATCCCCCAGGCTCATCCACATGAGTCAATTGCCGCATCCAAAATGGTACAGTCCCCAATCCAAACTCCATCTCACCATTCCCACCGGCTATCACGACAATGGGCCTTACCACACAATCCCCACACTCACGAGATTGATTTGCGCGAAAACAGCCCCCGCGTCTCAGTTCCCACTCTTCGACAATTCCTCCGCGATACGGCGAAATCCCGGCTTGATGACGTTGAAAATAATCGCAATGCGTTCATCAAAATGGATAAACGCACTCTTGATCGCATTAATCGTGATCTTCTCCAAATCATGAACCGTTAAATCAAATGTCCGCACCGCGATCTCAAACTCCTTACTCATACTCGTGTCGCTCATCAACCGATCATCAGTATTGAGCGTCACCCGAAACCCCACATCGTAAAAAACCCGGAACGGATGATCACTCAAATCACTCACCGCCCCCGTGTGAACGTTGCTGGATAAACAGCACTCCAGTGGAATCCGTTGATCTAATACATACTGCGAAAGCGCCCCCATCTTGATGGCTTTCCCTTCCACCACCGTCATGTCGTCCATCAGACGAGTCGCGTGACCCAAGCGATGCGCCCCGCAATACTGCAAAGCCTGCCAAATCGATTCTACCCCAAAGCCTTCCCCCGCGTGAACGGAAATGTTGAAGTTCGCGCGATGAATCGCCTGGAACGCTTCCAGATGCCGCTTTGGCGGATGCCCCTCCTCCTCCCCCGCCAAATCAAATCCCACTACTCCATCACTTCGAAAGTTGATCGCCAACTCCGCCGCTTCCAAGGAATCCGTGCGGTCACGCATCCCGCAAATAATCAATCCCCACCGCACCCCATATTTCCGCTCCCCCCTTCGCAGCCCAGAGATCACCGACCGCACTACCGACTCTTGGTTCAGCCCGCCACTCACATGGAATACCGGAGCAAACCGCACCTCCGCATACACCACCCCGTCCGCATGCATATCCTCGATAAATTCAAAAGCCACCCGCTCCAACGCTTCTCGCGTCTGCATCACCGCAACCGTATGCGTAAACCCTTCCAAATATTGCGGCAAACTCCCCCGGTTCGCCCCCCGATGAAACCACTGACCCAATTTCACCTCATCCGCCGCCGGCAATTCCGAATAACCGACCTCCTTCGCCAATTCCAGAACCGTCCCCGGACGCAATCCTCCATCCAGATGCTCATGCAGCAAAACCTTCGGCACCACAACCATATCCAGCTGCGACAACAGTTCTTCTCCAGCTAGATCAATAATCGTATCACTCGGATGCTTTAGCTCACGTGCGTCCATACCCGCCACTATAAGGCCATCGACGACCGTTTGGCGACTTCCCATCGCGCAACACACTCCGAAAACCGATCCTCCCACCATGTTCTTCTCAATATTGAGAGAGCCTCTCTCCCTCCCTTATTACTAAGCAGCGATTACTAATAAGCCACGCTAAACAAATGTTAGACAAAAAAGCTTTGCACGGATGGCATGGCTTCCTAACGTGATCTTGAAACACCTCACATAAACACAAACGAATCCTAACTCCTCGACACAAGTATGAAAACGCTCCGTCCCGCCGGTGCCCTCACCGCGCTTGCCCTCACCGCTGCCGCTCTCACGACAAGTGGTTGCTACGAAACCAGTATGATGTGGTACGATCAGTTCCCTTATCCCGGCAATGCCGTCCACAAGGGACCCAATTCTCCTTACCTCGTCGGCATCGACGACGGTCGGTCCGCCGCTATCCACGGTTCTTCACACAACACTCGCCCCCAGCATACCCCTTACCACGACTACGCCAGTCGCACCTGGTATCAAAATGGTTATTACGAAGGTTACCACACCGCGGACAACGTGATCCCTCCTAACGATCCCCAAACCAAACGCGATGCCTTCGCCCTTGGGAACGAAAAGGGACGCCACGACCAACGCCTCGGCCATTCCCCCTACCCCGCGCGCTACTTCAGCCACGTCGCCCCCAAGAACCGCGATGCCTTCGAAGAAGCCTATCACCGTGGCTATAAGCTCGAGGCCGGACCCTACCCCGCCTTCTAATCTGGGACCGGACACCCTCCATTCACCCCTCACATCGTCGTCGCCTGAGGCTCGGCGACGGGTTCCCGCGCGTTCACTACAATGCCAACAATTCATTCATCAGGCGCGCCGTCTGCTCCAAGCCATTGTCACTCCCCTCCCGCGTCGCCCACCCCGTAAACCCAATCTCCGCCAACGCCTCCCGTAGTCTTACCCAGTCCACATCCCCTTCTCCCAAAGGACAGAACCCATTCGCTTCCCCCCAGTCTTTTACGTCCAGTTTCACAATCCGGCTCCCTAACGTACGCACCCACTCGTCTCCCGGCGCAAACTTCTGCATATTGCCGAAGTCCAAATACACTTTCACCCACGGACTATTGATCTCATCAATATAGTCCCGCATCTGCAGCGGATCATAACAAAATCCATTCCATACCGTTTCAATCAATATCTGCACCCCCAGCCGACTCGCCGTCGGCAGCACTTTGCGGATCTCCACGATCGAACGCTGCCATACATCATCATGCGTCTCCTCCTCGCCGGTCACCCGTCCGGGCACCAGCAACACAGACGACCCCCCCACCGCATGCGCATCTCTCAAGGACTGCTCAAGTGCTACACGCCCCGCCTCACGCACCGCCCCATCCGGATCCGATAACCGCTCCTTCCAATGCAACTGGTCCACGACCCCATGCACCGGTAGTCCCGCCGCCTTCGTCCGCTCAAAATACCCCGTCGCATCTACCATCGGCGCCGACCCCTCCACCCCATCAAACCCCAAGGCTTTGATCTCCGCCAACTTCTTCGCCGAGGTCTTCTCCCCCGCTTTCACCGCTTTGAAAATCACCCCCGCATTCGATCCCTTCGCAACCCCGTCCTGCGCCATCAGTTCCCTTCCCCCCATCGCCGCACCCGTCGCCAGCACCCCACTCATAAACCGCCGTCTCTTCATCCCCCCATCCCACCACCCTCCGCACCGCACGTCAACTGCCGGAGCCCGATCCCTTCTTCTCAACAGTAGAGGGCGGGCGCTCCACCGGCCGCAGAGAAGATTTCCTCCTCGCGTCCGTCCTCCAGCAAAACTAACAGTTATTGGTGTAAATGAAGGACAATTAGTGGTTAAAAGCTCCTATGCCTCTGCGTAAAACCGCCCTCGCCATCTTCGCTCACCCCGACGATATCGAATACGTCGCCGCCGGCACCCTGCTTCTCCTTAAAGAAAAGGCCGGCTTCGATATCCACTACATGAACCTCTCGACCGGACACGCGGGCTCAACGGTCATGGATGCCGAACAAACCCGACGCACCAGGCTTAAAGAAGCCAAACATGCCGCCGCCGTTCTCGGCGCTAGCTTCCACCCGCCCATCGCCGATGACTTCGAAATCCTCTACACGATGCCCCTCCTGCGAAAGGTCGCCGGCATCATCCGCCAGGTAAAACCCTCCATCGTGCTGACCCACTCTCCTTCCGACTACATGGAAGATCATATGAATGCTTGCCGCCTCGCCGTCACCGGCGCCTTTACACACGGCACGCCAAATTTCGTCACCGACCCACCCTCCAATGACTCATATGGCGATGACGTCTTCCTCTACCACGCCATGCCCCACGGCCTCGTCGATCCGCTCCGTAATCCCGTCACCCCCGATACCTTTGTCGACACCACCTCCGTTCACGGCCTCAAACGCGAGGCCCTCGCCACTCACGCCTCCCAGAAAGAATGGCTTGACTACTCTCAAGGAATGGATTCCTACCTCATGACCCTTGATGAAATGGCCGCCAAGGTCGGAAAGATGTCAGGCCAGTTTCAATATGCTGAAGCCTGGCGCAGACACCTTCACTATGGCTTTTCAGCCAAAGATGAAGATCCTCTTCCCGTTCTCCTCGGCGACCACTGTCTCTCTATCTCTCCTTCCGAATAAGTCCTAGATCTCCCGATTCCAATGCCGGCGTGACCGCTCATGCCACGATCGTACCCGGTATGTTCATCCATGGGGTTTCGAGCAGTACAGGCTCCTCTTCCCCTGACCTGCCCTCCGGCGCAGAGTGGGCCGCCGTCAACAAGATTACTAATCCCGCCAGACCCAGGAACATCACCAAACCCACAAGCCCTCTCAGGGTATGTCGCCACCCCTCCGCCATGCCTGGCAATCTCCCTGACATCAACGATATGCCAGGCAAGGCTTCAGGGCGCGCCAGGTTATTCTTCCTCTTTTCCTGAGTCTTCATTCCACTCATGCGACCGCAACACTGAATTCCGGAACCACCGCCGGCATCGGACGATACCGGAGCAAACACCCCGAGCCACCTAACCCCTGCATCACGTCACTCCGCTTGACGGTTTCCACTCCCACCCCGTTGAGCACCGCTGATCGCACCAACGCTTCCCGCCACTCTTCCTCACAGTGATCTTGGTCCACAACCAACAGATCCGCACATCCACTCTGAAGGGCTTCCAATGACGCAGAAGAACCCGCCACCCCAAGGCCTCCGCTCAAAACGGCCGCCTGAAGCGCCTCAACCCGATCGTGACTCTCCACATTTTCAGCCGCTGCAAAAAGCTGCATCGATTCCGCTAGAATCGGATCAAGCCCTCCTTTCGGATTGGCCGGAAACGACGAGATCAGCTTCTCCTTCAAACGCGGCGGAAGCGCGGCCGTAAGCCTACCAACCATGTTGGGACTCCCCGTTACGACCAGGTGGTTGTGACCCCGGCGACGCATCAGGTCGTCAACAATACGAATCTTCTCGCGAATAAAACGATCTTCCCGATCCCGCCGATGATTCTGATAGTGCTCCCGCGTCCATTCCCTCCCGATCCGGCGACGCAATTCCGGCCGGCGCTGCATGATCTCTTCTGTTATCGATCCAATCGTCGTCTCAAGGATCCGAGCCTCGGTCTCCGTCGTGATGACAATCACGAATCGATGATAGGTGTCCTTTAATTCAATCAACGGATAGATATGCGGAATGCTGTCCACCATCAACTCCGTCGCCAAAGGCACATCAAACTGCAAGGCCGTGAATGTCGGCTCGTCACCCCAACGCGAATAAACCAATGCACTCGATGACCCCGGTTCCAAGGATTCCCGCAAGTACCCCTGAATCCCCTCAAAAGCATCCTCAAAATCCTGCCGACGAACACCCGTTAGTCGCTTGGCTGCCAATTCACCCCTCGCCTCAATCTCTCGAAGCGCCGTCTCTCGAGGATATTCGAGATTTACGACACAACTAATCATTGGACTCTCGGTCGGCTCAATCTCAACAAGACGCTTCAACAGATTTTCTAAGGCTTCGTTTTTCATTGGTTTTCTTCGGCTTATACCCAACAAGAGACAGATTTCAACTTGCCTAATGTTGTAATTGGTGTTTTATTTTACATGAATTTCATTGCATGTCTTGAATTACATGACATTAATGTCATAATTTTTTAGCCCTGCAACTCCTTTTGGATAATTTTTGAAAAAATGCATGCCACACCCATCACCGCCCCCCTCAGCCCCAATAAAGTCGGTTGGAGCTTCCTCACAAATCACACCCACATCCTCGTGTGTCTCTCGCGCAATCCCATGACCACCGTCCGCGATCTCGCGCTCCAAGTTGGTATCACGGAACGCTCCGTCCAACGAATCCTCTCCGATCTCGAGGAGTCCGGCGTGGTCTCTCGAACCAAAGAAGGACGCCGCAACCGCTACGATGTGAATCGCCAGTTTCGACTTCGTCACCCCCTCGAATCCCACCATACCCTCGACGAATTGCTCGATACCGTCATTTGACCTTCGGCGCCCTTGCCGCCTCTTCGCCGTCACGGTTCCCCCAAAATAGTTCGCCACTCCCGAATCAAATCTCTTTCAGGGAACTCTAGCGGCTCCGTCTCCAAAGTTGCCTGACTTTAGATCTCCGCGGACGCAACCCTGCTTGGCTCACACCACGCCCAGAAAAAGGCACCCTTGCCCCAACCCCACCCCTCAGTCCAAAGCCCGAGCGAGTGAATCTCCGGCAGACGCATCCACTTCGCCAGTCTTCCCGCAATCACCTTCCTTCCGATCCCGCTTCCACCATCGATGGAAAAGACAGACCTGCTGCTCCGGGCAAACCAATAACCGATACATTGCCGGCGTAAAGGTCATTGCCAGCAACGTCGATCCTCCAACTCCCCCCACCAAAACGATCGCAAGTGGTGGCCAAAACTGTCCCCCGATAAAAACCAAAAGGGGAAGAAAACTCCCCATGGTTGTAAGGGTCGTTGAAACCAAATGCCGTCCCGATCCCAAAACCGCCACAACAATGGCGGAAGTATCACCCACCTTCGCTCGCCCCTCCGCGCGGATCGCTGCTAGCACCACGATGCTGCTGTTAAACGCCAATCCCATCAATCCCATCGATCCGATAATCGTGTTGAAACTCAATGGAAACTGCATCGCCCACGTCGCCAGCAAGCCAAAACCCACAGACAAAGGCGCCACCGTCAGCAAGATAACAGCGATGCGCACGCTCCGAAAACTCAGGATCAAAATCGCCACCGTCAGCACCAGAATCACGGGCAAATACAACATCAGATTCCCCACCGCCTCCGCCTGATTCTCACTTTCACCCCCTAGCTCCAAGCGATACCCCGCCGGCAATTGAAAACCTTCCGCATCAAGCGCCGCCATGACGTCCCCGGTAATTCCAATGGCCAACGCATCGGGCCGCGCAAACCCAAAAACCTTGTTCACTCGCATCCCATTACGCCGCGTGATCCCACCTTGCTCAGGACGCAACTCCATATCTCCCAACACCGTCAATGGAATCCAGTCCTCCCCCGCCGCCGACACCAGGTTCACGTCTTCAATCTCCGTGATGTCGTCCCGACGCTCCCGACTATACCGAATCCGCACCGGCATTTCTTCAATGCCCTCCAATACCGACCCTCCCGTCCGGCCCTCCAGTTTGCCCTGCAATTGCCCAGCGATGTCCGTCAATCGCAACCCCGCCAAACGCGCTTCTTCTTCATCCGCATCCAACCAAAACTTCGGCTCACCGCGCGGCATGGTCACTTGCGTCTGCAAGATGCCCGGATGCTCCGCCAAAAGAACCCGCACTTGCTCACCCAAGTCCTGCAACACTTCAATGCTCGGCCCCATCAAACGGATCTCGACATCCGCATCAGCCGGCGGACCCTGAGCAAACTTGGTAACAACCACCTGCGCCTCAGGAAATGTCTCGTCAATGTCCGCCTGCAAGCCCTCGATCATCCCGCTCACACTCTCAAAGTCCCTCGCCGTCACAATTCCATGCGCATAGTTCGACGCACCATCCTGATTCATAATCAAGTTGTAATACACGGGCGGAAAACTCCCGCCGACCAACCAATCCACCGATTCCACGGAATCCCGGGCGCGAATCGTTGCCTCGATCTCCTCGGCAACCCGTCGCGTATTTTCCACCGATGACTCCGTTGGCAACCAAACCTCCACTTCAAACATGTTCCGGTCTGTCCTCGGAAAAAACTGAGATCCCAATGTGCCCGCCAAATAAAATCCCACCGCCGGAATCAATAAAGCCGTCCCCACTCCAATCCATGGACGTCCGATCAAAACTCCCATTACTCGTTCCGCCCACTCGGAAACTTGCTTTCCCCCAATCCCGTCACGCCACCAGCGCCGTGCCCCGTCATTTGCCTCGCGATCAACGCTTCCCCACAAGGCTGCAAACGCACCAATCACCGTCATTGCGACAATAAACGATACCCCAATCGCCACAATCACACTGCTCGCAATCGAACTCACAAAATCACCCGCGTTGCCGGGCAACAACAGAATCGGCATGAAAGCCAGCATCGTCGTGAGCGTCGATGACAGTAGCGGAAGAAACAGATGCCGCACCGCTGCGGACATCGCCTCCACCGGTCCCAAACCCCGGCGTCGGTTCTTCCCCACTTCGTCGGTCATGACAATCGCATTGTCGATCAATAAGCCCAGGGCAATGATCATCCCAAAGATCGACATCTGGTGAAGCGCTCCCCCACGCAACGCAACAATGAACAACGTCAAAGACGCCGTCATCGGTAATGCCAAACCCACCACCAACGAAGACCGCCAGCCCATCATCATAAAGACCACCACCATCACAACCACCGCTCCCAACATTAGATTTCCAGAAAGCGCGCTCAGCCGTTCCGTTGTGTAAGTCTCTTGATCAAAGACTTCCTCAACCAAAATTCCCCCACCCACTTCGTCGCGAAACTGCACCACCACCCGCTTCGCCGCCGCAGACCACTCGTCCACTCTCCGGTCATCAAGCACCCGGGCCGCCACATACACCGCACGCGACCCATCCGCCAATGCAACCTCATCCGGCGGATCACGATATCCTCGTTTGACCACCGCGACATCACTCACGCGCACCGTCCGCGCCGTCTCTTCATCCATCAAAATTGGCACGGACCGAATCCGCTCCACCGAATCCAACTCCCCCGAGACTTCCACAAGAATACTCGCGTCCTCACCACGCAACTGCCCCGAAGGAACCTTCGCATCCGCAAGCCGCAGTGCCGATGATACCGCATCCATCGATAGCCCCAGCGCCGCCAGTTCATCCTGATCAACTTCCACCAGAATCTCTTCCTCTGGCTCTCCATACAATCGCACCAGTTCCGTGCCACTTACACTGCGCAACCGATCCGCCAATTCCTCCGCCTGCCGCTTCAAAATCCCTAAACCCTCTTCACCGCCCGCTTCCCACTTCAAAGCCACCGTCAGCGTAAACGCCACCGCGTTGCGCTTGTCGTCAAAATCAGGCGGCAAAACTTCCGGCGGAAAGGCCGCCGCCGCATCCGCCAAGCGATCCCGAATCTCCGAAAACACTTCCTTGTTGGTATCCGCAGTGACCGCATCCACCAGTTCAATAGAAACAACCGAGACACCCGCCCGAGAGGTGGAATCAATGTTCTTGATCTCCGCAATTTCCTTCAACTCCCGCTCAATACGCTCGGAGACCAACGATTCCACCCGGTCCGCCGAAGCACCCGGGAAGACAGTAATCACCAAAGGGAAACGATTGGTGATGACCGGGTCCTCCAAACGGGGAAGTCCCTTCAAGGCCGAAAGCCCCCCCACAATCGCCACCATCACAAAAAGAATCAGCAAATGCCGATTCTTGACGAATAACTCCGCAAATGGATGCGGTTTCTGCTTCGCGTCGTCAGTCATACTCGAGTGGAATCCTCACCGCTCACTTTAAAAATGAAATCATTCCCGCCTGTTCCCTCTTCCCGCCCCCATTCCCCGTTGCGGCAAGCGATCTTTGGTCACCTGAGGCTTCCGCGCCCTCACCGCCCGGCAGATTCAATACACGCACGCGCTGGCGAGGCGACAATCGATGCAATCCTGATGCCACAACCGCCTCACCATCACGAAGCGCCCCGCGCACATATACCTCGTCGCCCGATTCATCAATGACCTCCACCTGACGACGCTCGAGCACATGCAACGATCCATCCGGTTCGACAACATAGGCCCCCCACAACCCCCTCGCGCTCTCCGTCAATGCCGACCTCGGTAACCAAGCTCCACGCTCATTCACCTGACGGGCCATTATCACTTCTAACAAATCACCATCCCGCACGACGCTCCCCTCACTCTCAGGCAAGCCCACAACCACCTCGACAGTGCGCACCCGCACGTCCCGCTGCGGTAAGATCCGCATCACCTCGCCGTCAATCGTTTCCCCGTCGGAGCAGACCATATTCAAAGGATCCCCCACGCTCACTTCACCTGCCGCCACAGAACTCAGTCCCACCCGCACTTCCAATCGCCCAGTCTCCAAAAGACGCAAAACCGTCTGTCCCGCCGACACGATCGCCCCTTCATCAACTTCCCGGGCCGCGATCGTTCCCGCATACGGAGCTAACAGTTCCGACTTGGCGAGGTCCACGTCAATCGCCTCCAACTGAGCCTCTGCCCGACGCACCACCGCCTCACCCGTGCGCAGTCGCTCCGCCGCCTCGTCTCCTTCCTGCAATGAAACGGCCCCCTTCCCCACCGCTTCTTGCGTTCGCTTCAAGGTCTGATCTGCCAAATCACGGCTCGCTTGAAATTGCTCCAACGAGGCAACCAGCTCCCCACGCCTGGCCTCCAAGCGCGCCGTGTCCAAACGCGCCAACACATCACCCGTCTCCACTCGCATGCCATCATCCACCGACATCATTTCCACCGTCCCCGGCAACTCAAATCCGAGGGCGCTCGACCGAGCCGCCTCCACCCTTCCTACAAATCGGTCCTGCACATCATACATATCCTGAAGAACGACCGGGACGATTTCCACCGCCAAGACCCGCATCCCTCCCTCTTGGTTCGAAACACCCCCTACATCGTCAGCGCCTGCCCTCGGCCCGCGCAGCAAAAAAAGAACCACTCCTACAAAAAGAAACCCCAGTAGAATCCATTTGCCGCGTCCCCTCGACCGGCTATCTCGAGGTGCCCCCTTCTCTAGATCTTGGTTTTCCGTTTCCATTCTGTCACTCTCGTTCTATTTCTAACTATCAGTCACGTTACGCACAAAAAAAACACCGGATGCATCATCCCCCCTGCAGGACTCGCAATTCTTCCCCAAACAATTCCTCCCGAATCCGCTCCTCCGTGGCGTCGTAATCCCAGTCGCTCCCCAAGGGCTCCCAACCCACCCCATCCAAATAGAGCTGATAGTTCTCGTTCAACAATTCCAACGGCTCAATGCCCGATTCCAAAGGAAACATCCGCTCTCCATCCGCCAACAGATGCGCCCCCTTCGCCAGACTCACAAGCCCTGTAATAATGATCTCCACCGAGGCTGACCCTTCCCCCAGATCACCTTCTGCCTTCGCTTGCCGTATGATTTCCGTCGCAACTCGAATGCATGCGCCGCTCTTGTCGAAATAGGCCGTACGCCGTTCCGCTGCCGTCTTCTCCCAGATCGAGGGAGTTCGCACCAACTGTAGTGTCGGAAAACCATGCGGATACAACTGCGACAAAATCTGATCCGCCATGCCCACCGCAAACATCCGCTCCCGCGTCCTCCCCTCAAAAGTTAACGCCCGCCCAAACAAATCATGCCGGGTCGCCAAATGCATGGTCGCCACCCCCAAGACCAAATCCTCCTTGCTCTTGAAATGATTATAAATCGTCGCCTTCGAATACTCGATCCGCTCCGCCAACTCATCCAGGTTCAACCCCAAATATCCCTTAAATCGTAACAAGTCGTCCGCATGTTCCAAAATCAAATGCTCTCGCTCCCGCATCGCCCGCTCTTTTCGATCCGCAATTGCCATTATTCAACCTTTAGTCATTTAATAACTCTGAGTCAAATATTTTTTACTAACAACCAGCTGTACAGGTCCGTTCACACCCGTTTTAACATCAAGCAAGACCAAATACCGTAAATCCCTCCACAGGTATTCCACCAACCAAGAAAATTCACGATTCATCCAACTCAAACCCCGTCACGCCCGCTCCAATAGGCGCTCCAGCATCGCCCGACAATGCCAATACCCCTTCCGGCCCTTCAAAATCTTGATTGAGGTCTCCACACACCCCTCCTCCACAATCTCAATGTCCACATGCCGCACCCCCCAGGAGTTCATCAAACTCCGCGTTGGCTTATACAAATCAATCGTCTCCGTCCCCACCAAAGCACTTCCATAGTCGTCGATCTCATAGACCCGGTCGACTCCGGTAATCTTGAACTTCGTTCCCACTGGATAAACACTCCAGTCCGCCGCCGCCGAGTTGACTTCACCACTTCGCAGCGTTGTCCCTCGAGCCGTCTTACGACCGTATTTTAAATGATCCCGCTCGCTATGCGTGTACGCCGTCGTCCGCACCGCCTGCTTTTCAGTCCCCGCCTCTAGCGCCGAGCAGCTGACGACGACGGGATTCATCGCACCGATCGCCATCACGATCCCCGCCATGGACCCCCGATACCTTACTCCCTTGTCTCTCATTTCTCTCGTGAATGCATGTTGAAAAGGGACAGCTCCCTTCAAAAAATCGACCCGGTTGCCTCCTCAGCGAGAACAACCGGGCAATTGGGGGTTTTCGAGATACTCAAGAACAATTGCTTCCCCTCGGGAAACGGTAGCCCGCCCCAAACGCAGTCTGGGAGGATAGGCGCCAAGGACGAGCTACCTTTCCTTTGGGAGGAAGCCACTCACGCACGCTCAGAATAGCGATACGCAAAAAACTTCTTCCGCTCAGGACAATAAAAAATGGTTTCGTTCGAATGCAGACCGGCCTGCTCTCCCACCAGACTACAGTGCTCTTTCATCCGCTCTCGCAAACGCCGCGCAATCATGGGATTCCGCACGTCACGATCCACTCGAATGTAGTGCTCCGCGATTAAATGCGCCCCCTCCGTCGCTTCCACTTCCCACGGCCACTCCCCGGTACCACGCTCAATGCGCCCAAAATCCATAGGCTCAGATATCCGACGAGCCCCCGTATCCTCGACCTCCCACTCACTCCCAATCATCGTTCCAGTCCTTTCCAAAACTTGCATTTTATCCTCCTGTTTTTCCCAAAGATTCCCAATCGATCCGGGTATTTTCTAAAATAGAATATATTTTAGGAGACGCAATAGAATTTTTCGTGTATTTTTCTCTTGCCCCCCGCCCACCCCAGAGAAAAACCCAAACCGGGAATAACCTGAGCCACCCCCGACCCGCCCAAACACCCCCTCCCGGCCCCCCCCGCCAAACCAAAACGCC